>JAJTFC010000167.1 GCA_021298315.1 Planctomycetaceae bacterium
CATCATTTCCGAAAACAAAGCCAATCGAACCGAGATCACTTTCCGATTCTCCGACAAGCCTTCTGAGGCTTGGGTCAGAAACGCCTTTTGTGGCTCGCTCCACTGGGATCTTTCGTCGGGTAGTTTTTCATATGCCCGACCAAACATCGAGAGAACCTTTTTCGCGTGGTCCAAATCGAATAGGTCGACCATCGCACTATTTTCACGCTCTAGAATCGGGGTATCTAATTCCCTCATAAACCTACTGACAGAGATCCAAAAGTCTTCGCGCACCATAACGATCGCTAGGATCGTTTCTCCATCGCATTGAAGAAGTGCATTGGTTAAGTCTTGGCCAGAGTATTCATCATGCGCGTAGAGCCATTGCTCAAATTGGTCGATCACCAGCAGGAGCTTGCCACCACTGGGGACCAATTTTCGGCGGCGAATCATGCTCAAAGCCTCTGCTAGATTCGTCGCCGATAGATCGGGAATCCGTTTCTGCAGTTCTTTGAGCAACCTTGCTGGAGTATCGTCCGGGGTCGCTTCGACATAAACCCGTTCGATCCGTGTCGAGAGCCTTGGCAGCAGCCCAGCCTTCATCAAACTCGATTTACCGCAACCCGAGGGACCATAGACCAACCCCACGCGAAACGTCTTGTCGATATCGGTCGCCTCGATGCGTGTTTTCCAAAACCGAATCGATTCGGGTAATCCGTTCCGATCAAAGGGACCTGGAAGCAATTCCAGAAAGAAATCCGCATCGCCGGCATCGAACGAACGCAGCCCCTTGGGCACCACCTTGAGTGGCCTGGTACGGCTTGCGGAATCCAGTTCGCCAGCCGAAGGCAATTCACTGGGCGTTCGCTGCGGGCCTGAGTCGAGTCCAACCTGATCGGCATTGGCAACTCCAGCGGGTGTGCGAAGCGTATTGGAATTGTCGCTGGAGAGTTGGTTTTGGATCAGCCACCGAATTTCTTCTGCTAAATCCTTGGCAATCGCGAACCGATCCGATGGACGCCGCGAGAGTGCCTTCAAACAGATTCGCTCGAGCTCGCGTGTGATCGTAGCATCAAAGGTTCGGGGGGTTCGAACCTCACCGACTTGAGCTTGCTTGAGTAGCTCGTGAGTGGTCTTGCCCTTGAAAGGTCTGCGTCCTGCAAGCAGTTCGTACAAGACCACCCCCAAGCTATAGATGTCGCTGCGGTTGTCGATACGGTGTCCCTCTCCACGAGCTTGCTCGGGGCTCATATAAGCTGGCGTTCCGGAGATCTTGCCTTCTTTAACATCATCGGTTTCACGCAAGGCGATTCCAAAGTCGGCTAGGTAGGGACGATCGTTCTTATCGAGCAGAATGTTCGCAGGTTTGACATCCCGGTGGACTAGACCTTTGGAGTGTGCATAGTACAGCGCGTCTGCGATCGCAGCGATGATTTCCAAGGAGAGTTCTCGGCTGGGGCGATCCTTTTCGATCCGTGTGGCGAGGTCCATTCCGTCGATGAGTTTCGAGACGATAAAGATATCGTTTCGCTCGGTGGTTCCGATTTCGTAGACGGGTACGATGTTTGGGTGTTCCAACTCGGCGAGCATCTGCGCTTCCTTGAGGAACATATCTACGGCTTTGGGACCGACCCGCGATCCGAACGTCAGCTTGATCGCGACTTCCCGTCGGAGTTGTTCGTCGAAAGCGAGGTAGACTTCGCCGAACCCACCTCGTCCGAGAAGTTTTCGGATCAAAAATCGGCCCAGTTTCTCTGGTACTGGGTTCTCGAAGGGCTTTGTAGTTGGTAGCGGCTTACTTTCGGAGACTCTCGGATCTGAGGGGCTTTTAGAGCCAACTTGGGGAGGATCGATTGCCGAGTCGGATGTCTTCTAATAGCCGCTTTGGGGCTTTGAGGTGTTGAAGTCTTGGGTGGGAGTCAGATCCCTAGATTCGGACGCGTCATGGATGTTGGTTTGATCTGGATCGAGGCCACCGGGATCGCTGGCGGACGCATTATTTTTGTTGGTCATTTTGGGGCTCCGGGCAGTGTAAATCGCAAGCCAAAACACACTCGCTCATTAGTAAAGACAATGAGAGCCCGAATAGTATAACAGCAAAGTCTCAAAATGTCATAATTTGGATAACTGATGCGTATGGTTTAACGTGGCAACAAATTCACCAAGACGGTCAGACGCGAGACCGATTTTGACCCACACCAACGGTGCGTACACTCAACCAAAACCCGGGGAAAGTCCCCACGTTTTCAAAACCGGAAATGACTATCTAATCAACCTTTACGACGATGGGTAACTCTTTTCCGAGGCAACTATCCGGAAATTCCGGATAGTACAAACCGAGGGAAATCGACAGGTTGCTAAGTTGGTGGACCCTTACCGGCGTGAGGCGATCTTGTCGGTGGGGTGTCGGGCCCGCTCTCGAAGGGGAATCCAGTTCCGTCGTTGGGCAACGAGCAAACGTCAGGAACATCCGTGCCAGCGAGAAGCGATCCTACCAATAGATTCGCGACCTCTACCAATCGTCGATGAAAAAACGCGGGGTCTGTCCCCGCGTTTTATTCGAATGCGATCGACACCGGTTTGGACCGCGTCGACGACCCGCAGGTGCTCCCCCTCCGCTACGACTACGAGGACATCCCGAAAGGCTTAATCCCCCGCTTCATCGTGAAGATGCACCTCTACTTGTCGAAGCCGCCAACGTACTGGGCCAACGGCGTCGTTTTGGTTGTCGGCGCGTGCAAGATCCTGGTGCGTTCTGATCGACGCGTCCGCTGGGTCGAGATCTTCGTGCATGGACCCGCCAACGAGAGGCGCGAAGCCCTGCGGATCGTGCGCGAGGGTCTGGAATGGGTTCATTCGTTGTTCGAAGAGATCGGCCCAAAACCGATGGTCCCGGTCAGAATCCCGAACAAACCCGACGCCGCGATTGAGTATTCTCAATTGATCGAGTTTGAACGCGCGGGCTTTGAGGAATTTCCCTTCGAGGGAGTCCGTTGCAAGGTCCGCGAGCTATTGACCGGCATCGCGCCGGTAGCCCCGATCCAAAAGTCCGAGGACCGCAGATCCGACTTGCACATCTACGCCAGTGATAGAGCGAGCGTCCAAGTCATCAACGGCAACGACAACAATACGAGCGGAAGCGATAATAGAACCGCTCAGGGGATATCACTACCGATTGCTGCACAGCCCAAGCCGTTCTGGCAACCGCTCGCCGCTCCGATTGCGGTGAGTGCTGTGACGGCGGTTCTCCTGCTTATGTGGATGCTGGGAGTTGAGCCGAAATGGATCGCACTTTTCGGACTACCCCTGCTGGCCGGAGGAGTCGTTTATATTGGGAATCTCCATCGGGAGATAGTCGCTCGGACTTGGGCAAGACGCAACGCCGCATGGTGTGTGGCGATTGCCGGTGCGAGTCTCATGCCTCCGGGAGTAGAATTGCTTGTCGAACTCCAACCGGACTCAAAAATCAAGTTTGTGCTCGATAACGCGCCGTGGCCCGGTTTCGCATTTCTTGTCGCGGCCTGCATCTTTGGATGGTTGCAATACAAGATCGATGCGCGACAAGAGGCGTCCGGCATGTCATCGAGCTAGCCAATCGGCAATGGAAAAACGCGGGGACTGTCCCTGGGTTTTGTTCATCAATAGCGATGCCGCAGTTCCCGGCTTGAGCCGAAACCAAGCCTACACACTGGAACTTATTGTTCCGCCATCTTCATTGCTGGATAAGTTCTGTAGGTTAGCCGTGACGTTCGAGAGACAAGCCTCCACGCTCCAGGGCCAAATCCAAAACCTACGACGCACCCGCGACCTGTTGCTGCCGCGACTGCTCTCGGGGCAGGTGGAACTCAATTAGGAGGCCATATGACAGCCTCCCTCGCCTATGCTGACAACTTAGAGCTTTACCCGACGGACGGGAAAGCAGCACGGCATCTTGCGCCGTTGTTCGGTAAGTTGTGTAGGGAGTTTGTCAGTTGGCGTACCCAAAATCGTTATAAATGGAGTACATTTTCAACGGCTGCTGCCACTGGCAATGCGACTGGCTCTATGCCTTGGCCACGCACCTCCCTCAGTGTAAATTATAGAAGCATTTTCGAATTTGCCGTCACGGAAACTCTACCGCCATGATCAATCCCATCTCCCCGGATGGATCCCCAACAACAAGCCTACACTTGGGTCGACCTCCGGTCGTCGAATCCGGTATTCAGCTCCAATTCAACGACATTCCTCACTGGTCGGTACTGCATCCGGGGCTCTTCTACCAACAGATTCGCGACCGCTTCGAGCATTTTCGCGAAATGCCAGAGGTGCCTCCCATCCTCGAACTGTTCCCAGCACAGAATCGGCGTATTCAACTCCAATTGGTTGCGGCCGGCGGTCCCGGATGCTGCCAGTTCGAGAATACCACGCATGAGTCCCTGATCCGTGTGCAGCGCAATCGATTTTCCTACCATTGGGCCGACGATCCGACTTCGCAACAGCGACCCTACCCGTCGTTTCAAAAGAACTACCAATCATTCGCACAGGAGTACCAAGCCCTTGAGGAGTTCTGTCGGGCGCAGGAACTAGCCACACCGGAACCGATGCTGGCGGAGGTCGTGTACGTGAACCATGTGCGACCGAAGGAAGGAGAATCTCTGTCAATGCTGGGGAAACGGGTTTTCGACGTGGACTTCGGAGAATGCGAATTGCTAACCTTGAATCGCACTTATACTCGGGGCACCGAAGGCAGACTGTACAGTGAAATCAATGTTAATCTCGAAGAAAGTCGTCCCTTTCTCGTGTTTCAACTCACCTCGCGGATCCTCTTGGGACAATCCGCCTCCACGTGGCAACGTGCCATCGAGTTGGCTCATGACTGGCTCATTGAAACGTTCGTGAACTCTACAAATGAACTTGTTCGAATAGAGGAGTGGAAACAACATGTCGGATAGGATTCGAACACCATCTACCGGATATGCCATTGCTACCGCCGATCGTTCGTTGACGGAGTCTCGATCCTCAGGATTACTCCGACGTCGAGAACAGCCAAGTTGGCTAAGGCTTGCCACGGAGAAGCTGAAGTCTGCAGCAACGCTGCAAGACAATTGGGACAGCTACGGCGGACTGCGGACCAACTCTTTGTCTCTTCATCATGCAAACCTTTTTCTCGATTGCATTTGCAAGACCGTTGGGATTACCGAGCCGTTGATCGCAGTTAACGCCCACGGGAACGTATGTTTTGAATGGGATCTAGACGGCTCCTCAATGGAATTGGAAGTGCTGCCATCAGGCAAGGTTTCCTACTACTTCGTCGATGCGGAAGGTGACGAAGTGGAGGCCGAGGACCAGTCTGATTTCATGGATGTACGCGATCGCCTGACAAGGCTCTAGTCCAAGCGGATACTACAGTAATGCCAGAGGAGATCCGAAGCGATGAATTCATAATTCGACGGATCCCCCCGTCCAAACCGCAGATCCAACTCGACTTTATTAAGCCAATCGACGATCGGCGATATAGGGCCACGAGCATAGCATTAGCTCTACGTCAGGGTGAAACAGGATTATCCTGCTCCCGGCTTCGCATCACTTCTCCGAAGCAACTTTTGGCCCAAGTTGGCGTAACCATCACAGATGGTTGGACTGTTGCGATCTGGCGGGTTGATGAGTTGCCGACGGGTTTACAGGTAGTCGCCACTCCCAGTAAACCTGCCGAATTGGATCTCGGGCACTGCGAGATCCGGCCAATCGATAGATATACAAAAGCATTACAATCGAAATTGGCAGGAGCAAGTGTTATTCTCTCTGCGGAAGAGATTGATTCGATGAATGCAGGTGAAATCCCCCACCGTTGGGAGCGCAGACCGGCCCGATGAAGCCCACCGCAGCCAATACGATACCCTATCCCCCAACTCGTTTACCTTTCGATCTGACCCTCACGAACTACCATGCCTGACGTGACTCCCTCTCCCGTCGATTACGCCCAGCTCCTTGCCGAGGTGAAAGAGCGCGTCCGTTCTGCGCAATATGCTGCACTCAAAGCAGTCAACACCGAGCTTGTCGGCCTGTATTGGGACCTGGGCCGGATGATCGTAGATAGACAGGAACAAGCTGGGTGGGGCAAATCCGTGGTCGAAAGACTATCCCAAGACCTGCGGCGGGAGTTCCCCGGCGTGGCCGGATTTTCAGTTCAGAATCTGTGGTATATGCGGCAATTCCACATGGAATACCGAGGGGATGAAAGACTCCAACCACTGGTTGGAGAAATTGCCTGGGCACACAACCTCGTGATTATGAGCAAGTGCAAAGCTCCCTTGGAACGGGAATTCTACCTGCGCATGACACGCAAGTTCGGTTGGTCGAAGAACGTGCTCATCCACCAAATCGATAACCAAAGTTACGAAAAGTCTCTATCGGGGCAGACGAATTTCGACCAAACCCTGACACCCGAGTTGCGTGTTCAAGCAAAACTCGCCGTCCAAGACGAATACACCTTCGATTTTCTTGAGCTAGCCGAGCAACACAGTGAACGAGAGCTTGAGCGGGCACTAATCACCCGCGTCGAAGACTTCCTGAGGGCCATGGGTGGCCGGTTTGCCTTCATGGGCAGCCAGTATCGGCTCGAGGTCGACGGCCGGGAGTTTTTTCTCGACCTGCTGCTGTTCCATCGCCGACTACGCGCTCTGGTGGCCATCGAACTGAAGATCGGTGATTTTCAGCCCGAGTTCGTGGGCAAAATGCAGTTCTACCTGACCGCCCTGGACAGGCAGGTGCGGCAGGAGGATGAGAACCCGTCCATCGGAATCATCCTATGTAAGGAAAAGAGCCGCACTATCGTTGAGTATGCACTCCATGATGCGACCAAGCCCATCGGGGTGGCTACCTACCAAATCACCAAGACACTGCCCAAAGAGTTCAAAGGGCAACTGCCTAAGCCTGAGGAAATCGCAGCGTTGTTGGACGGCCTTTAAGAAATACCGGGGACTGTCCCCGCGTTTTTGTTATCCGACGT
>JAJTFC010000044.1 GCA_021298315.1 Planctomycetaceae bacterium
GGTTGCTGTCCCTGTGGTTGCTGTCCCTGTGGTTGCTGTCCTTGTGGTTGCTGTCCTTGTGGTTGCTCTTGTTTGATTCCTTCGTTCCCCCAACCCCATTTGCTCGGTGACATATCGTCGCGACTCGATAGTTTGAAGGGCAACTCCCAAGTGTTAGCCCCAAGCATAGGGAGTGGGAGAATGGCCATCAAAAGCACCAGACCTAGAACCGACCCGATGCCGCTTGCAAGCCAGTTCCATGACATGCCCGTTTGCATCTCGACGTCTCGTTGCCGGACATACTGGCGCAAGGATAAAAGCGAGATCATGACAAGCAGAGCCAAGGCCGCCGAGAGGTAGATCACCAGGCATCCAAGAGCGACTCTCTGGGCTTGGCCGCTTGGCAAGAAGAATTGCCCAAGTCCAAAAACCGGGAGTGCCAAGAGTGCAAAATAGAGGATCCAGACCCCTGGGTTATGGCTCCGCCCTTTCTTGTCGCTTCGTTCTGGGTTTGCAGAGACAGAGTCGGATCGTTTGAAAAGCCCTAGAGATTGGAGCAAACCATAACCATGGCTATCTTGCGCATCATCGACGCTTGTAGAGTCCATGGTGATTCGATCGGCGAGAAACACGATCAGGGCAAGGAATCCGATGAGGATCGGAATGCTCAGAGGAGCAAGGAGTCCTTCGAGAACAAAGAATCGTGGGGCTACGAATAAGGTCGCTGCGCTGAGGAGACCTAGGTAGGTCAGTGACTGGGCTCTGGACTGCTCGATAGCGATGCGAGTAATAAGCACCGAGGCCATGGTAAAAAGCCCGAGAATCCACATCAAGCGAGCGTGGAAGTCACCTCGATAGAGGGTCGTGATCAAGAAATAGACCAACGAACCGATCATGAGGATGATCAGTACGGGCGCCAAGGCGGCCAGAGCGTAATCGAAGGAGGTCGGTCGAAGTTTGCGGTCTTCCATAATGGATCATGGTATCCGCTTAGGAGCGTTGAGCAAAAAAAATCAGCCGACTTGCATTGGAAGCTAGTCGGCTGATTGGTATTTCTGATCGTTTCAAAGGACTCGGTGGGTTAGACCATGTCTTTGAGTTTCTTCAGAGGGCGAACCTTGACGGAGGTCGAAGCTGGCTTGGGGTCAGCCCACTTCATTTCGCCGGTCTGAGGATTGCGAACTTGACGCTTTGGCAGTGCTTTCTTCTGGACCCGAACGATTTTTGCAAGATCGGGAACGACGAAGGTGCCAACGCCCTTCTTGCCGATTGCGTTGGAGATTTCGACCTTGAGTGCTTCGAAGACTTCAGCGACTTGTTTCTTGGACAAGCCGGTGGTTTCTGCGATGTTTGAGAAGATTTGAACCTTGGTGAGAGGCTTTTCTGCCTTGCCAGCTGCTTTCGCCATGTAGAGGACCCTTGTGCTTGATTCGGTGATGGACTCGAAACCGTTTGGATGTTCGACAAAGAACAATTCCGAACAGGCTGAATTAAAGGTTGAGATAAACAAAATGCAACCGGGAGAAGCCTAAATCAGGGCTATTTCCCAAGGAATTTCGACAAATTCGCAAAAAAACCCAATGAAAGCAACTGCTTTTTTGAGTAAAACCCCAGAAAAACAAGCGAAAAACCGCTTGCATGGATTCCTGTTTAGTCTTCTTTGAAGCGGTAACCCACACCGCGAACCGTTTCGATGGCATCGGCATTCGAGCCGATTTTCTTTCGCAGCGCACGGATGTGAACATCGATGGTTCTTTCGAGCACCAGTGTGTCCTCACCGAGCGCCGAGTCGATAAGTTCGGTGCGATCAAACGCACGTCCTGGTTGGCGAATCAATGTATCGAGCAATCGGAATTCACTTTTGGTCAATTCGACAGGTTGCCCATCGACACTCACGCGATAGCGACGGCGATCGAGAGTAATGCCGGCTCGCGTAACGACATCGTCCTCATCGTCGGCTTTGGTCGTCTTGCGCCGTTGGAGAGCCTTGATGCGTTCCATCAAGACCCGAACGCTGAAGGGTTTGGTGACATAATCATCGGCTCCGACGGAGAATCCGATCAATTGGTCGGCTTCCTCAGTTTTGGCGGTCAGCATGATGATGATCGCCGAAGCCGTTTCGGGTTTGCTGCGCAATCTCCGGCAGACTTCGACTCCATCGATGATCGGAAGCATCACATCCAAAAGGATGACATCGGGTAGTTTCAACTGAGCCTGGTTGATCCCATCGCGACCATCAATGGCTAGAGAAACCTCGTATCCAGCTTTGTCCAAATTGTAGACGAGGATTTCGGAGATAGCCCGATCGTCCTCGATCACCAAGATTTTACTTTTAGGCATAGTCTTTCCATCGTCCAAGGTGCTCGCGACGTTCTGGCGGCCACTAGCGTGCCTGTCGATGCCGAATGATCACCCCTTCGACCATATAGATCACATCCTCGGCGATACTGACGGCCAGGTCCCCGATCTGCTCGAGGTGCCTGGAGGCAGAAAACGCATGCAGTGCGGCTTCGACCTGGGACGGATCTTTCTGAATCGACTCTGCCAGAACTCCGATGACCTGGACGTTTTTTGCATCCAACGGATCGTCCATGACAATGACGCTACGGGCCATCGCTGAATCGTTGCTTACAAAAGCATCGAGACTAGCTCGGACCATCCGCGTGACCATCGTGGCCATTTCGTTGATGCCGTTTGGGATCGGGAACTCTGGGTGGGTGCAAAGGCTATCGGCCCGCTGTGCAATATTGCAAGCTAGATCGGCCATGCGTTCGAGGTCATTGTTGACTTTCATCATGGTGGTAACCCGCCTGAGGTCGGCTGCAACCGGTTGGTGCAACGCGAGCATCTTCAGACAGTCCTCTTCGATCCGGACTTCGGCGCTGTCGACCTCTGAGTCTCGGCGCACGACATCGCTGGCCAAAATACCTTGCCTGAGCATCAACGACTTAACCGCCAAAGCGATCATGTCCTCGACCATTCCGGAAAGTTTCAGCAACGAAACTCGGGCTATGTCCAAATCTTGTTTTAAGTGCAATGACATCTTCCTTTACCAACTCCGGATATGCTAACACGCGCATGTGAAGACCGCGTTAATATAGCATTAAGAAGCCAAGGAGGTCAGGCGATAGTCTCAAGCGAGAACTTCTCGAACGACGCGCTGGGGTTCTACCCCGGTCAGACGCTGTTCGAGACCTTGGAAGGGGAAGGTGAATCTTTCGTGATCGATCCCCATGCAATGGAGAATCGTTGCGTTGATATCGTTGATATGCACAGGATTTTCGGCGATGTTGTAACTGTAATCGTCGGTCGCTCCGAATTCGATCCCACCCTTGATCCCGCCGCCGGCCATCCACATGCTGAAACACTTCGGATGATGGTCTCGACCGTAATTGGTCTTCGTCAGACCACCTTGGCAATAGACGGTTCGACCGAACTCTCCGCCCCAAACGACTAAGGTCGAGTCCAAAAGCCCTCGCTGCTTGAGATCTTTGATGAGCGCTGCGCAAGCTTGATCGACATCTCGGCACTGGGCGGGCAAGTCCCCTGCGATGTTTCCATGCTGATCCCAGCCTCGATGCAAGATCTGAACGACCCGCACGCCACGCTCGACCATCCGTCTTGCGAGCAATGCGCTGGCTGCGAAACTCCCGGGTTTGGATACCTCAGGTCCATACATTTCCAAAACACTCGTGGGCTCCTCGTTGAACTCAACCAACTCCGGGACGCTCGTTTGCATCCGGTAAGCCATTTCGTACTGGGCTATCCGAGTTTGGATCTCCGGATCGTGCAGTTGTTCGAAACGATGTCCATTGAGGTTCGAAAGGGCATCGAGCATCAGCCGGCGATCTTGAGCGATCACGCCATCGGGGTTCCGCAGATAAAGCACCGGATCGGCACCGCTTCGCAAGGCAACGCCGGTGTATTTGGTGGGGAGAAAACCGCTGGCCCACATGCGAGTAAAGAGGGCCTGAGCCATCGCGTTGGCCGACCATGTCGGTGTGAGAACCACAAACGCTGGAAGATCATCGCTTTGACTTCCCAACCCATAGGATAGCCATGATCCTAAACTTGCCTTGCCCGGTACTTCGCTTCCGGTCATGACGAAGGTACAAGCTGGATCGTGGTTGATGGCATTGGTGTGAACGGTCTTGATCACCGCAAGTTCATCGACGATTCCTGCCGTATGGGGCAAGAGTTCACTGACCCAACGTCCGCACTGACCATGCTGCTGAAACTTGAACTTGCTCGGTGCCACAGGCAAACGTGCTTGGCCACTGGTCATCGTCGTGATCCGCTGCCCTTTGCGAATCGAATCGGGCAGATCCTTATCGTACTGCTCTGCAAGCGACGGTTTGTAATCCCATAGATCGATTTGCGAAGGCCCACCGTTCATGTGCAAGTAGATGATCGATTTGGCCTTGGGCGCAAAGTGCGGCAGTCCTTCCAACGGTGGATGGACTATCCCTCGATTCTCTGACGCAGAGCGTGCAGATTTGGAGTCGAGCGATGCTCCTAGTGCAGCAAGAGCGATCGGCCCCATGCTCAATGAAGCACGGCTAAAAAAACAGCGTCGGTTTGGGTTAGAAGTCCACATCATGTTTTTCAGCCGTTAGTTTCGAGTGACAGTTTCATCGAGGTTGAGCACAAGGTTGCAAACGAGTGTCCAGGTGGCGACTTGATCGATCGCCAGGGATGGTTCACGCCAGCGTTCACCTGCAGAAGCGATGTTTCGGGCATCATCAGGATTGTTAGCCAATCGCTCTCGTGTCTTTTGAAGAAAACCGAGGACTTGATTGCGCTCGTATGGATCCGGAGAACGAGCCAAGACCCATCGGAAAAGTTGGTCGATGTGCGAAGGATCGTCCTGCGGAGATTGCTTCAGTAGCCGCTGGGCCAAACATCTGGCTGCCTCGATCTGCTGGATGTCGTTCATCAACTGCAGGGCTTGCAGAGGTGTGTTGGAGCGTTCGCGACGCGTGCAAAACGATTCGCGATTGGGTGCATCAAAGTTCGACATAAAAGGGACCGGTGCGGTTCGTTTGACATACGCGTAAAGACTTCGTCGATACAGATCCGTACCGTGTTGCTGAATATAGAAGCGAGTGTTTGAGTCGCCGTAGCCTACAGGCTCCCAAATATTCGGTGGTTGATAACCTCGAAAACCCGGGCCCCCGAGCTGTCGATGGAGGATACCACTGACAGCCAACGCATTGTCGCGAATCTGCTCTGCATCGAGCCGAATCCGAGGGCCGCGCGCCAAGAACCGATTCTCTGGATCCAGAGCAAGCGATGGATCTTGGACGGTCGCATCTCGAGCGAACGCATCTGTCATGACAAGCTCCTTCATAAGGGCTTTGACGTTCCATCCGTTGGTTTGAAAATGATGCGCGAGTTCATCAAGCAGTTGGGGGTGGCTCGGTGGGTTTCCTTGCGTTCCGAAATCATCCGATGACTTGACGATGCCAACTCCGAAGACCTGTTGCCAGAATCGATTGACGGTCACTCTGGCCGTCAGTGGGTTGTCCTTACCGACCAGCCAGCGGGCTAGATCAAGTCGGTTCAGTGGTCTTGATTCGTTTTTGTCCCATCGGCCTATGGGAGGCAATGCGGCAAGCGTTCCTGGCTCGACGGCCTCTCCCTTGGCATCGTACTGACCTCGCAGCATGACGTGCGCTTGCCGAGGCTTTCCAAGATCCCGATAGATCATTGTCCCTGGAATCGCATCATCGAGCATTTGCCTTTGAGTTTGAAACGACGCCCAAGCTGCGCGGGCTTGAAGAATCTCTTTAGGGACATTCGAATCGATCCATGCAACAAAGTAAGTCTTCACTTGCGCTGCGAGCTGCTTACCGACCTCGGAGGCTTCTCCTTCTTGGATTGCCTGCAGTACATTCTTACCTTTGAAGAGTTCCGAATCCAAATTGGGCACGGGCTTCTTGCCATGGTGTTTCCACCAAGTCTGATGGTCGCTTCGAAGCTTATCCTCAGGACGTACCTTGCCGGTGATCGACAAACCGTCCCAGTAGCAGATACCTCCATAGAGCCCTAGTTTGATCTCGCTGACGATGGCGCCTGCAGGGAGTCCATCGGTAGGGAAAGTCAAAAGTTGCCATGCGCCTTTTGCAGGCAGTTTTCCTACGACGCGATCGGGTTTGGCATCGACCAATGAGGCATCTTGGGGGTCGTTTGCCCAAACCCAACGCCTTGATCCTTTATCGGTTTTGACTTCGACGAAGATCGCTTTGGGGGGTTCTTGAAGATCGGTCTGAGTCCAGAGGCTCAGCTGTGCATCGTCGAGGATCCACATCGGGACGATGCCACCTTGGATTGTCTGTTCGAATTTGTGACCGAACTCGGTGACCAATGCTCGTTTGCCCATCGGCGGAGTGACTTCATCGAGGGTCCAGCGATCGACGTTCCGACTCGTATTTCGCTGAGTGGCACCCAAAGGCAGATCATCGTCGAGCCAGACGTGCGTTGTTGTCACTGGCTCACTTGATTTGGTCTCAGAAGCTTCCGTTTCTTGCATGGCCCAATTGTTTGCTAAACCGTAAAGATCGCTAAGTGATTTGTCGCGTTTGGCTGCGAGTTGATCGAGTTGGGTTTGTTGCTCGGGGGTAGCCAGTTTTAGAAAGGGTGCGGTGGTTTGGATATTTCCATCCATCGCTGGATCGGCGTTGTTATAAAAGAACGCATACATCGAGTAGAACTCGCGAGTGCTCAGCGGATCGAATTTGTGGTCATGGCACACAGCGCAACCGCCGGTGAGTCCTAAAAAAGCTTGGATCGTCGTGCTGGTTCTATCGACCGCATAGCGAAAGAGAAACTCGTCGTTGATCGCTCCGCCTTCGGAGGTCGTCACGTTGCAGCGATTGAAACCTGTTGCAACCAATTGGGATTGGGTCGGGTTCTCGAGTAGATCACCGGCGAGTTGTTCGATCGTGAACTGATCGAAGGGCATATTGGCATTGAGTGCAGAAACGACCCAGTCGCGGTAGGGCCAAATTTGGCGATCGTTATCCAAGTGTAGACCGTGAGTGTCGCCGTAGCGGGCTACATCGAGCCAGTGTTTAGCCATCTCCTCGCCGTAATGAGGTGAAGCTAGATACTGGTCGACCAGTTTCTCGAAAGCTTGGGGTGAGGGGGCTTGGGCAAAGCGATCGACATCTTCGATCTCTGGGGGCAAGCCCGTGAGGGTCAGAGCCAAGCGACGAACGAGAGTGCGGGGGTCCGTAGGGCCTTGAACACTCAACTTCGATTGACGCGCTTGCGTTTCAATCGCCAGGTCGATCCATTTTCGAGGAGGTGTAGAGTCTGGAGAGTTGGATCGGATGGGCTCCAAGGACCAATGCTTTTCGTAGTGGGCACCTTGAGCGATCCATTGCTTGAGGATCTCCTTTTCCTGATTGGATAGTTGCTTAGGTGCATCGGGTGGAGGCATGACTTTTTCGGGATCGGTCGAAAGGATCCTTTGCCACACCAAGCTTTCGTCGGGTTGGTTGGGTCGGATGGCTTGCCCCGATTCACGATTGGCTGTGGCGGCTTCGAAGAGGTCCAATCGCAGATCGGCTTGTCGATTGCCGGCGTCTTGGCCGTGGCAGCGTAGGCAGCTCGTCGCCAGGATGGGGCGTACATCGCGGTTGAAGGAGATGTTTTGGGGTGGTGCCGACGGAGTTTCTGGGGCTTGTGAAAGAGCAGGTCGCAAGCCGACTCCGAGGGATAGAAACCCGAGGAACAAAAAGCTGACCGTGTGGATCGGGCTTAGCAAACGAGTTGACATGGGAATGGTGGCGGTGAGTTTGCGTGGCTAACAATCAAAGCAAGCAGTATAGCCAATTGGCGACCGCTGATGAACACAAATGCAGAACAAAACCGGACCGCTGATGAACACTCATGCACGCTGATGGCGAAACCGGACCGCTGATGCACGCTGATGAACGCTGATACAGTTCCTCGTAGGGTACGTGAAGCGGTTGGGAGCGATGGGTATCTCGATTGACTCAAGAGACCGACGCGACGAATGGCTCGCAACTGGATCATCCACCAACCGCGGAACGTACCATGCAACCGCGCAAAGCTGCTTGGGCTGTTCCCCTAAAGGCTAGAGCCCAACGCCTAAAGCCTGACCCCGCTTGGCCCCCTTTCGCCCCCAGGGCTTTGACTGGGGGCGAAAGGGCGGGGGGATAGAGGGGGCTGACCGCGCGTAAGGCTGTTTTTTTGAACCGCTGATGTACACTAATATTCGCTACTGCATACCAAACCGGACCGCTGATAAACACTCATGAACGCTGATGCAGCCCGTAGGGTACGTGAAGCGGTTGTGCGCGATAGGTATCGCCATGGATTCCAGAAACAATCGAGCTCTAGAGATCGTACCAGGATCATCCACCAACCGCGGAACGTACCATTCAAGCGCATAAGGCTGCTTGGGCTGTTTTCCTGAAGCCTGACGAACCAAAAGGATGCTCATCGAAAATGATCATCATGCCTACGAAGGGTGTCATTTGAGTTCGAGGGGTTATTTGGGAAGTTTGCTGGCCGTATGATTGTCGATTCCTCCTTTCCGCACTCCATGCACCTTCGCCGGTAATGTCCTTGACGATCCTCTTCCCATGATCCAAAGACATGCAAATCGAATTCGTGCTTGGACTTCCTTTGGTCGCAGCGGATGCATATTTGCTCGGAGCGCTTGCAATCGTCCCGAATGGGTTCTGTCCAGGAATGGTCTTTATCCTCGGGTCGCTTCTCCTCCTTACCCGATGAACATCTTCGACAAAACCGAACCTGTATGCATGACTTTGGCGACTCGTGTTGCCAAACATCCCATGCATGCAACTGGCGATCCTCAGGTTGTTGGCAACGCGTGCATCGTCTCTCTTGGTCGCATCGATCTTCACTCAAGTAATCCCACTCGCTCCATTGGTGTGGAGCTGTCTTCTTCTCCTCTGACCCACATCGTGAACAACACTTACTCTGCTCACACGAATCCGAGGCAATATACTTAAATTCCGGCCAATCATGCGATGTTCTATTCTCGCTCGCTCCACAGTTTCGGTTGCACTTGCGAGTCTGACCGCATTGATTGGTTTCCGAGTAGCTCCAGTCGGTCCAATCATGAAATCCAGTAAAACATTTGACGCTGTCAAAGAACCCCATTTTCATTTACTCCGATCAATTATGTCAGCCAATATTCTTCGGGCGTAGTAGGCTCACAATGACCACTACGATAGAGAGCCGCGACAATGAATCATTCACCTAGCCAATACGAAATCCAACGAATTCCCGGCTAATAAAATACCGAAGCCCTTATGCCAAATCAAACATTTGGACCTGAAACCCGGTTGTTTTTACCACAAATCAGAACCTATATCGAATCGAGGATCTGAGTCCGTTTGGTTTGAAACTCAGCTTCCGTGATCAATCCATTTTCAAGTAGCGATTTGAGCTTGGCCATTCTGCTGACAACATCCTCCTCTCCGGTTGGAGTTGCTGGTGATGTCGGCGAGAGGACTTGGTTGATGAGTGTTTTGTCCGCGCCAGCCTGAAGGGATTCGAGTTCCATTTTCCTCCTGAGCTTGATGGCGTCCTCTTCCATCTCTTGACCCATCCGGTACATCTTCCTGGCCTGGGCCTTCGGCAAGTAATCAACCGTTTCTACATGCCCATCATTGGACTCAAAGGATATCTCTGCACCTAAAATGTTCTCCTTCAAATGCACATCCTTGGAATCTTTCCACAAACAGTCATAGAAAGTCATGCGACCCAGCATCTTAGCGCGATAAATGATGAATCTTCTGTTGCTCAGCACTACGCAATCTGGAGAGAAATTGGCGATCGGCTTCTGCTGCACTGCGATGTATAAAATCTCCTCTTCCGTGGTGCAAATCTCACGAACCCTACCGATCATTTTTTTTACCAACGAAGGGTCTTGGCCATCCTCGCAGTAACTCGCTATCGCTGTGGTGGCCGCATCGATCGTGATCGGGATTTGTCTAAGTGCCGCTTGCGGGCTGAAAGTGTTCGTACCACCACTTGTTGCTGGACTGGCTCATAAGGCCGGTGTGCTCTCGCTGTCCGAACACACCCAGTGGCTCGGGACTTGGCCCGCTATCAGTGCATTGGCTATCGCCGGCGGCGGAGTGACATCGGGACTCGTGGCAACCATTATGGCCGCTATAGGGTCCGGTGCATCGATCGTTTCAGCCGGCATCTCGAACTTCTTCGTTGCCCTCTTCGAATTGGCCTCGGCTGCGATCATCACCGTTTTGACCCTTTTTGCACCACTCATCTGCCTGGCACTGGCCGAATGCCATCGGGAGTTTCCAGAGGTAAAAGACGTTTTGGCTAAAATCGGCTATGATGCATGCCTCAATTGAATCTCTGGGTAGACCTTTCAAGCGTGTTTTTTGTCCATAATGCTGAACAAACTCTTCGTACGGAATTTCAAAGTTTTCGACGACGTTGAAATCGAACTTGCAGATCGGGTCGTCTTCGTTGGACCAAATAACTCGGGGAAAACTTCGGCACTTCAAGCTCTGGCTCTTTGGAATATCGGTGTTCGTCGCTGGTTGGAAAAACGGGGCGACGGACATGTCCCCAAAGACAGATCAGCAGTTACGATCAATCGACGTGACCTTGTTGCAGTTCCGATCCCCTCGTCAAAGCTTTTGTGGCGCAATCTCCGTGTAAGACAGGGTTATAAAATCGACGACGGAAACAAAACCAAGAATCTACTTGTCGAAATCGCTGTCGAAGGAATCGATCGTGAAAATGTTTGGAACGCATCCATGGAGTTTGATTACGCCAACGAGGAGTCTATCTATTGCCGCTCGACGCTTGATGCCCAAGGGGAAAGAAGCGTTGTTCCTGCGTTAGCAGGCTCTGTTAAAATTGCATTTCTTCCCCCAATGTCAGGAATCTCTGCCAACGAAACTCGTTTGGACCAAGGAGCAATCGACGTTCGAATCGGTGAAGGGCGAACCGCAGAGGTCCTACGAAATCTTTGTTGGAATGCTTCTCAAAACCATCCCGAATGCTGGCAGGACATTGTTCAGACCATGCAGGATCTCTTCGGAATAAAGCTAAAGGATCCTAGCTATATCAAAGAGCGTGGCGAAATCGAGATGTCCTACAGGACCATGCAGGATTTTGATTTGGATCTATCTGCAGGTGGTAGAGGCCAACAGCAAACTCTGCTTCTCTTAGCACATATGGCAGCTAATCCAGGATCGGTACTACTTCTAGATGAGCCTGATGCCCATCTGGAAATACTTCGCCAACGTCAGATCTACAACGCCTTGGCGCAAACCGCGACGAAAGCCAACAGCCAAATCATAGCCGCGAGTCACTCCGAGGTAATCCTCAACGAAGCTGCTGACCGAGATACAGTGGTCGCATTTCTAGGGAAACCTCACCGAATAGACGACCGAAGCAACTCGAAGCAAGTTGCAAAGTCGTTAAAGTCTGTCGGCTTCGAGCAATATCTTCAAGCGGAAACAACTGGATGGGTATTGTATCTCGAAGGTGCTACAGATCTGGCTATCCTGCACGCCTTTGCAAGACAACTGAATCATCCGGCTTGCAAGATTCTTGAACGCCCATTTGCTCATTACGTAGCAAACCAACCCGGTAAGGCCCGCGATCATTTTTACGCGCTTCGAGAGGCCAAGGAAGATCTTGTCGGTTTTGCATTATTCGACCGCCTGAAATTGGAATTGAAACCTGACGAACCGTTCCTGATCCAACGCACACTGGTTCGTCGCGAGATAGAAAACTATCTGATCGATCGTCAAACCCTCCAACGGTGGGCTGCAAACGAAGGGACTCGGCTCGAAGGGGAGCTTTTCACGGAATCTTGGGTCTCTCTAATGAACAGCGTCATCGATGAGGTTCAAAGCGCTTTGGATGTTCTGGGGAAACCAGGTATTCAAAGCCCTGATATCAAGGCGACAGACGATTTTTTGGATCCCCTTTTCAAAAAACTTTATGAGCGGAAAGAATTACCGCTGCTGATGCGCAAAACCGATTACCACGTCCTGGTACCTTTCGTCCCCGAAAACAAAATCGATCCCGAGATCGTCTTAATCTTAGACCAAATGCAGGAGTTAGCCTCACATGCTAAACCTCGGGCATACACGCAGTAACGAAACCCTCGATGTGATCTACTCGATGTGACAAACCCACATTTTCGGTTTTCCCAATCCTAAGTGTCCCGGCGGGACTTGCCCGAACCGTGTTTCGTTGCTAAGCTAGCCCCCCCTTAACGTAACTTTGATTCGAATTTCCACCGGCACTATTTCCACCGGGACTATTTCCACAGGGGCTTTTTCGTGGGTGTAAAGAAAACTGGACGTGGACGACGTAAAATCGGGCGTAAGAAGCGACGTATGCGAGCCCGGATTCGCCATCGCAAGAAATAGTCTTTGCGTATCGGTCTGTGCGATATAGTCCATGCGGCCTTGCCGCTTGCTCTTCGGCTCTCGAAATCCGCCGGGATGGTTCTTTGCCCCCGGCTCATGAGATGACCCTTGCCCCGGCCCCGGTACACTTTCTCTATTTGACCGGGTCTGCCTAACTGTCAAATTCGCCAATTTTGGTCAAGTTTTCTTGCGGTTTTAGCCCATTGTGAAACTATACTGGGGCCCCGTGCCGATGACGAAGCACGATGTCTGGGATTCTCTCATGGGGCTTAACGTGCAACTTTCAACCTTTTTCAAATTGCAACTGATCAGACTCTCTGTGTCAGCCCTCGTGGCAATTATCACCCTCGAATCGTTTGCGTTGGCTCAAAATCAAGCCAACGCGGTGGACAACGGACTGGGGCTTGCCGGCCGCAAACTCGCCGATGGTGTCCTAACGATTATCCCTTCGGATCAAAATGCCGAAGACACCGCGCTTGGGCCTTTTGACTTGGATTTCGTAGCCAAGCACCCGGAGCTGAACTGGACCGCACCGGATTTCCCAAACAACCAGCCAAACTTCGCCTCGCCAGCCGAAACACTCCTGGCACAATCCAAAAACGTCACCTTCCGACATCCGGTCTGGGGCCTCGAATTCGCCTTCAAACCGATGCGGCTCATCGAGGTCGACATCCCCAATGCTAACGGGGTCATGGAGAAAAAGACCGTTTGGTATCTGGTCTACCGCATCCGTTACACCGGTGACGACCTTCAACCGGCCATCAAGGATCCTTCGGATTCCGAAGCCGTACCGGGCGAACCGAAGCGAGTTCGTTACGATTCAGTTCGGTTTATTCCGCGATTTACGCTCCTTTCCAAGGAACGCCAACTGGCCATGGATTCACAAATCCTAATGCCTGCGGTTCAAGCGATCGCGGCCAGGGAGAGGGTTCCCGGAGGGCGGTTGGCAGACCATATCGAGATTGCCCGCCAGGAGGTCCCTGTGAGCAAAGGGCCAGAGGATGGGATTTGGGGCGTGGCGACATGGACCAATGTCGACCCCCGGCTCGATTTCTTCGCGATCGATGTCCGCGGATTGACCAACGCTTATCAAATCCAAGTCGATTCTGGGAACGAAAAGAAATACCTTCGCCGAACACTTCGAATCTACTTCTGGCGCCCCGGGGACGCTTTGGATGTAGCCCGGGATCGAATCTATCTCGGCCCGCCAGCCTATGAAGATCCAGCTAGGGTCAATTATTATCTGCAGCAATTCGGCCTCAAAGAACGCCTTGATTATCAGTGGATTTACCGCTAGAATCTCGCTCCCTAAAGTTGGGCAAGGCATTTTTTTACCACGACCACTGATTCCACCTAAGAACCTATCGACCGCGCATCATGGCACACAAAAAAGGACAAGGATCGACTCGAAACGGACGCGACTCGAACGCACAACGTTTGGGAGTTAAGAAATTCGGTGGTGAACTAGTCGCCCCGGGCAACATTCTTATTCGCCAAGTCGGAACCAAGTGGCGACCTGGACGGAACGTCGGAATGGGTACCGACTACACGATCTTTGCTTTGGTCGACGGCAATGTCTACTTCGACCAAGAAGGTCGTCGCATCAACGTCAAGCCTTTGGCAAACTAACGCGATCTCTCAGCGCTGCTGCTGGAGGCATCCGCTATGTTTGTCGATCGAGTTGAAATCGAGATCATTGCGGGTAAAGGCGGGGATGGTTGCATGGCCTTCCGCCGTGAAAAGCATTACCCTCGTGGTGGACCTGCCGGTGGTGATGGCGGCGATGGTGGTAGTATCATCATCCGCGCCAGATCTGGCGTGAACTCTCTGGTATCTTTCGCACACCAACGCCATTGGCGAGCCGATCACGGTTCACCCGGCTACGGATCCGATTGCCACGGTAGAAATGGCAAGGACATGGTTCTCGATGTCCCCCCCGGAACGGTCTTGATCGATAAAGACTCTGGACTCGAACTTCGCGATTTGGTCAATGATGGCGATCAGATTATCGCCGCTCGAGGCGGGAAAGGTGGATGGGGCAACACCCACTTCAAATCATCGACCAACCAAGCTCCCCGCGAAACAACCTCTGGAGCGATGGGCGAAACCAGACGCATCATCCTCGAACTCAAATCGATCGCCGATGTGGGGCTCATCGGAATGCCCAACGCCGGCAAAAGCACAATGCTCTCGAGGTTGTCCCGCGCAAGGCCAGAGATCGCCGACTACCCTTTCACGACCAAGTTTCCGAATCTCGGATTGGTGCAAGCCGACGAGGATCGCAGTTTTGTGCTCGCCGATATCCCAGGCCTGATCGAAGGGGCCGCCGAGGGACATGGTCTAGGGCATGACTTTTTGCGCCATATCATGCGGGCCGGTATCTTGGTGCATCTTGTTGAACCTTGTCCGATGGATCAAACCGATCCGATCCTCAACTACAAGACCATTCGTAGCGAACTTGCTCAGTACAGCCAAGAGCTAGCCCAGCGACCTGAGATCGTCGCTGTCACGAAAGCGGAATTGCCGGGAGCTTCTGAAATCCACGCTGAGTTGGCCAAGCAACTCGATAGGCAAGACATACTCTTGGTAAGCGCCGTGACCGGTTCGGGCTTGCGTCAATTGGTTCAACGCATCTCCGATTTGTTAGCGGAGTATCGATCAAAAGCGAATTAAAGCCCACGCGAAATGATCCTCGTCGATATCGGAAACAGTGGCCTGAGGGCTTGCAAAAGCAATTGCGACAATCGCGTTGATTACATCAGTGCGAAGATCTTTGGCCCGGTCGTCAAACTATCTTGGAGTTCGATCGGCCAAAAGATCAGCAAGCATCGTCCTGAACCAGCCGAATCCGAAAATCGGCGGTGGACCCACATCGATGATGCCCAAGGTTACGAATGGCTCGTCAAGCAAGTCACCAGCCAGGAGCATCCTGTCGATGGAGTGATCTGGCGCATCGGTAGCGTGAATCGCAAAGCCCTCGAACATCTCGTAGCGGCAATTGAGAAAAACGCCAAGTTCGCTCCGCGTGAAACTCCGATCATCTATCAAGTCATCAATCATCGACTCGTGGGAATCGAGGCCCAGGTCGACTATCCCGAAAAGGTCGGCATCGATCGGCTCTTGGCCGCTCGCGCCGCCAACGCTTGGAACGAGAGTCGCAGCAGATCTGAAGGCCGATCTGTTCGGTCACCGGTGATCGTCGTCCAAGCGGGCACGGCACTGACGGTCGACTGGATCGATGCACAGGGACGCTTCCAAGGCGGGTCGATTCTCCCTGGGGCGGGTTTGGCTTTGCAATACTTGGCCGCTGGTACCGATCAGTTGCCGTGGTTGCCGACCGACTCGATCGATCGACTGCCAGCATTGCCTGGAAAGAACACCGAGGAAGCGATTGCTGCAGGTGTCCATGCGTCGCTCGTCGGCGGAGTCCGCTACTTAGTCGAACGTTATCGCCAGGAGATCGGCGGCAAGAGCGAAATTCCAGTCGTGATTTCTGGAGGGGATGGACGACTGGTGCTCGAGCACATCGCAGCACCTGCGACCTACGTCGAAAACCTCGTTCTGCTCGGCTTGGCTCTGTGTGAACCGCTGTGAAACGCCGCAAGAGTGTTGCCTTGCTGATCGAGACCTCCAATGCTTATGCACGAGGTCTGCTCGAAGGGATCGTCAAGTACCATCGCGAGCACGACGCTTGGTCGATCTATTTGCCCGAACAGGAACGGGGTGCGGCACCTCCTGCATGGCTCAAAAACACCCGCATCGACGGAGCCATTGCAAGAATCGAAACCGATCGAATTGCGAAAGCTGTATCGAGCCTGAAAGTTCCAGTTGTCGATGTATCCTCGGCCAGGCGTGTAGCGAATATTCCCTGGATCGAAACAGACGATCAGGCCATTGCGAAACTGGCTTTTGAGCATCTTTTCGAGCGAGGTTTTCGTCATTTCGCATTCTGTGGGCCCAAAGGTTTGAATTGGTCTGTGTGGAGATGCGAAGGCTTTGTCGCATGTTGCCAACAAGCCCAATACCGATGCGAAATCTATCGAACCCCGAATCCGTTTCGAAGTTCGAGTTCCAGCAGTTCACAAAAAGATCTAGCACAGTGGCTAGTCCAACTTCCCAAACCCGTCGGACTCTTCTGCGCCTACGACATCACTGCACAGGTTATTTTGGATCATTGCCGCAATCATGGGATCGCGGTGCCTGAACAAATCGCAGTCATCGGTGTGGATAACGATCCGATTCTATGCCAACTGGCTCGACCATCGCTTACGAGCATCGCCCCGGATGCTCTAGGTGCAGGCTACTTTGCAGCGCAGTGGCTAGACCAAGCCATGTCGAGTCGTAGTCGGTCGAAGCAATCCGACTTCTCAGCTCCCTTTCGACTCATGCCTCCGCTAGGTTTGGTCTTGCGTCAATCGACCGACATCACTGCAGTTGCCGATCCGTTGGTCGCCAAGGCGATCGAGTTTATCCGCAATCACGCTTGCGATGGTATCCAAGTCGAAGAGGTGCTCAGGCATGTTGCGTTATCCCGCAGAATGCTTGAAACCCGTTTTGTCGGAGCAACCGGCAAGACACCTCATGCGATGATTTCAATGATTCGACTCACGCGCGCAAAAGAACTGCTGCAACAAACAGATCTTTCGGTCGATGCCATCGCGAGCAAGTCTGGCTTTCAACACGTCGAATACATGAGTGTTGCATTTCGCAAAGCTTTCGGGCAGCCTCCAGGACGCTACCGACGCCAGCACAATCGCTCCTAAATTCTAACTTGCATTTCCGATTTTGCGATTACAATACAACCAATCGTCACAGTCGAATTGATGGCGATTTATTTTCAGCAATCCGCAGAGTTTGACTTTCGAAGTCCACTCTCGAACTATATCATCGCGCAAGCTTTCGATATCTGAGCGATTCTTATATTGTTTGTAGCATTCCAAGCCAAACGACGCATGATCACATCCATCAAGCCACACTATCTGTTGTTTTGCGAGGGAAATGCCGGCCCAGGCTTTGGCTTTCCCGAAGACGATGCGAGTCGCTGGCGCTTCGTCCTTGAAAATGTCGAATCGGGTCACAAGATCGAAGCTTGGGACTACGAAGAAATCCTCCATCCAGACCGAATATCCCTCATGGCTGTCATACGTGGTCTTGAGGCTCTCGATCAACCGAGCAAAGTCACCTTGATAACCACCAATCGCTACGTGGCTCGGGGACTCCAGTACGGGCTGGCCGAATGGAGAGACAATGACTTTTGTTGGGAGCACTTTGGCTCGATCCAACCGATTCGAAACCAAGACCTTTGGCGGAGAGTCGACGTGGCCTTGAAGTACCATGAGGTGACTTGCCGTTGGATGGCCTACGACGCCCAGCAAGATCGTGTCGATGGGGACAGAAGGGATGTTCCCGTGGAAACCTTGGCGTCCAAAGAAACTGCGGGGCAACCCAAAGAGGAAATCATTTCTGAAACTCCTAGGGTGCGTTCTCGATCCTTCTCGGCCATGACGCGCCTTGCAGAACCATGGGTTGATCCCGCAAACCCAAAATACCAGACAGGGTCTTCCGGGCAGACATCCGGCCACTGCACTGTGGCTAATACCGTGGCTAATGCTCAATCCAGTGCGGTCTCTATTCTCCAAATGCCTAGCACTTGGATATGGAGATGCGTGCTTCGAGCCGATACAATGCTTGTGTATGCCTTTCGATCGATGCTGATGCTCGATCCGAAACCGGATAGTTACCGAGCCAGGCGCTAGGATCTCAAGTGCGAGATCTTCACGGTGCCACTTCAAGGCGGCACTTCGCTCAAAGGACTCGCGTGTGAAGACCCACCTGAACCTCGATTCACTCGGTAGTATTCTCGATGGCACCAGCCCCTTCCCAAAAGATCTTTTAGGTGCCCATGCTATCGAAGACCAACAAGCCTGGGCCGTGCGAGGTTATTTCCCTGGAGTACAACAAGCATGGTTGGTCGATCAGCGAAGCGGTGCGACGCTTCCCATGCGACGGTTGCACCCATGGGGCTTCTATGAAGGTGTCTTACCTCGACTTGATGATCCACAGCCTCCCGCATACCGATTCAAACTCTCTGGAGCTTCTGGCAACGTGACGCATCAAATCGATCCCTACAGTGTCGGATTCTCGTTTAGCGATTTCGACCGCTATTTGTTTGGTTCCGGGAACCATTGGAAGATCTACGAAAAACTCGGTGCGCATCTTCGCAGTGTCGATGGCCACCAAGGTGTTAATTTTGCCGTTTGGGCACCCAATGCACAAAGTGTCCAAGTCGTCGGCGACTTTAATCATTGGGATGGCCGAGCCCACATGATGCACAAGCAATCGCCGTCGGGAATTTGGGAACTGTTCGTGCCGGACATCGGCAATGGGATGAAGTACAAGTTCCGGGTTCGCTCGATCGATGGGGGCGTTATCGACAAAGCCGACCCGTTGGCCTTCTATTCAGAGCTTCCCCCTCGAACCGCGTCGATCGTCCATACCCTCGAATATCGGTGGCAAGACTCTGAGTGGATCGCCGAGCGAGCAGAGAATCGGATCCTTCAAAAACCGGTTTCGATTTACGAAGTCCATTTAGGTTCATGGAGAAAATGCGACAACGCCAATCATGGTTGGTTAGGTTACCGAGAACTGGCCCATCAATTGGTCGAGTATTGCAAGCAGATGGGCTTTACCCATCTGGAACTCATGCCGGTCTCCGAACACCCCTTCAGCGGGTCCTGGGGATACCAAACCACAGGTTACTTTTCAGTCACAAGTCGCTACGGAAGTCCCGAAGATTTCATGTACTTTGTCGACTACTGCCATCAACACTCCATCGGCGTGATCATCGACTGGGTACCGGCTCACTTCCCTCGAGACGCTCATGGCTTGTATCGCTTCGATGGCACTGCTCTTTACGAACACGAAGACCCTCGCCAGGGCGAGCATCCCGATTGGGGCACCATGGTGTTCAATTACTCTCGACACGAAGTTCGTAACTTTCTGATCTCCAATGCGCTGTTTTGGTTCGATAAGTTCCATATCGATGGACTCCGCGTCGATGCCGTAGCGTCGATGCTCTACCTGGACTATTCGCGCAAGGAAGGGGAATGGATCCCGAACCACATGGGAGGCCGTGAAAACCTTGCTGCCGTCCATTTCGTCCGCGAATTCAATCGCCAATGCCATGCGGAGTATCCAGGGATTCTAACGATCGCTGAGGAATCGACCGCTTGGGCTGGCGTCAGCCATCCGGTGGATGTCGGCGGCTTAGGGTTTTCTATGAAATGGAACATGGGCTGGATGAACGACACGCTCCGTTACATGCGGCGCGATCCGATCCATCGCAAACACCACCAAAACGACTTAACCTTTAGCCTCATCTACGCGTACTCCGAAAATTTCCAACTTCCGCTTTCGCATGATGAAGTTGTCCACGGCAAAGGATCGCTCATCGGCCAGATGCCTGGAGATTTGTGGCAGAAGTTCGCCAACCTACGCCTGCTGTTTTCCTACATGTGGACACACCCTGGCAAGAAGATGCTGTTTATGGGAGGTGAGCTGGCTCAGTGGCACGAATGGAACTACGACGCCCAGCTCCAATGGGAGCTTTTGCAATGGGAAACCCATGCTGGAATCCAACGACTCGTGGCCGATTTGAACCGATTGCATGCCAGCGAAAAACCGCTGCATCGATTCGACTTTAGTGGCGAAGGCTTCGAATGGATCGACTGCCGAAACGCTCACGATAGCGTTCTGGTCTACCTGCGTAAAAGCCACGATGCTCAATCCTCAGAGCACTTGCTCGTATGCTGCAACTTTACACCTGTGGTTCGCCCCTATCGAGTGGGTGTTCCGTTTGCAGGGGGCTATCGCGAGATCTTCAACAGCAATGCGTCCATCTATGGAGGATCAGGGATTGGAAATCCAGGTGTAATCTACGCCGATGCTCAAGTCCCCTACCACGCCCAAAATGCATCGTTAGAACTAACGATCCCACCGTTGGGAGCCGTGATTCTCAAGCCCCTGCAGTAGCACTAGAACCTTTGGCGATCAATTGCTCGATCTCTTGACGCATCGTCGAACGTGCGAACTCATCGGCTGCCTGCAACTGCGCATCGCCATGGCTACCCAAGTTCCGTTTGCCAATCACCAGTCGACCGCTGACGGCGACAACATCCCCACGCATCCCCTGGGCTTTTACCTTGACGGTATTCTCATCGGATTTGTCCCACTCGACCGTTACGGTCAAGACTTGACCTGGTTGCATGAAATCGGCGAACTTGACATTGCGAACCTCATCGAGTGTGAGCATTGAGTGCTCGAAGTTATCGGTGGCATGGATCAGCCACATCGATGCTTGAAACAACGCTTCGAGCATCATCACTCCGGGCATCACCGGAAAAAGAGGAAAATGGTCTCGGAGGTAATCCTCGTTTTCATGGAGTTGGCGTGTAGCGACTATTCGCTCACCAGGAACAAGCTCGATGATTTTATCCAGTTGACGGTATCGCACAAATTCACCTAGATCTTTCAGGTTTCCAATGCAGCCAGCAGACTCGAAACCAGCTGGCCCGCATTCTGCAGTGCTTGCTCTTCGGAGCTCGATGCACTTTCCAAGCATCGAACGATCGCTGAGCCGACGATCAGCCCGTCGCTCACTGGAGCTAGCAACCGAACATGCTCGGGTGTGGAGATACCAAATCCGATGCAAATGGGCAAGCTCGTTCGTGCCTTGAGCCACCCGACCCTATCGACCAATCCTTCTGGCAACTGGGTTCGCTCGCCGGTGATCCCCGTGACGCTGACAAAGTACAAGAAACCGCTTGATGCCTCTGCGATTCTCAAGGCGCGATCTGGAGGGGTTGTCGGGGTGACCAACTGGATCAAATTGAAATCATGCTTGCGACAAAGCGAGGACATTTTCGGACTTTCTTCGACAAGCAGATCCGGAACGATCGCCCCGCAAAAGCCGGCTTGCTTGGCCGCCATGATGAAAGACTCGGGCCCCTGGCGATGGATGATCGCATAGGAAACCATCGCGACCAGTGGCATCGACCAGTTGGCCTTATCCGTTTGGATCTGGTCGAAGATTTGCTGAAGCTTAAGTTTGTTGCCGAGTGCTCGAGTGTAGGATGCTTGAATCACCGGCCCATCGGCGATCGGGTCGCTGTAGGGAAATCCCACTTCAGCCATCGAGCAACCGAGCTCTTGAAGCCTGGTGATGACCTTGGACGTAAAAGCCATATTCGGATCGCCGGCGGTGACAAAAGGCATGAACGCCTTTTTTCCGGAAGCTCTTAACTTAGCGAACAGATCATCGATAGCGGTCATACACAGCGCGTTTCTTGGGGATGAATTCAGGGGTTTGTAAGCCGATTTGGCTTACCATTGCTGGCCACGTAGCCGAGCCAGTTCTGCAGCATCTTTGTCGCCTCGGCCCGATAAACAAATCACCAAGTGCTCATCGCGAGACATGGTCTTGGCAATCTCAGCCGCCTTGGCAAGTGCGTGGCAAGTCTCCAAGGCTGTGAGGATCCCTTCGTTGCGAGCTAATAGATCAAATGCGCCTAGGGCTTCGTCGTCTCGACACGAGGTGTATTCAACTCGATGGGTATCTTTCCAATAGGAATGCTCGGGGCCGACTCCAGGATAATCCAGACCTGCAGAGATCGAGTGCACATCGCTAGTCTGTCCATCATCATCCTGCATGACATAGCTGTAGGAACCATGGAGCACACCTGGAGAACCGAATGTCAAAGGTGACGCGTGCTCGCCGGATTGTGCCCCCCGACCACCCGCTTCAACTCCGATCAAACGCACGCTGGTGTCTTGGATGAACGGATAGAACATCCCCGCAGCGTTGCTACCACCACCGACACAAGCGACGATCGCATCGGGCAGTCTGCCAATGCTGCTTAAGCATTGCTCACGGCACTCTTTGCCAATGACGCTTTGAAAATCGCGAACCATTTGAGGGAACGGATGAGGACCGATCACCGAACCGATGATGTAATGAGTATGCTCAACGCTCGACATCCAATCCCGCATTGCTTCGTTGACCGCATCCCTGAGAGTCTTCGAGCCGCTCTCGACGGGACGTACTTCGGCACCCATGAGCCGCATGCTAAAGACATTTGGCTTTTGCCTTCGGACATCCTCTGCACCCATGTAGACCACGCAAGGAAGTCCAAAGTGGGCGCAAGCCGTCGCGCTTGCTACCCCGTGTTGCCCGGCACCGGTCTCGGCGATCACGCGAGTCTTTTTCATCCGAAGCGTCAGCAGGGCTTGTCCAAGGGTGTTGTTGATCTTGTGCGCACCGGTGTGATTGAGATCCTCTCGCTTGAGCCAAATCTGCGCACCACCGATCAAACCACTGAGCCGCTTGGCATGGTACAAAGGTGAAGGCCGCCCGACGAATCGATGCAACAATTCATCTAGCTCTGCTTGAAAGTCCGGATCGTTCCGAGCCTTTTGATACTCAACGACCAATTCGTCCAAAGCCCTGGTAAGAGTCTCTGGAACATAACGGCCCCCAAAGTCCCCGAATCGTCCCGATGCATCGGGTACCTGCATCGAGGCAGAAGATTGAGGCTCGACCATTTTTGGTAAACTTGAATCGATGGTACTCATCGAGGATTCCTTGAGAGCGACGGCAAGTCCTATCGCCGATGCTCAGTAAGTGATTTTGACAGGATAACAAATCGCTTTGCTGATGGCTTATTGTCGATGCCGCTCCAATGCGGTCAAGCGACGAAAATGCTCAGCCGACGAAATCAACCAGTTCCTTGTAGGCCGAGATGATCAGATCGGCTGCAAGGTCGATCTGGGAGGCAGTATTAAATCTACCTATGCCGAATCGCAAGCTACAGCGGGCTTGATCCTCACTTAGACCGATTCCCAAGAGGACGTGGCTCGGCTGAGGCTCTGCCGAACTGCAGGCAGAACCGCTGCTAAGGGCCACAGACGGGACTCGAAGCATCAGCGATTGGCCATCGACGCTGGGAAACTGGACGTTGAGATTGCCCGGTAGTCGCTCGAGGGGCGTTCTTGGGCTCCTTGAGTCTTCGAGCCAACTTGGACCGTTGAGCTTCAGTCCGTCGATTCCAGATTGCAGTCGTTTCCATAGCTGCTGGCGAAGCTGGTAGATTCGGGGGAGTTCAGTTGTTATTTCGGCAACAGCAACCTCAAGGGCCTTGGCCATACCGACGATGCCTACGGTATTGAGGGTTCCGGAGCGAAGATTGTTTTGCTGACCTCCACCTACGATCTGCGGGGTGAGTTTGACTTGGTCGTTGCAAATCAAGAGTCCACCGACCCCCTTAGGCCCGTAGAATTTGTGCGCCGAAAAGCTTACCAAGTCAGCCCCGGTCGATAATGCATCGAAGTGAATTTTGCCGACGGCTTGTGTTGCATCCAAGTGGAGCAGAGCCCCATAGGAATGACAAAGATCAGCCACAGGTCGCATGTCTTGTAAGGAACCGATTTCATTGTTCCCTAGGATCAATGAAACCAGTGCGACATCTTCGCTCAAATGCTCTTGGAGCGACTCGATGCGATAAGCTCCAATCGGTGTGGAACTTTCTTGCGATTCGCTCGACTGTACCTGCAGGCACTGCTGCGGCTGCAGACTCTGCACGCTCAAACCTGACTTGTGGAGTTTCCTCGCACAGTCCAACACCGCTCGATGATCGACGTTTCCGATCAACAAGCTTCTTCGCTTTTGCCTTGGATGCAGACAGACACCTGCAAGTGCCAAGTTGACGCTTTCGGTCGCTCCACTGGTGAAAACCAGATCGCCCTGGGGAGTTCCGAGAAGTTCGAGCATCTGTCCTTTGGCTTGTTCAAGGATGCGTGCTGCGCGCCGGCCAGGCTCATGGGTGATACTGCCGGCGTTTGCATACTGACGGATCATCATTGGAACCATAGCATCGACAACACGCGGATCGACTGCGGTAGTCGCATGGTTGTCAAGGTAGATTTCTTGGGCTTCGATCGAGTCAGTCTGGAACAATCTAGACACGTTAACCTTTTGGTAAAAAAATACCGGGGTGTTGCCCCAGGCTACATTGAATATCGCCTTTTTAAAAAGAAAGAGCAATCCATTTGGCAACCGAACATCACGAATAGCCCGATTGGCCAACGGCCATGGTCAACACAACCCGACCTGGGGCGTTGCCCCAGGCTATGATGAGTATCGCCTTTGGCGAAAAAACCGGGTATCGCATTTGGGCCATCGAACATCGCGACCGGTTCGATTGGCCAACGGCCATGCACACCATAACCTGATTCCTGGGGCGTTACCCCAGGCTACGATGAATATCGCCGTTGGCGAAAAAAACCGGGTATCGCATTGGGCCATCGAACATCACGACCGGTTCGATTGGCCAACGGCCAAGCACACCATAACCCGATTCCTGGGGCGTTGCCCCAGGCTACGATGAGTATCGCCTTTGGCGAAAAAAACCGGGTAGCATATTGGGCCATCGAACATCGCGACCGGTTCGATTGGCCAACGGCCATGCACACCATAGCCAGGGGCAGCGCCCCTGGGACGATCGTTGGCGAAAAAACCGACAAGGCACCCTGCGTTCGAACGAATCGCGAACCAATTGTCCATCGAACATTATGCCCAATCCGATTGGCCAACGGGCATACACAACATAGCCAGGGGCAACGCCCCTGGGACAATGCCCCGCCGAATCAGATTTGCCCACGGCAGGATTAAAAATAGAATCCCGTTGGCAAACATAAATGAGGATGCCGTTGTTTCAACGGCCATATGCGATTTATAAACGAGGTTCACGCCTATGCCGCAATCGTTGTCTCAACTCTACGCGCATTTGATTTTTAGCACCAAGGATCGTTACCCATTTCTCAAAGTCGATTTACGCCAACGGGTTCACGCGTACCTCGCGACGACGCTACGAGATATGGGATCGCAATACGTGATAGTGGGTGGCGTTGAAGATCACGTCCACGTCTTATTCGACATGGGCCGTATTCACGCAGCAAAGGACTTTGTAGAAAACCTCAAGCGCGAATCGTCAAAGTTCATCAAAACACTCCGGCCCAACCTTGATAAGTTTTTTTGGCAACGTGGGTACGGTATATTCTCCGTAAGCCCCACGCATCGAGAAAGCGTCGTATCGTACATCAATTCCCAAGAAGAACATCACCGCATCAAGACGTTCCAGGAAGAGTATCGCGAATTTTTGAACCGTTACGGCATCAAATTCGATGAACAATACGTCTGGGATTGATTGCGTTGAAATATCGCCGTTGGCGAAAAAAACCTGGTATCGCATTTGGGCCATCGAACATCACGACCGGTTCGATTGGCCAACGGCCATGCACAACATAGCCAGGGGCATCGCCCCTGGGAAAATGAATATGGGATAACGTGGCTCGCTCGACCTGGGGCGTTACCCCAGGCTATGATGAGTATCGCCGTTTGCGAAAAAACCGGGTATCGCATTTGGGCCATCGAACATCACGACCGGATCGATTGGCCAACGGCCATGCACAACATAGCCAGGGGCAACGCCCCTGGGACGATGCCGTTTGCGAAGAAAACGGGTAGTATATTGGGTTATCGAACATCACGACCAATCCGATTGGCCAAAGGCCATACACACCATAGCCAGGGGCATCGCCCCTGGGACAATTTTGGCAGATCAACAACGGGACAACCATTTGGCCAATGGCCAAACTGAACACATCCAGGGGCAAAGCCCCTGGTCAACTGAAACCTTGCACCGATGGGTTCCTGCCATCGGTTCGCTGCGAGGCTACACCGCTTCGATGTTTCAGCGAGACTTTTTCGCTGGGATAACTGTTGCCGCTGTGGCTGTGCCTCAAGCGATCGCGTATGCAAAGATCTTCGGCATGCCCGCCGAGATGGGGCTCTATACAGCCATCGTCATGACCACCGTCGGTGCGATGCTTGATTCGTCCAAGCAACTCATCAATGGACCGACCAATGCCATCTCGATCGCCATGCTCAGCGCCTTGGCAAGCATCGATGGAGACGAGCGACGACGAAGCGCCGCAATCTTGATGGCCCTTCTGATAGGCTTGATCCAAACAGCCATTTCGCTCGGTCGTTTCGGTGACTTGTCGCGATTCATTTCCAAAGCGGTCATCGTAGGCTTTACCCTTGGAGCCTCGGTGCTGTTGCTGATGGATCAGCTTAAGAATGTTCTTGGGTTGCAAGTAGCGACCGATCCGCACGATCATTTTCTTGTCCGGTTTTGGAAGACCATCAGCGCCAGCGACGGAGTCCACTGGCCGACGTTTTGCGTGGCCCTTTCGACTGCGACGATTGCACTTGCGATTCGTTGGACCAATCGCCGTTTCTCGGTTTGGCTCCCTGAGTTCCTCATTGCGATCGTGGCCGTATCGGTCGGACTCTACTGGATCGATCCGGCTCGCGAACTGCAAGTCAAGCTGACTGAGAACGTACCTAGGCAACTGCCATGGTTCTCTCTTCCGACTTGGGACTGGATGATGGTTCGTGAGTTGTCCGGCAGCGCACTTGCAATCGCTTTCTTAGGTCTCCTCGAAGCGATGGCGATGGCCAAATCGATCGCATCGAAGACTGGTGAGAAGCTCGATATGAATCAGCAGTGTCTAAGCGAGGGGCTGGCCAATACCGTCGGCAGTTTCTTCAACTGCTTCCCCGGATCAGGCTCTCTGACACGAACCTACATCAATCATTCCTCTGGTGCTGCTACGCAATGGTCCGGTGTCATCAGCGCCGCAGGTGTGGCTGCGACGATCCTGCTGTTTGCACCCTTTGCTGCCTACATTCCACGTCCAGCCCTCGCCGCTATCTTGGTGCTAACGGCGTTTCGAATGACCGAAGTGGCAACGTTGAAGTACATCGCAAAAGCCACACGCTTTGATGCCCTGATCCTGGCGATCACGGCTCTGTCGGCCATCTTGGTATCGGTCGAATTTTGTATCTTGATCGGCGTTGCTCTCTCCTTTGCTTTGTACATCCCCAAAGCGGCCAAGATCTCGATGACCGAATTGGCCGTGACAACCGATCGGGTGATCCGTGAAGTTCAGCCCCAGGACCCTCGTTGCTCGCTGATTCGGATCTATAACCTCGAAGGCGAACTGTTCTTCGGAAGCGCTCCGGATTTCGAGGACTTGATGGATTCGATTCAAGAGCAAGCCGAGTCGGATTGGAAGGTGATTATCCTTAGGCTCAAACGCGCACGAAATCCCGATTCGGTCTGCATGCAAATCCTCGAAAAATTCGTCACTCAAATGCACAATCGCGGTGTGACCGTTATGCTAAGCGGTGTCGATGACGAAATGCTCGGCGTCTTGGCCAACGTCGGAATTCTCAAGCTCATCGGTGCCTCGAACGTCTTCCGAGAAGAGTCGGAGATCTGGGCTAGTACCATCCAAGCCCTCAAGGCAGCTTACAGACTCATTGGCCCGAATCGTTGCGCGAATTGTCCGAACCATCCTGAACATCTCGATGCAAGCGACTGGTCCTACATGATCTAGCCGATCGCTGAGATCTAACTCTGCGCTGTTGATTTCGAACATCAACTGCAGTTATAATACATGGGTGTTTTTCCCGCCTTGCGGCCCGAGTGTGCCGCCCCTCCCACCTTGAGGCGTTCGAAAGTCTGGCTCTACCGAGCAAGTCCTGCGAACACCTAGCTAACCGCATGAAGAACCTGCGTTTTGAACTTATCTGTGTGGCGATCGCTCTCGGGCCGGTATTGGCCATGCCGGCCAGCGGTCAGATCGATTTCAACAGTCAAGTTCGTCCGATATTGGCCAACCACTGCTTGCAATGCCACGGTCCAGATGCTCAGAATCGACAAGCCGAGTTGCGACTCGACACCCAGTCGGACGCTATGCAATCGGCGATTCTTGCAGGCCAGCCCGATCGCAGCCCGCTGATCCATCGCATCGAATCGCGTGATCCGGACGAAGTGATGCCACCGGGGCATCTTGGTAAACCCTTGAGCAGCCAGCAGATTACTATCCTCAAAGAGTGGATCGCCCAAGGTGCAAAGTACTCCGAGCACTGGGCCTTTGAACCCATCGGCGATTCGACCAAGCTACTTGCGCAAGTCACCGACGAATCGACCGCAAAGGATCTTCCGATCGATCGCTTCATCCAGCATTCGCTCGGCAAGGCTGGACTGAAACTTTCGCAAGAGTTGTCCAAGGAGCAATGGATTCGTCGCGTATCCTTCGATCTGACAGGACTGCCGCCGACGAGCGAGGAAATCAACCAACTGGTCTTGGATACCGATCCAGAGTCGATCCGCAAGTGGATCGACCGGTTGCTGGCTTCGGCTCGCTATGGCGAACGATGGGGCAAGCATTGGCTGGATCTTGCAAGGTATGCCGACACGCATGGCGGGGCAGCCATCGGTTTTACGAGCTTTCCATTCTCCTACACCTACCGAGACTATGTCATCGGTGCAATACAGCAAGACCTTCCGTTGGATCAATTCATCCTTGAACAGATCGCTGCGGATCAACTGGATTTACCTGAGAACGACCCAAAGCTTGCGGCATTGGGATTCCTAACCGTCGGAATGCAGTTCCGGAACTATCATGATACGATCGACGACC
>JAJTFC010000168.1 GCA_021298315.1 Planctomycetaceae bacterium
AGCAGCAGTTTCCTTCGGGCGATTTATCAGGCCGAGGTCAAATTGGCAATGAACCTACGGTTCGATATTCAAGAATGTACAGCCACGGGATCTCGGGCATTGCGCTTGCGGAAGCTTACGCAATGACTCAAGACGCCAAACTTTTGGAGCCCATTGTTAGCGCCGTAGGTTATAGCCTCAAAGCGATGAACCCGAAGACCGGTGGATGGCGATACGACTTTGCTACAGACGATCCAGGTGATACGAGTCAGTTCGGTTGGCAAGCGATGTTGCTCAGCAGTGCAAGTGCCAGTAACGCCGTGGTTCTTCAAGGGCACCACCGTGTGTTGCTCCAACGCTTCCTCGATTCGGTAAGCACCGGCAAAGCGGGTGGACTTGCTGTCTACCGCAACATCAATCCTCAAGCTCGTCCACCGATCCAGCAAGCAACACCGGCGATGACTGCCGAGGCATTGGCCCTGCGAGCCATGTTAGGACTACCGATGTCTGCGCAAGCGACCCAGGAAGCCAAACAGATGCTCATCGGACAACTTCCAGGCAATGGAGAAACCAATTTCTATTATTGGTATTACGCGACGTTGGCTCTGTACCAAAGCCGCAATCAAAACGATGCATGGGGCCGATGGAACGAAGCGATGAAAAAGGAACTGATCTCCACTCAAGTACTCCAAGGTGATTTGGCTGGCTCATGGGACGCTCGCTGCATTTGGGGAGGCCATGGCGGGAGAATCTACACCACGGCGTTGGCTTGCATGTGCTTGGAAGTCTATTACCGTTACTTGCCGATCTACCACGACCGCTAATGAGCACTGACCTAAGCATTTGAATGAATGTGCCTGCTAAACTCCTTTCGAGTACGAGCAGGCTGCCGCCTAGCCCCAAAAAAATCGCTGTACCCACAAAAACACCTGAAGAACCGCATCAGCGTTCATCAGTGTTCATCAGCTGTCAGAACCGCCACTTATCTCTTCACTATTTCATAACGCATTCTTCATAAACGCGGCTCGATTGCTTGGTTTGTGTTCAGCTTTTATGAAGATGCGATGAATTGCTTATTTCCGCGAACAGCCTTCATGAATCGACGCTAAATTCTCGACCCGTCGGTGCACTGGGCATCCTCACACATAAGACTTTTTTGATCCTTATCGAAGGGGTGGAATTGATGAAGAACCATTGGAATTGGTCTCGGAAAAACCGACGTGCTTTTACGCTCGTCGAACTGCTGGTGGTGATTGCGATCATCGGGATTTTGGTTGGACTGCTATTGCCAGCAGTGCAAGCAGCCCGAGAAGCAGCTCGCCGAATGAGCTGCTCGAACAATGTCAAACAAATGGGGTTGGCCGTTCATAACCACGAATCGGCTTACAAGCGTCTGCCTCACAGCGGTCAGTGCGATTCAACCGGATCGTCCACGACCGTCTACATGATGCACTCGACAGCAACTTTATTGTTGCCTTACATCGAGCAGCAATCGGTTTACAACATGTTCAACTTCACCGAAAATTCGATCGCCTTCTATGGAGCTTCTCCAAGCGGCACGAATTTCGTTACCCCCAGCGGTTGCATTATTCACCGCAATGCAAAGGGCAAGTCCTACGACGATCCTACGCATCCCTCGGGACAACTGGCTGCTCAAACGAGCATCCCAACCTTCGTCTGCCCATCGACTCCGCTGGATCTGGGAAGCCGAGATCCTGTCGATCGCCTAGGCGGGTTTGATTACATGTTCGTCGCCGTATCGGACATCGACACAAGATCCGGATCGGCTACCTACGGGATGCGAATGTCCACTTCTGACCCCCAATATCTCGCATCGCGACTCTTCGGGATGCTCGATTGCGAAGGTAGCCGAATGGCCTCCACGACCGACGGTACCTCGAACACTCTGATGCTCATCGAGGACGCTGGACGTGCCCATCCAAACGTGGCTAAGTTCGGTGCGCTTTCGGCCCGATACACCCCAGTATCGAGTCCTGCTTTCCCTGTGAACATGCAAAGCGGTCCTCTGGGTCGACACATGTACGCTTGGGCAGACGCAGATGCTGTGACCAACGGATACTCTGGTCCAAGCAATGCGATTGCACCCGGAAGCCGTGTGGCCATGATCAACAACTTCGCAAGCCCCATCGGTGGCCCTGCTCAGTGCCTCTGGTCGGTGAACAACTGCGGACCTAACGACGAGCCTTTCTCTTTCCACGGCTCAGGTTGCAACGCAGCCTTTGGTGATGGAGCAGTCAAGTTCCTCTCGGCAAACACCGACGGAGTTGTGCTCAAGTGGATGGTTGGTCGAAACGACGGAACCCTTTACGAAATGCCGGAGTAAGCTGTGACATCATTGAGATCCTTTCTAGTACTCGGATTGATTTGCCTGTTTTCAGGCTGTGCCCCCAAAGTCGAGTTGCTGGGCGAACCGGTGAGTGTATCGGGTAAGCTGACCAAGTCTGGTCAGCCACTTGGAAACGTCACCTTGATGCTCCAACCTCTCGAAAAGGGACATCCAGTACCCCTCAAAGTAGGTGCCGATGGCTCCTACAAAGGGAGCGTGGTTCCAGGCAAATACGCCTATTTCCTGATGCCTCTGGATGAAGCCAACGCGGCGGTTCTCAATGGTGTTGATGCTTCCTTGAAGGAAGCCAACATGCAGCGGACTATCACCGTAGCGCCTGGACAGTCAAGTCTTAACGTGGAACTGTAAAGCAAACTCAGTCTCGATCGTTGAGATCGATCAGTCGCATCTATACTGACAATAAAAAGGGGCGGTGGAAATGACCACCGCCCCTTTTTCGTACTCAGCTTCGCGGTACTCGTACTCGTCCTCGTACTCGAAACGCCTGAATCGATTCAATTCGATCAGCTTTTCAAGGAAGCTTGAACCCAGGTAATTGGCCCTTATATGAACGATTTCCGAAAGCGTCGCTTCGAGTACGCACCCTCTATCCGCTAGAAGCTAATAGCGAATTTTGAGTTCTTCGCCAAGCAGTGCCCATGCCTTGGGAGACTGCTTGCCCGAAAGATCCATCGAGCGCAGTAGTAACCGGGTAGCATCTCCCCGAAAACCTTGAGCTTTGAGCATTTCGCAAAGCTTGCTCTCGAGCACCGAGAGCAACTCGGAGCTGGCAAGAATATCGGCATCCTCTTCACGGCCTCCGAGCAGGCTTCCAAGATCCAGACCACCAGTGGCCTCCGGTCGATGAACGACTTTGTATTTATCCAGCTTGGCGTTCTTGGCTACCATCGCTAGTGCGTCATCGAGTCCACCAAGTTGATCGACAAGCCGATTGGCTTTGGCTTGTTCCCCTGACCAGACGCGGCCACCTGCAAGACTCTTGAGAGTCTCGACAGGGATGTTTCGCGAGGACGAAGCGATCTGCAGGAACTTGTCATAGATCGTACCGATAAACTTCTGCATCATTTCGGTTTCTTCTTCGGTCCACGCGTGGCTCAGGGCGTTCATGCCCGCAGCCGAATCGAGCGTGACAGATTCGATGTGAACACCCAGACGTCGAGCAAGAGCCCCTCCGCTAAGTTTCATCGAGAACACACCGATCGAGCCGGTGATCGTTCCGTGTTCGGCAAAGATCGGCTGGCCGATACAAGTGATCCAGTACCCACCAGAGGCGGCAAGCTCACCCATCGAAAACACCAGCGGTTTTTTCTTGGCCATCGCCTCGAGTGCTTGGCGAATCGCTTCGCTGGCCGTGGCGCTTCCCCCAGGGGAGTTGATACGAACAACAACACCTTTGACTTTCTCATCGGCAGTCAAATCCTCGATGAGTTTGACCGTTGGTCCTGAAACGATGCTCCCGCCATTTGCAGTTTTCCCATCCTCAATCGCACCGCTAAGGTGCACGACAACGATCGAGTCATCCTTGATTTTCAAGGGGTTTTTGGGTGGTGCCATCGCTTGGCCCATGAGTTCAAAGATCGAAACTTCCTTTTTGGGTTTGGCTTTGGGTTTGGTCCATTCGTAACTATCACCGAGGCTATCCATCACGGTTTTTTCCATAGCCCCATAAGAAACGAGTTTATCCACCAGTTTGCTAGCAAGGGCCTCGACAGGCAAGATCATCCTTTTCTTTTGAAGTTCTCTGACAGCGGCCACCGAAAGACCTCGTCCTTTGGCGATTCTTCCAACCTGGGCGTTGTTGATCGATTCGAGCATTGCAAGGTAATGCTCCTTGAGGTGTTTGGACATCACAGGGTTGACGTAGGGTTCGACGGCCCCTTTGAAGTCACCGGCACGGGTGACCGATGCTTGAACACCCAACAGATCCATCGCATCGCGATAGAACATCGTCTCCATCGATGACGATGGCATATCGATACCACCTAGATCAGCAAGGAGTACTTCGTCGCACCCCGAGGCGATCGACATGTGGACGTTGCTAGCCGATTCCAACCAGGCGATGCATTTTTTGCCATGGCCTCGAAGATGCGTCAATCGCCGAGAGAACTCATCGAGTTGGGCGGGGTTCATCGACAAGGATGACGCTGAGAGATCAAAAACCACGTGGGTTACGAGTTCTTCATGGCTGAGTTCGTCGAGGTAATCGCAAAGTTTGTAGAAGGATTTAGGCCTTCCTCCCCCGCCGCCCATGATCAGATCCGTCGGATTAAAACCGCTTCCACCTTGAAGATCGACATACTCACCGCTGAGGGCCAAGACGCGAACCTGTTTCTTCGCGGGGGCTTTTGCTGTCGGCTTGCTTTCCTCTTGCTTCTTCTCAGGCGCGGCTGTGGCAGGTTCACTCGTTGTTGGATTCGCTTCAGGGCTCTGGGTGGCCGCAGGCGGTTCGGCGGGCTTGTCCTGAGCGCTCAGTGGTGCGAGTAAACCACCGGCAACGAAACCCACAAAACCGAGCCTAGCCCATGATGTAAGACGGCATGAGCGATCCGTAAAAAAACGTTTGGACATGATGTACCCGTTAGGAAAAAGAAAAAGTATCACGAATGGAACTTCGAGGATTCCGTTTTGAGAGGCCGGCAAATCTTGCTAAACTTTGAACCGGTTTCTCTTTGAATCATGAACCAATTTTAATTAAAAACTCGATGATCGTGACAATCGATGGTCCTGCAGGGGCTGGAAAGAGTTCCGTTTCGCTCAAACTCGCAGAGGCCTTAGGCTACTTTTTCCTCGATACCGGTGCGATGTATCGGTGCGTAACACTGGCTTGCTTGCGTGCGAAAATCGATCTTTCGGATCCCCAAGCGACACTTGCGATCGCCAAAACCTGCGAAATCGAACTCTCCAAAGGCTCTGTGAAACTCAACCAGGATGATGTCACTCGCGAGATCCGAAACCCCACGGTAGCCAAGTCGATCAAACCCATCGCCGAAAACCCCCACATCCGAGAGCTGATGGTTCAGGCACAGCGGAACATCTGCCAAAACCGAGACTGTGTGACCGAGGGTCGCGATCAAGGAACCGTGGCATTCCCTGATGCCCAGTGCAAAATCTTCCTGACCGCGTCCCCCCAGGAGCGCGCTCGCAGGCGGTACCAGCAATTGCTCGATAGCAACATCGATGCCGACTACGACGAGATCTTGAATCTTCAAAATCAGCGCGATGAAAACGATTCCAATCGGGAAACGGGCCCGCTTCGTGCCGCAAGCGATGCGATCTTCGTGAGCACCGATGGGATGAGCGAGGAACAAGTATTGGCAAAACTCACACAGATTGTGCGATCGCGAATCGAGCAGGTTGCTAGATGACCGATCAAGCTCTAACGACGCAAGAGGAATCCTCGGATCCTGCGAGCAAAAAACCCTCTCGGTCCAAAGAGGATCGCACCAGAGCCGAAAGCAAAATCAGCTTTTATCTTCGCCGAGCCTTTTATAGGGTTATGCGAATGGTCGCTCGAGTGGTATTCATCCTGTGGTTTCGAATTCGAGTCGAAGGCAGGCATCATGTACCCCTCGAGGGTGGAGGGATGCTGCTTTCGACGCATCAGTCGGGCATCGATCCGATCTTGGTAGGACTGGCTTGCAATCGCAACTTGAACTTCCTTGCCCGTAGCACACTTTTTAAAAACCCTGCTTTCTCGTTTCTGCTGCGGATTCTCGATTCGATCCAAATCGATCGAGAACGAGGTGGGCTCAGCGGACTCAGAGAAATGCTCTCAAGATTGCGATCTGGAGAACTTGTACTGCTTTTCCCCGAGGGAACTCGAACCGCCGACGGTTCGATCGGAACTCTCAAGCCTGGATTTCTTCCGATCGCGAAACGATCAGAGGTGCCGCTGATTCCAGTGGCAATCGTGGGGGCTTTTGAGTGCATGCCCAAGGGCTCGAGGTGGCTTTTTCCCCTCCCAATCGCTGTCGTTTTTGGAAAACCACTCTTGGCTCAGGAATACCGTGAACTGACCGAGCAACAGATCATCGAATCGATCAGTGGGTCACTGAGCCTGCTATACGATCGAGGAAAAAACCGCATCGAACAAAACTTCTGAGCGTTTTTGTCTCGGTGATATCTGCTACATTATCGGGCTCGTCTTTGATCTACTGAGCACCCACTAAGATGTCTTCTCCTTTTCGTTACCAATCCGTTTTGACGTTTTGGCTGATTTTGATCGGCTTTCTTTTGTTCGCAAACCGACCCAATGTCGGTCATACGCAACAAGAAGAATTAAAGGTTGACGCGTCGACCGAAGGCCAAGGTCTTTCCTTGGAATCAGCCACCTTGTCGTCTCGGAGCTTGCTCCAAGGTGATCCGTTGATTGTGATCCGGTGTATGGTCAAAAACAGTGCCAAAGAGCCTTTGACCGGCATCGTCTCGGCTCGCCTCGCAGGCAATCTGACCGACGACGATCGCTATCAACTAACCGTGCCTCCTGAGCAAACGCTAACCTGTGAATTAACCGTTCGACCACCGCTCCAGTTGCCAGAATCGAGG
>JAJTFC010000045.1 GCA_021298315.1 Planctomycetaceae bacterium
CGAGTGTTGCAGCGGGGCGATCGGGGGATAGATTCCCTAAACCGAGCTGGGCGAGGATATCGGCGGCACGTTGATGCATCGTGCGGCGACGAAGAATTCCGAATCGACTGGGTAGTTTGGCTAAAAAAAGGTTTTCTGCGAGACTCAGCGTTGGCAGGACATTGAGTTCTTGCTGAACGATCTGGATTCCGGTTGCTTGAGCATCGCGTTTATTTTTTGGCGAATATTCTACTCCATCGAGCAGCATTGCACCTTGGGTTGGCCGGATCATACCGGCGATCATTTTGCAAAGGGTGCTTTTGCCAGCCCCATTGGCACCAACAAGGGCGTGAACCTGGCCTTTTTGAAATTCGAGGCTCACCGAGTCGACGGCTCTGGACGCAAAGTCTTTGGTGAGTGAGTCGAGTACTAGCACGCTGGCGGGAACCTTATAACCAACACGTTACTTAAGATTTTCCGCAGTGATCAGATCGACGGGTGTTTCGTGATCGTCGAGCTTAGCGTTTGGATCTTGGATAAGCTTCAAGGCGACTTCGATTCCAAAGACTGCCAGTTGATCGCCGTGTTGGTCAGCGGTGGCCAACATTTTTCCTTCACGAATCGCCTCTTGAGCAGCTGAGATATTATCGAACCCGACGACTTGGACATCTGCGGTTTTATTCGCGGCTTTGATCGCAGCAAGGGCCCCTAGGGCCATCGAATCGTTGGCTGCGAGGATTGCATTGAGATCGGAGTGAGCATTGAGCATGGAGGCTGCGATCGTGTTGGCTTGATTGGTTTCCCAGTTGGCGCTTTGGCTATCGACGATTTGAATACCAGCGTCCTTCATGGCTTGTTCGAATCCCAGCCTTCGTTGGGTCCCGTTAAAGCTCGTGCGGATTCCCTCGAGCACCGCGACTTTGTCGCCAGCTTTGAGCGATTTTGCGAGATGATCGCCGACGACTTTGGCGCCAAGTAGGTTATTGGGTCCGACGAAGGGCACAGCGAGACCTTCCGCTTTGAGGATCTGGTCATCGAGTTTATTGTCGATATTGACGACGACCACTCCAGCTTGCTTCGCCCGCCTGAGTACAGGTACGAGGGCTTTGGAATCTGCGGGTGCGATGACGATCGCTTGCACACCGGCTGCGATCATTTCATCGACGATCGCAGCTTGTCGGGCAAGATCACGTTCATCTTTGATACCGTTGACGATCAACTCATACTTTTGGGCGTCTTGTGCTTGATGCTTTTTAGCTCCCTGTGCCATGGTCGAAAAGAATTCGTTGGCTAAGGATTTCATCACCAGGGCGACTTTGGGCTTCTCGGGCATTTTATCTGCACCCGAGCCTTTTTTACCGCCAGCATTGCTTGTGGCTTGACGACTCTCACAACCTGCCATCGATAAACCAACGAGAGTTAGAAACGAAAAGCAAGCGAACCGAAGAACTTTGGACATGATGGGTTAATCGATGGATGACAGGGAGGATGCGGATAGGAAGCTCAGGAATCATACCAAGGGGGCGTGAGCAAGGCACCTACAGGCGTGCTCGTACTTGGGCTAAATTCGGAAGAGAGGGTTGGGCACCGCAGACGGTTACGGCATGTGCGGCGGCGGCCGAGGCGAACAAGCAGGACTCCATGAGGGAGGTACCTTGAGCGATCTGATAAGCCAGGGCCCCGAGGAATGCATCCCCTGCGGCAACGGTATCGACGGCGGTGACTCGGTGGGCATCGACGGTTTTGATCAGGGGTTTCCCGCCTGGCATCTTGATCGCAGCTACAGCCCCGAGCGAGCCAAGGGTTATGACCGCTTGTTTGGCTCCTTTGGCCAAAAGTTCTCGAGCCGTCTCGAAAGCTTCGTCCATATTCGAAGGTGGCGATGTTTTGAGCAGGGCGGCAGTTTCGGATTGATTGGGGCAAATCAGATCGACGTCGAAAAGTTCGTCAGGGAAGTTCTCGGGCGTTGGAGCTGTATTGAGGATCACAGGAATCTGATGTTTGCGGCATAACCTTACGGTATGCACGACCGTATCGATCGGAATTTCCAACTGCAGCATGACCAATCCAGCTTGGGCGATCGCCGATTCGGCTTGTTGAACATCATCGACAGATAGGCTACCGTTTGCCCCTGGAACGACCATGATCGAGTTCTCGCCTTGATCATCGACCGCGACGATGGCGACTCCGCTGGGGCCTGCTTTGTCAGCAACCCACTCTAGATCGATTCCTTCTTGTTGAAGATTGGCTTTCAAGGTGGCACCGAATGCATCGGAGCCAACGGCACCGAGCATTCCGACTTTCCCCCCGAGCCTTGCGACGGCTACAGCTTGGTTTGCCCCTTTGCCACCCGAGACATATTCAAGACCATGAGCCGTAAGGGTTTGTCCGGGTGCAGGAAGCTTGGTTGTTCGAACCACCAAGTCCATGTTGATCGAACCGCACACAAGGATTTTTTGATGGAGTGGTTTTTCGGAATCAATCATAGGAGTGTCTCAATTGGTCTTGGACATCAGGTAACTTGCTCAAGTTACGCAACAAAACGGTTCTTCTTTGCGACTGAGGGTCTTCGCAGGCCAGTTCGATCCACAGAGTATTTTTGGGCATGCATTCGACGAACCGATCGGCCCATTCGATAATGGTGATTGCCTGTTGTTCAAAGAGTTCCTCGATGCCTAATTCTAGGAACTCATCGCTGTCGTGGATACGATAGGCATCGATATGGTAGATTTGAGGATGGGTATCGATTGGATGGACAAGCACGAACGTTGGGCTGATGACATCCTCAGGATGAGCCCCAAGGGCTTGGGCAAGGAACTTGACCAACTGGGTTTTTCCAGCTCCTAGGGTACCGACAAGTCCGACGGTCCGGGGTAGGTTTGGGGCGAGAGATTTCGCGAGGGATTGGGCAAAGGATCTGCAATCCTCGAGGTTTTCGAGAATGACTCGGGATGTGTCATCGTTGATCACCTCGGTTTGGATCATCGATTTATTCTTCTTCCAGTTGTTCTTGGAGTTCAGCCCAGCGTGTTTCAGCCGCATCGAGTTCTGCGGAAACCTTTGTCAATTCTTCATGCAGCTTTAAAGCGGCCTGAGGGTCGCTCGATTCCATCAATTGCTGATTGATCTCTTTCCTCTGCTGATCCAGTTTGGCGATATTTTTTTCGAGGTTTCCGACTTGTTTTCGGACCGTCCGTTGGTCGATTTGCGGAGCGATTTTGTTGGGTTGATTTTTTTGGCCTGCTTTGGGGGCGTTGTTCGCTGAAGAGGGCTTTTTGGGAGTTCCACCATGCCGCGTGGATTCGGCGTCATCGATTTCTTTTTGCACCATGTACATGTAGGCGTCATAGTCACCGCGATATTGGGTGACTTTACCGTCGCGAACCTCGATGTAGGTCGTAGCGACACGCTTGAGGAAGTGCCGATCGTGGGAGGTAAAGATGACCGTTCCTTGGTAATCGATCAGTGCATCGGCGAGAGCTTCGACCGTCTCGACATCGAGGTGGTTACCGGGTTCGTCGAGGATAAGTACGTTGGCTTTTCCGAGCAGCAAAGCGGCCATGCACAATCGAGCGCGTTCACCACCGCTTAGGACTCGAACTTTTTTATTGATAGCAGTACCGCGAAAGAGCATGGCGCCGGCAGTATCGAGAATCGTTTGGTTTTTAGTTCCTGGGATGGCTTCGTATTCGAGGTGTTCAAGGACGGTTTTGTTTTCAGGAAGGCTCGTATAGACGTGCTGCGCGTAGGTTCCGAGTTCGCAGCCATAGCCCCATCGGACTTCACCGCTGATCGGTGATAGGGAGCTTACCAGAGTTCTCAGGAGTGTCGTTTTGCCTTGGCCGTTATCGCCGACGATGGCAGCTCGCGACCCGTGATCGATTTCCAGGCCGACGTTGGTGGCAATGGTTCGATCGGCGTATCCGATCGAAAGATCTCGTGTGCGAAGAGCTGGGCCTTGTCGTCGCTCGACCGATGGGGCTCGGATCACCGCGTTGGCATGATCGGCGGCGGATTCTTTGACCTCGAGGCGTTCGAGCATCTTGCTTTTGGATTTAGCGCGGGTGGCGGTGCTAGCCCGGGCGCGGTTACGATCGATGAAGTCTTGGAGTTGTTTTCGCTTGGCTGCGATCGAGGCGTTGGTTCTCTGGTCGTGCTCGCGGAGACCTTGTTGGTATTCGAGGTATTCGTCGACTTTTCCTGGGAAGAGGGTCAGTTCGCCCATGGAAAGATCGAGGGTCGAGTCGCAAGTCGCGTTGAGGAAGGCTCGGTCGTGGGAGACGATCAAGCAGGCTTCTTGGAACGAACGCAGAAAGTGTTCTAAGAGAATTTGAGTACGAAGGTCCAGGAAGTTTGTCGGTTCGTCAAGCAGTAGCAGGTTGGGTTCATGCAAGAGCAGAGCGGCGAGTTTTACGCGGGTTTGCCAACCCCCGGAGAGGTTTTGCATCGGGGTTTCGAGCATCTTGCCTTTGATTTCGAATTCACCGGAGACTTCACCGCACTTCCAATCAGGCTGGTTGCTGTCTCGCATCAGGAATTCCAATGCAGTTTCACCCGGGAGAAATGGGTCATGCTGACGCAGATACCCGATCCTAAGCTTGGGGTGTCGGATGATTTCGCCTGTGTCGAGTTCATCGTCTCCGAGAATGCACTTCAGGAGAGTGGACTTGCCAGCACCGTTTCGACCGATGAAGCCAACTTTGTTATTTCCACCGAGGGTGCATTCAGCACCGTCGAGAAGAATTTGATCACCGTAGCGTTTGTGCGCGTTGCGGATCTGTAGCAGAACGGTCATGAATGCACCAAGCCGACTTGAAAATCGAAGGGAAGAACCCCTGAAAATTTCACCCATCTTTGGTATGTTATCAACCCCAAAGGGACAGGTTTCGCTAGGGAAATGCGTTTCGACGCGGGGATCAGACCATCGATGGCAGAGATATCGCAGTCGGTCACAGAGCTCATCCAGCAATTGGGCCGTTTGCCTGGAATTGGCAAAAAGACGGCTGAACGACTGGCTTACCACATCCTTCGGGTGCATGTTTCTGAAGCCATTGCGCTTGCCGATGCGATCCGCAAGGTGCGTGAGAACGTTCGGTACTGTGCAACTTGTTTCAATCTATCGGAGGATCCGCTTTGCGGAATCTGTATGAGTTCCCAGCGGGACTCGACGATTCTTTGTATTGTCGAGCAGCCTCGCGACTTGATCGCGCTTGAACAGACCGGCGTGTACAAGGGGATGTACCATGTGCTTTTGGGGCGTATTGCACCGCTTGATGGCATCGGCCCTGATCAATTGACGATCGAATCTCTGGTCGATCGGGTCCGGACGGGGAATTTCAAAGAGGTGGTTTTGGCGACCAATCCGAATGTCGAAGGGGACGGCACGGCGATGTTCATCTCGAATCAATTGGCTCCATTTCCTGTCCAACTGACACGTTTGGCCAGGGGCGTAACCAGCGGCAGCGTCTTGGAATTCACCAACAAAGAGATCCTTTCGGATGCTTTGTCGGGGCGACAGAAGTTTTGAGTTGTGAGGGTTTTGATGGATCCATCGGCCCGAAAAGTGCCCTAAGGATTTGTCTGGGCACTTTTCCGCAGGAGTCCTCTAGAGGACAATACAACCCGGTGGGTTCGTCCGCAGTGTGCCTCATGGTTGATGGTTTCGGGGATCGTCCGATGAATAGTTCTAGGTTATGGCTTGGGTCGCTTGTGATTGCACTCCTTGGTTGGGGTTTGGGCGTTTGCCAAGCCACCGCGCAAGATTTGCAAAAACCGACGGATATCGATTCGGTTCGAGTTGCCGTCAAGCGAGCCGAAGAGTTGTTCAAAGAGAAGAACTTTGAGCAGAGTGCCAAGTACATCGATATCTGCAATACAAACTTCGTCGATCTAGTCCTCTCTGGAGAAAGAAAGGACATCGCCGAATGGGAGCGGATCCATCGAAAACTATCGAAGGCCGCTGAAGTTCTCGCGATCGAAGGTGCGGAGATCAGCCCGTTGGCAACGTGGGGGGAGATCTCTGCGAAGCTCAAGGAGATGAAGGAGGGTTTGAAAAACCCAGCAGGCAAAGACACACCCAAAGACTCCAAACCGAAGTCCGAGGGTATAAGTTTTAGCAAAGATGTTGCACCTGTTTTGGTCGAGCACTGTGGAAGATGCCATGTCGATAAGACGACCGGCGGTTTTACCATGCCGACTTACGAAGGTTTGATGAAGGGCTCTCGGGCCGGCGTGGTGCTCTTTGCAGGAGATCCTGATGGAAGTCCGTTGGTCGAAGCGATGGTCAGTGGCACGATGCCTCCGAGTGGCAACAAAGTACCGGAGGAGAAAGTCAATGCGATCAAAGCTTGGGTTAAGGCGGGGGCGAAGTTTGATGGCGAGGATCCCAAAGCGAACCTTCGTGTTTTGGTCGGTGGTCCGGATGCAAAGCCACCACAGCCGCCCAAGCCGGTGGAAGTCATGGAGCGCACAGGCAAAGAGACGATAAGTTTCTCCAGCGACATTGCACCGATTCTGGTAGCCAATTGCAATGGTTGCCATTACGGTGGGAATCGCCCCTCGGGAGGATTGAACTTCACCAACTTTGCAGGGCTCTTGCGAGGTGGAATGACTGGAGCGGCCATTGAACCCAAGAAAGGCAAGGAAAGCCTGCTTGTGAAAAAGCTCCTGGGTGAGGCCGGCCAGCGCATGCCTGCAGGTGGTCGCCCAGCGCTTAAGCCCGAAGAGATCGAGAAGATCACCAAGTGGATCGATGAAGGAGCGACGTATGACGGCGGAGAGCGGGATAGCCAACTTGATAGCGTCATCGCTAAGTCTTGGGCTGCAAAAGCCAGTCACAGCGAATTGATGGACAAGCGAATGTCCAGGGCGCGAGAACGGTGGAAGATCGTCTCACCGACAGTGCTAGCCGAAGAGAAATCCAATGACGAGTTCCATGTCTTGGGGAACGTAGGTCCTGCGGTTTTGGAGCAGGTCATGGCGGCAGCAGAGACGGCGTCGAAATCGGTCAGGAAACAATATCGTTTGAACCCTAAAGATCCGATCGTGCGCGGTGGCATAACCATTTACGCGCTCAAGTCGCGGTATGATTACAGCGAATTGGGAAAGATGCTCGAGAAGCGATCTTTGCCCCAGGAGTGGTCGTCCCACTGGAAACGCGATGTGCTCGATATGTACATTGCGATCGTTCCCGATAAGTCCAATGCCAAGCTCAACGAGTCTGCGCTAGTCCAGCAGATAACGAGCGTGTGGATGGCTTCTCACGAAGGCGTACCGAAATGGTTTGCAGATGGGGCAGGTAGAGCCGCGCTGGCCCAAGCCGTCGGCCCAAACGACGAGCGAGTTAAACCTTGGATTCAAAAAGTTCCGATGGTCGTCGATGAGATCAAGGATGTTAAACCGCTGATGGAGGGCAAACTCAACGACGAGGACGAAGCGATCGTCGGGTTTGCGTTGGTGAGGAACATGCAGAGCACCGCGATGAAAAAGCAGTACGATTCGGTCGTCCGAGCCATAAGCAGCGGATCCTCTTTCGACGATGCTTTTGGTAAGTCCATCGGCCCGATTGAAACATTTCTCAATGCGGCGCTTGGCAAAAAGAAAAAGTAGAAACGCTAGAAAACGATCTTCGGAAGAACTTCTGTTCGATGGATCGAAGATGGATTATTTACCGAACATCGGCTGAGCGTACCCGGGTGGGTATCCTGCCGAAGTGGTTCCGGGAATAGGTTGGCCATAGACGGGAGGCTGCCCGTAAGTTGGTTGTCCGTAGGTCGGTTGCCCATAGGCAGGCTGACCGTAGGTTGGAAGTCCTACGGCGGGCGGGGGAGCAACACCGGGAGTCATGCCCGAGGGAGCTATCGCGGTTGGAGCAGCAGCAGCGCCTGTGGTCGGATAGGGCTGAGGATAAGCGGGGTAGCCTGGATAGCTCGGGTAGGGAGTCATTCCTGGGTACTGAGGCTGTGTACAGCTCGTACCTGCGCAACCCGAGAACAGGGCGGTGAATACCAGCATGGTTGCCACGTACACAACGGCTTGATTTTGTTTCATCATGATGCAGCTTTAGGATAAACAAAAGGTAATGGGCAAACCGAGTGTTTGCTATCAGAGCCGATGGTCTAAGTTTCTCTTGGCCGTGTCTATATCAATTCAATTGGTTCTTCAGCAATTATGGTGGTTGAAACTACTTGAATTCGTGCTCGTACTTGTGCTGGGGTTCCAGCTTCCATGAAAAGACGATCGACTTGAACCGATTCAGGCGTTTCGAGTTCGAGTGGATGTTGCAATCGGCAGGAGGGATTTGCTAAGGTGCTGATTGCCGAATTGGCAGTTGGCGGTATCGGTTTTGGCATGTGAGTTTTTAGGCGAGGTCCGCGACACAAAGGTGATGGAATGGTGCTTGGAATCGCCGCGACAGGATCGCTAGGTTGGATGATGTATTTCTGGCCTGGTCTATCGCCAGCTTGGAGATCTGGAAGCTTCCGGGGGTTAGCGATCGCTTTGTTGTTTGTGCTTGGGCTACAGACGGCCTGGGTTGGCACTTTTATATGGCCTGGGTTGCTGAGTCATTGGGAGGCTCAGATGCTATGGTGGTCGCTGGCCGTATCGGTGATAGGATCGATTATTTATCAAACTTTTTACTTGGCGAAGTTGGCAAATAGCGATTTGACTAGGTGCACGAATCGGGTGCTTGAGCAGGCCCAATCGCTTTACTTGCAGGGAAGTTATTTCGAGGCTGAGGAGTTGCTAGAGCCCCATGTGTCGCAGGGGGAGTGGGATGTAGAGGCAGCGCTTTGGCTTGCTTCGATCTATCGTCGAACGGGGCGTTTCGAAGCGGCGGTTTTGGTGCTCAAAACCCTAGAATCGCTTGAGCGAGGTGCATGCTGGGCCACAGAGATCGCCCAGGAGCATCGGAAAATCGCGGAAAGCAAAAGAAACAAACGGCTTGAAAGTCTCTAAAGCCCGTTGATCTGCCGTTTGCTATCCTGTCCGAAACTCTATAATTTTCGCGTCGGAATGCTCGACTCGATCGAAGCCCTTTACGGTGCTGAAGCTCACCGTCGAAACATTTCGGTACAAGGTTTGCTCATTTGGGTAAATTGTTCCTGCTTAGGGAACTTGGCACTGCCGAATTGCGTCGTTGGTTCGAGGCAAACTTCGCAGGCGAAACGAGCCTAAAAAATCGAGGGTGGACCGATGTTTGTCCGCCAACCTAAAAGGAAGGATAGTCATGTTCGAACGATTTACTGACCGTGCCCGCAAGGTGATGCAGCTAGCGAATCAAGAGGCACAGCGTTTCAACCACGAATACATCGGCACCGAGCATATCCAAGCTCGTTCAGAGCGGACCTGAGATGGTCACGATTGGCAAATTGCCTCACACCCCAAGAGCCAAGAAGGTCATCGAGTATTCGATGGAGGAGGCTCGAAATCTAAATCATAACTACGTGGGAACCGAACATATTCTGCTTGGTTTACTGCGTGAACAAGACGGTGTTGCAGCTCAAGTCCTGATGAACCTTGGAATGAAGCTCGAGGATGTTCGCGAAGAGGTGCTGAGCCTCTTGGGCCATGGTATCGATTCGAGCGATGGAGAACGAGGGGGACGAGAAGGTAGTGCCTCAAGCAGCAGTAGTGAATCTGGCAGCTCGCCCAAGGGTGGAAAGAGCAAGACCCCTGCGCTCGATAGTTTCGGTCGCGACCTTACGGAACTTGCGCGTCAAGGCAAGCTCGATCCGGTGATTGGACGCGAGCGAGAGATCGAGCGAGCTACACAGGTCTTGTGCCGCCGGACCAAGAACAATCCGGTTCTATTGGGTGAAGCCGGTGTGGGCAAGACTGCCATCGTTGAAGGATTTGCTCAGCGGGTTGTCAACGGTGAAGTCCCAGAGATTTTGGCTGAGAAACGAATCGTCGTTTTGGACTTGGCCATGATGGTCGCGGGCACCAAGTACCGTGGTCAATTTGAAGAACGCATCAAGGCGGTGATGAACGAAGTTCGTCGAGCTCGAAACACGATCCTGTTTATCGATGAATTGCACACCTTGGTCGGTGCAGGGGGTGCCGAAGGTGCGATCGATGCTGCCAACGTGCTGAAACCTGCTTTGGCTCGTGGAGAGATCCAGTGCATCGGTGCGACGACACTTGATGAGTACCGCAAGTACATCGAGAAAGACAATGCACTTGCTCGTCGTTTCCAAGAAATCATCGTCGAACCGACATCCAAAGACGAAACGATTCAGATCCTCAAGGGTCTTAAGGAGCGTTACGAGGAGCACCACCGCGTACAGATCACCGACGATGCGATCACATCGGCCGTGGAGATGAGCGAACGCTACATCACCGCCCGATGCTTGCCAGACAAAGCCATCGATGTGATCGATGAAGCCGGGGCGCGCGTACGGTTGCGAACTATGACCAAGCCGCCGGACTTGAAGGATATCGACGAAGATGTCGAACGGCTCAACAAAGAGAAGGAAGAAGCGGTTGCCAATCAGGATTTTGAAAAGGCTGCAGCTCTTCGTGATCAGGCCGATAAACTCCGTCGCAAGAAGGATCAAATCACCCGTGAGTGGCGTGAAAAGAGTCGGGAAACCGACGGCGTTGTCGATGAAGAGGTCATTGCAGAAGTCGTATCGAAGATGACTGGAATTCCTCTGACGCGACTGTCGACCGAAGACTCCTTGCGACTAATGAACATGGAAGGTGAGTTGCACAAACGTGTTGTCAGTCAAGAACAAGCCGTTGCTGCGGTTGCTCGTGCCGTCAGACGCAGTCGCAGTGGCCTGAAGGATCCGAAGCGACCGACCGGTTGCTTTGTATTTGCAGGGCCAACCGGTGTCGGTAAGACATTGCTTGCCAAAGCCCTCGCCGAGTGCCTCTTCGGAGATTCCGATGCACTCGTACACATCGACATGAGCGAATACATGGAGAAGCACAACGTGAGCCGACTGATCGGGGCTCCTCCGGGATATGTCGGATACGAGGAAGGTGGACAGTTGACTGAGAAAATCCGTCGACGTCCCTATTCGGTGGTTCTTCTCGATGAAATCGAAAAAGCGCACCCCGATGTGTTCAACATGCTCTTGCAGGTGATGGAAGAAGGTCGGCTTACCGATAGCTTCGGTCGCAATATCGACTTCAGAAACACGATCTTGATCTTGACGACCAATGCTGGAGCAGAGGCCATTAAGAACGAGCAAGCCTTCGGATTCCAAAAACCCTCCGATGATGCTTCGTACGATAGCATGAAGGCCCGGGTGATGGATTCCATCGAGCGAGTGTTCCGCCCTGAGTTTCTTAACAGACTCGATGATGTGATCATCTTTAGGCACCTGAACAATGACGACCTCAAGAAGGTGATCGATTACGAATTGGCAAAGGTTCGCGAGCGATTGCGAGAACGTGGCTTTGAAATCGAGCTTACCGACGAGGCAAAGGACTTCATCATCAAGCAAGGCTCGAACCTTGACTATGGAGCTCGACCCTTGCGAAGAGCCATCGAGCAGAGGATCGAAGATCCGCTCTCAGAAGAACTTCTTCGCGGTAGCTTTGAAGGGAAAAACACCATCTTGATCGACGCTTTCAAAGACGAATCCGGGAAGATCATACGACTGGACTTCAAGGGAGAGCAACGTGACTCTGGCTTGGAAATGTCCGGTGCAGGGGAGGCGAAAAAATAGCCCCCCATAGCCGGGTGCTATAAGTTCTCAAAATCAGCGGAAAAAAGCGGGCGCATAACAATTGCGTCCGCTTTTTCTTTTAGTTAGCTCGTTTTTCCCAGCCCAAGCCTTACCGACATCTTCTCACGCCCCTCCTTCGCAACAGATCAATTTTTCCAATTTCTCCGATTGTATTGAGCTAAAGATATGGAAAAATAACAGAAACGTTTGCCTCACGCCTACAGTCAACCTAGAGTTTTCAGGTGACCGACTCCCAGGATGGGATTCGGAAAGTGAACATTAAGTAGGCTTCGACGGATCGTCCCTACGAGTTTTTTCAGTAAAGAGCGATGGTGGGCAGATGAAAACTTCGTTTGGTTTGGCTAAGCGCGGCTTCACACTTGTCGAGTTGCTTGTCGTCATAGCAATCATCGGAGTGCTTGTTGGCTTGTTATTGCCCGCAGTACAAGCGGCTCGCGAGGCGGCCAGGCGGATGAGTTGTACGAACAATCTTAGGCAAATAGGACTGGCGGCGATCAATTTTGAGACCGCAAACAGGCGGTTTCCTCCCGGTGTGCTCTTTCCAGGTCCGCAAAACACACCCTTTCCAGGAGCTTATCCGAGATCTCCGGAGGGAACAGAACCCAACAGGCACACTGGCATCGGACATTTAGCTCATTTGTTGCCCTTCATCGAGATGCAGCAACTGTATTCGGTTTTCCAGGCGAACGCGAATCTCAGTCCTGATACAAGCGGAGTTGGAGCGGTAGCAAATTCTGCTCAAGCTTTGATCAACCGGCACTGGAAAAACAATCCGGCCGTGTTCCAAGCAGCGCAGACGAAGATTTCGTTGTTTCTGTGCCCTTCGGATGTGGCCGAAGAAGCAACGAGCATGTCCAATCCTTACACCCTTGCGTACAGTGACAATGCGACTCAAGTGCCACAGGTCGTGGTCCTTTTGGACGCAAACTCCAATGGAAACTATCACATGCTATTGGGCAAAACGAACTACTTGGGCTGCTCTGGACGATCTGGCGTCACAGGCTCAGCGGCTCTTGATCCTCCGATGCCTGATGGAGCGGATCTTGGTAAGCAAGCCATCAAGTGCGATGACCTTCGGGGGGTGTTCTTCGTCAGAAGCAAAACAACGATTGCTGAAATCAAGGACGGCACTTCAAACACGTTCTTCTTTGGGGAGGTCACCGGTGGCTACAGCAACCCCGTCTCATTAACCGGTCGTCAATCCTCGTTCACTTGGGTCTCCGGTAGTGGACAGTTCACTAGGTACATGATCTCTGACCCGACGGGTGCTGGTTGGAGAAGCAGTCCAGCGGTTGGTCATGGTGCCAAATTTCACAGTAAGCATGGTACGGGTGTACACATGGCTTACGTCGACAATTCGGTTCGTCTTGTTTCCTACTCGCTCGAATCTCGACTTTGGTACACATTAGCGGGTATTCGAGAAGGCATACAAGACTTCGCCGAATAGCGAACGATCGCCTTGAGCGGGTTCTAGAACAAAAGCAAGTTCAATCCCGCCAGTGCAGCAAGGACGATGATCGCTGCCTCAAAGTCCCTTTGCCGGATCCGTTTTGCGACGGCCGTTCCGGCGATGAGGCCAAGAAAGATTCCTGGCAGTAGTAAAAAATTCAGAGCCAGAGTGTCGGTTCGAATCAGCCCAAGATTCCAACTAAAAGGGATCTTGATGACGTTGAGCAAAAGAAAAAACCAAGCTGCGGTGCCTACGAACTCTTTTTTAGGCAACCCGATTGCGATCAGAAACAGCCCGAAAACCGGACCTGCAGCATTGGCTAGCATGGTTGTGATCCCAACGAGGATTCCCATCGTCCAAGCAAATAGAGTGCTATGGGGGACATGGGTGAACCACTCCTCTCGATACATTCGGAGTATTTGCAGCACTGCTAAACCAAGGATGATACACCCGATCGTCGGACGGTAATAAACCTCGTTCATCGAGTCCATCAGCAACCAAGCACCCAATACACCCAGGATAGCAGGCGGCAGCATCCGACGGACGTACCTCCAGTCGGCATGCTGACCGAACATCAGCATCGCGATGGTGTCTCCGGCGATGAGCATCGGAAGGACAATACCAGTCGATGCCTTTGCTCCAAACACGTAGGCAAAGATCAATACATGTACCAAACTGACTCCTGAGAATCCGCTCTTGGTAATCCCGATTCCAAATGCAGCCAGAGCCAAAAGCAGCCATGCACCGATCGAAAGAGAGGTTGGATCAACATCCATCATTAGGACTCGCTCGATGATGCTCGACCATGCACGATCCGGTTCTGCCTATCGGTAAGCTCTTGAATCAACTCATCGGTGCTGTCGGGATCAACCTTTCGGCAACATTCCATAAGCCTCTCGGCCAATTGATCGAAAGGTTCTTCCCAATCCTCTGGGGTCGAATCCTCTGGAGCGATGCAACTGATCTCATTGACCAGTAGCACAAACCTCAGCACATGCCTAAAGAGCATCCCTTCGTGTTTCTGCAATCCACGGGTGACTATGTACTTATTGAAATCGCACTCGAAAGACAACAGCTCGCCCACGACCCACACGCTTCGGGTGTATACATCGTGAACCCCAGGAAAATCGTAATCGAACATCCTTCGGAGTTTTTCACCCAATGCCAACGGCCGGGGAGCAGGTCGATCCCATTTTCCAGACTCTCTTGAAACACCTGCGTCGTCGTACTCGTCGGAATCTTCTTCGTCGGGCATTTGCCCTGTGAGTTCTTGAACTCCCGCCAATCCCAATTCGAGTAATCTTGGATGCAAATGCTGCTGGGCCAGCGGGCCTAAGGGCAATTGATCAGGTCCTGGGACGGGAACCAGCTTGCTGATATTCGCTGGCAATTCCAAAACGCTCTCTAGCGCCTGGATTCGCTCGATCGGATCAGCAAACTGCAATTGCTGGATCAAGTACAAACCGTAGATCGGATTGACGCTACGCAATTCGCACAGGAGCTCTAGCCGAGGTTTAGCGTCGATTCGCTCTGGACGATAATTCTCCAGATCGTAACCTCGCGTGGCGGCTTCATCGGTCGTGTTTCCCGAAGACTCTTTCTCATCATCGTCCGATTCCGTTGCGGTATCGGATGCGTCCGATTCGGGCAAAGCGGATTTGAGCCATCCGGCGAAAAACTCCTTCTCGAAGGACTGCTTACCCTTGCTGGGTGCCGTTTTTTGAACCTCGGATGCGATCGTCGGTTTGGGAATCAGATCCAGAAAGCCTGCTGTCCACAATGTCACAAGCATCGCATTGAGATCTTTTTGCCCTTTGGCCAGTTCGGCAGGAGCCAGCAATCGCCTACCGACTAAATTTCTAAGTGGCTGGACTTGGGGGTCCTCAATGAGCATCGTTGCCAGGAGCCGCCACGGGAGTGGTCCTCGGCTTGCTAAGTTCGCTGCGGGCGCTATAACGAGCTTCTGAAATTGCTCCTTGGTCCAATACGTTTCCCCTTGCCTACGGGTCGGCATTTTTTTCTTGAGTTGCTTTTTGGCGCGTATCAAATTCGGATCCTTAGTATCCTCTGGAATTTGGTCATACTGCAACTTCCATCGATAATACTTCACATCGTCCTCGTGCGCAATCGCATAGACAAATCCTTCGCGATCGTACTGAGGCCTGCCTGCCCGACCAAAGATTTGCTGCGCGGAAGCTGAGTCGATAAGTTTCTTTTTCCCAAAGGGTCCTTTGACCAAACTAGGGAGCACCACAGATCGTGCCGGCAGATTGATCCCAGCCGAGAGCGTTTCGGTACATACGCATACGCTCAAGAGTTTCTCTTGAAAAAGTTGCTCGACCAACCGACGGTACTTGGGCATGATCCCTGCATGATGAATACCCACGCCTCGAATCAATATCTGCTTGATCTTCGGGCCAGCACCTTCTCCAAGCGGGATACCCTCGAGCCTCTTGGTAATGACCGCTTGGCGTTCCTTGTCAATCAATCGCCTCCCTTTGAGCAACTCAGCAACTTGCCAACACTGGTCTCGATTGAAACAGAATACTAGTCCAGGTGTTCGGCGACGAACCTCATCGCCTTCGGCAATCTTTTCCAACTGCTCATCCAAATAAAGATCTTCAACCCATTCGAACTGCAAAGGCACCTTGCGCTCGGTTCCTTGCACTAACTCAAGATTTCTTCCATGGGCTCGATTGAGCCAAGAGCAGAACTCGACACTGTTGCCGATCGTGGCCGACAGAAGCATCAGCCGTACATGCTTGGGCAGCATCCCGATGCTCAGCTCCCATACGATTCCGCGTTCCGGATCGTTGAAGCTATGGAACTCGTCCATGATCACCGAATCGACTCCTTCAACCCAAGCTTGATCATGTTGCAAGAGTCGGTTCAAAAGAATCTCCGCCACGACAACAAGCACCGGGGCATTTGGATTGACTTTGCGATTTCCCGTCACCAAGCCTATCGAACTTGCCGGATACCCCCAGCGCACTGCAGTAGCTTGCAACTCTTGGAGTTTTTGGTCCGTTAGCGCAATCAGCGGCGTGGTATAGAAGCACTTGCGACCGGTTCGGAGGGCTTCATAGATCGCCCCCTCGGCAATAAGGGTCTTACCCGTGCCGGTCGGTGCACACACCAAAACCCCTTGATCCGAGGAAAACCAAGCGATCAGCGCATCTTCTTGAACCGGATAAGGGGCATAGGGTAGCTGCTCGAAATATTCCGATACAATGGCATCTCGATCGATTGGGGCACTTGAATTCATGCCCAGCATGGTATCACAAAACCAATCTGCGATGGAGACTAAATTAGTGAATCAAAATGAGCGAAAAAAGCCTTAAATTACTGACTATTGGACTACTGGCATGCTTGGCATGCTACTTCAACGCCGCTCGCTATCGCCCAGTCCGCGATGTGGCTTATGCCCTCGATACCATCAGCGATTCCTACGTGGATCCCGTCTCTAAGTCGGAATTAAAGAATGCCGCGTTGGAAGGAATCCTCGACTCACTGGACCCCTATTCTTCGTATGTCTCCGAAGAGAAACTCCAACGGTTCAACTCCGTCTTCGAACAACGCTTTGCGGGGTTAGGTGTGCAGGTAGAAGGCCCCCCGAGCCGTCCTGCAATCACCATCATCGCCACACTCTTTAACTCACCTGCGTACCGAGCCGGACTCTTGCCCGGCGACTTGATCCTACAGATCGATGGCATCGATGTGAGAAACATGGATACTGCCGAGGTTTCCAAGAAGATCTCAGGGGCTGTCGGCACGCAAGTTCGATTGGGGATCGATAGATCTGGCGAGAAGCTCGATATCCTGGCCAAACGGGAATTCATCGATGTCGAAAGTGTCACGGGCAATCGACGTAGACCCGATGGCACTTGGGAATTTCAATTGCAATGCGATCCAAAAATCGCCTACCTGCATGCGAATATCTTCGGAGAAAAAACCGCCCTGGAAATAGAAACGGCTCTGGATTCCCTGAAGGGTAAAATCGATGCGGTAATTCTCGATCTTCGAGACAACGGAGGTGGACTGCTACAATCAGCCGTCGAGATCTGCGATCTGTTTCTTGAAGACGGTCGGATCGTTTCAACTCAAGGTCGCGGAAAGACCACTCTCGAATCGCTCGATGCAACCCCCGGCACGGTTGTTCCCATGAGCGTACCGATCGCAGTGATTATCAATAGCAACTCGGCCAGCGCCAGCGAAGTCGTCGCCGCATGCCTCAAAGATCGTCAACGTGCGATCGTTGTCGGCCAACGCTCCTACGGCAAAGGGAACGTCCAAAGCGTCATCCCTGTCGAAGGCGGAAAGGCAGCGATCCGGTTCACCACCGCTTACTACTTTCCGCCCAGCGGTCAAAGGATACACAAACGCCCCAGAGACACCGATGCAGACCAGTGGGGGGTATTACCAAGCCCCGGTGCAGAGGTGCTTCTTACCCAAGAGCAACTGGAGTTGGCTACCCAGAGAATGCGAAGGCAAGGAGATCCGCTACGAAATGGGATCCAACCGGAGAACCCTTTGTCAAACAACGAAAATCCGAACGACGAGCAACTCAGAAATGATCTTCAACTCTCAAAAGCGATCGAACTTCTTCAAGCACGAATCGAAGAGCATTGAGATTATTAGCGCTGGCGATTAACGTCCTGGATCGTCTTGTGACTTTAGACCATCGGCCACGGACTTATCGCCTGAAGAATCCTCTGGAAACATCGCATGCTCGTCACTCTTTTTGCTGATCGATTTACCGCTTCGCAAAGATTCCAGTCGGCTCGTGGGCGATCTTCTGATCGACTGCGGGGTTTGACTGGATCCTGAATAAGCCTTCTTGAAGGTGCCTAATTTTTGACTTCTTGAATCGATCACTTCCGTGGTCACCTGAGAACGGGTGATCTCAGGAACCTGTGGCGCTGGGGATCGATTGCTTAGAGGCAGTTCAGGGCTTTGGAAATGGCGTTGGAATGAAGGGGGTAGTTCGATGGTTTGTGGAGCGCGAGCAGGCTCTTGCATTTTAGTGGGCTCGGTCAGACGCTGCAGGCTTGAGTTTTCTGTCGAATCCCCAGAACCAGATTTCGCCGAACCGGATTTCGCCGAATCAGATTTCGCAGGTTGCTCATAGCTGGCTCGCTGCAGATTCCCAACCCCTGATGAATTCCTCGAATCCACGGTTGCTTTATCACTTGGTGAATTCGTTGTCTTTCGGGATCCACCTTCCACTCCAGGAAGCAATTTCATCGTCGGATCAGAAAGGGTGGTTCCACCTTTGCGACCTTCGTAGCGCGCGATGATACTGAGTTTCATCGTTGGGCCTTTGACATCTCCCCAAGGAAGCCACACGCTGTAGGCTGGTCCAATGGATGTCTTGCTCATGTGCTTAGAGAAATCATCTGCTTCGATGACATACTTACGGAGCGGCTTTTGATTTTCAGGATCCTGATCATCAGCATCGAATACAAAAACGATAAGTTTACCGTCGACTTCGATCGGATCATTCTTTTCCTTCTCGTAGAAGAAAACCCTACCTCCAAACCCACGTACTCCCGGTTGATTGGGTTGTCGCAAAACCGTATCGGTCCATATCGCCAGGATGCGATCAGGAACCACGGGCTTTTCCTCCTCGCTCCAGCTCCAACTTTTTGGAACACTCTTGGGGGCGAACTGGCAACCGATGAGCATCGTTGTTGCAAACAGAAGCGTCAGCAAACCTTTGGTCTTCAAAACAGACCATCGGCGGTTGATTGGAGTTTCCTGCGTCTGGAGTATGTGTATGCGCTTGCTCATCAAGGACCCGGTTTGATGGTTCGAGGCAATCGTAACAAGCCTGCGGAAGGTTTCTTGGCTTGATCGACCGATTTGTTTTCCTGCGGATTGGCAACGACGACCGGAGCGGGCAATTCGCCAGAATAAACCTGAGATTCCTGCTCGGTGTCCCTTGGTGCCGACGCATCGGGGATCGGCTGACCTTGGAAATATTCCGGGCCTGCCATGCGACGAAGGATACTTTCGTTGGTTGCATTTGGCTGCAGACTACCGCGAGGATCGACGTCGGGATAAATCACGGGTACCGAGTCATCCTCTTCTTGCCACTCCTGAATCATGCCAGTTCGAGGAAACACATCGCCATGCATGGCAAAGACATCGGCTTCGCACCAACTCATCCTTGCGAACTCCGCCTGTTTGAGTCGCTCCATGTCCCCTGGATTGCGTACGACATGAGGGGTCATGATGATCAAAAGCTCGGTTCGATTTTCATCAAAGTAATCGTAGCTAAAGAGATACTTGAGGATTGGGATATCGCCAAGCCAGGGAACTTGGCGATGCCGTGTCCTTACGGCTCTTGATATAAGCCCTCCGAGGATAATTGTCTCACCATCCGCAGCGCTTACAGTGGCCTGTGCGGTGATCGTATCGATCCTAGGCGACCGAATCACAGAACCGTCTTGTGCGATGAAGATCGGAATTCCTTCAGCCTCAGGCCCGAGCTTGGATTTCTCTGCATCGATCTCCATGACGACGTTACCCTCGGGGCTGATTCGAGGTGTGACTCCGATGATCAAGCCGACATTTTCCAAGACCAATTGATTTTGAAGACCAAACTGATTGACGCTCGTGGCTGCAATCCGAGGCACTCGCTGTCCGACTTGGATGAAGGCTTGCTGATTGTCAAGCGTAAGAACTTGAGGCCTTGAAAGAATCTCTAGCCGACGTGTTTCCTGAAGAGCCCGAAGCAGGAAACTAACGTTCTCGCTACTTGCCGACAAAACCAATCCGCCGAAACCCAACTCCTCGTTGGTGCGACCCACAGCAAAATTCGACAGGCCTTGGCCACCGACGAGCTTCGAGTTCTGCAACGCCTTGGATGAACCGCTATTACCCAATGGGTTCCCGTTGTTGAAATTGAAACCTGGGTCGTTGCTCGCTGCGACGATATCTTGAGTCGTCTCGGTAACGACCCCTGCGGGAGTTGATGTGTTGGTCGTGGCGGTCGTCGTCACTAAGTTGCCGAGAAGACTACGATCAAAGAGCACCGAGTCTTGGATCCCCATCTCGATTCCAAACTCATCGGTATTACCGAGCAAAATCTCAGCGATCATGACTTGAATCATCACCTGAGGCGGCTGCTCGTCGAGCGTTTGTATCAACTGTGCGATTTCGTCGTAGTATCTGGTCGTGGCGCTTAAGATCAGTTTGTTTTGAACAGGCTCGGGCACCACAACGACTTCGCGATCGAGCTGATCAAAGGGATTATTCACCCCGGGGGCTGCAAGCTCGACAATTCTTTTGCTTTGAAGAAACTGATTGATCGCAGTGGCCACATCGATCGCTGGCGAATTTTTCAATTGATACACGGTGCTCTTGCGTTTCGAAGCTTCCCCTTGGTCGAGCCTCAGGATCAATGCCTCAACGATCTTCAAATCCCCTTCGGAACCGATCGCGATGATGCTGTTGCCTCGAGTGTCGACGGTGAACCGCAAAGGCAATAAAGAATTGTCCTCTGGATTACTCGACAACTGAGGACCTGTAGCAGCGCCTGCAGTCGAACTCGAGGAAGGAATCAAGGCTCGGAGCGTCTCGACCAAACTGCTGGCATCTCCATTCCTGATGGCAAATATCTTGATCTTCGCTACAGCTCCAGGAGTATCGAGTTGCTGAATGAACTGCTCGATCAGCGGCAAGGTCTCAGGAGTGCTCGATACAATGATCGTATTGTTGCGATCATTGACCGTGATCTTGGTTGTTCCTAAAACCCCACCCGTTGCGATCGGCTCCCCATTCTCATCGACAAGCTGCAGCGTCTTATTGCGATCCGTAGCCGTTGTAGCTAGAGCATCTCTCAAAGCCTCAGCGATGTCGGTAGCCAAGTTATGCCTAATCTGAAAAACCCGGGCTGCTTGCATCATCCCATTGCGTGGCACATCGATCTGCTCGAGCAGCTTTTTAATCTCTGCAATATCCCGAGGAGAACCATTGACGATGATCGCGTTACTGCGACTGTCGGCAAAGGAGTTCACCACTGGAGCCAAACCCTCTTTCCCTTTATAGAAGGACTGAAGCTGGGTTTGGACATCGGATGCAGCAGCATGCTTAAGCGGGATGACAGCCAAGGTTGCTTCATCCTTGGTCGGTTGATCGAGCTGCTGTATCAGTTGCTTCATCAAATCCATCGACTCGCCCCAGCCAATGACTAGCAAGGCATTGGGCGAAACCAGAGGCGAAACCGTCACGCGTCCTTGTCGCGAACCGATGAACTTCTCTTGAATATCCTCAATCAACTGGGACATCGACTGGGAATTTACATGCTGCAACGGAACAACCTCAATCGTCGGCTTGCTCTCGCGACTTGCATCATCGAGCCGTTTAATGATCTCAGACAGATCCGTCAGTTGCTGATCTCGCCCCCTGAGAATAACCGCATCGAGCTCGGGCAGCATTTCGATTTGCACACCCTCGAACTGAGGCAAGGGCAATCGGTCCGGAGGGACCTGCTTGGTATCGGCACCTGCGTTCTTCTGCGAACTCTTATCCGACTCATCGACAGCCGGTGGAACAACAGGGTCTTGAGTGCCACTGGCCAAACGAACCCCCGGTGGCATTCCCGTGCTACCACCAGAGGCGATCAACCCCTGAGAAAAAGTCGCCATGGCGACCTGCCCACGCTGACTGAGCTTTTGAAATCGAAACGCTCGATCTTTCGAAACCTGCGACTCTGATGTATGAGCTACTGCGAGTCTCGATACCGACTCAACCTCGACGATCGCACCTTCGACACGAAGCATGCGTAATTGCGGATCGAACTCGATAAGAACAGACTCTTTTCCGACTTGCAGTAGGAGCGCCTCGGACTTTGCTGGATGTGCAAAGACTTGTTTGGGATAATTCACCGCCAAGGTTTGACGCAAACTCAACCACTGATTTGCCGTCGCGGGCAATTCCTTGCGAACCAAGCCCGATTCCTTGACCGGCGACTGGATTTGAGGTGATGGCTGCGCAGAAGGCCTGAGCACCGATGGCCTATTCTGAGCCAGCCCGACTTGAGTGAACCAAAGGCAAACCGCAAGCCCAACCAATAGGCTCAAGGGCGCGGCTTGCATGTGTGTCTTTCGCATCAACTTACCCAAGGTGATTTCGAGGCTATAAGCCAAATCCATGGCACCCGTTGGCCCATTTGCTTGGCTGCGAAGGATAGAAAACATTCAACTTCCAGGTCAATAGCAATCCCCCCTCTACTGGGGGGCCTGCTAACTCATTCATTTCTAACGAGAGCGTTAAGACGCTCGGAGCGGTCTTGGATGCCGAGTCCATCGCTTTGCTCTGGTTGCACGCAGCTTAATTCGGCAAGACAAGTTGATTGCCACCTGGAGGAGGTGGGGGCAACTGCAAGGATTGTCGGGTTGGAGCAAGCGTCTCGTTGTAGTGCTTGAGTAGACTCAATACCGATTGGAATTCTGGACGAGCAGCTAAGGTTGCGAAGTTAGGATCTTTCGCAACCGATTCGTAACGACCAAGGATCGTTTTGACTTCCTCGGGATTAGGAGCAGCCCCACCTAGAAACATCCAAGCGGGCAAGCCGAGATACTCTTTCCACTGCTGATCCAACAGTTCGAACAGCGCTGGTGCGAGCTGTACGACCTGCCCTCGAACCACCTCGGACTCCGTGGCACCGACAGCCTTAGCCGATGCTGGAGTTGCATTGCCTTGCACGATTTGCTCAGCGTACTTGGCAACCGTTTCGGTCAATTGCTGGGCAGCGGGCGGAACGACAGGTGTCTGATTGATCGACGAGATTTGATAGTAAGCGCCTGTTGCAATTCGATCGACTTGCAAAGCCGAACCGTCGATCGAAACACCCGCAAAAAGGCCACGACTGCGTGAATAGGTGTAGATTTCTGCTTGGAGTTGGCCATCGGTACCTACCCCACCGGAGCGTCCAACGGGCCCTGCTGCTGCTGCCACGTCAGCCCCGAGAGTCAACTTTCCGTTGAGAACCCCTTGGATACTCCGATCGGTCTTGAACACAAGAATGATATCCGAGGACTGCACGCCAACTTGCCATCCGATATTTCCACCGGTCAGAGTGATAAAAACTGGAGCATGCCAAGTCCCATTGGGTTCACGGACAAACAAGACACCTTTCCCGTGTCTTGCGCCGACGATGAAACTGCCTTTGACGACATTGGGAATGATCGCGACACCATGTGCATTTTCGATCATCGCGCGAGGGACTTTGGCCAACGGTTGAGACATCGTCTCGGTCAAAAGCTGGCTCGATTGCGCGATCACCTCATCGGGGCGCATTTGGCCCATGACACAGGCTGGGTAAACGGAGGCCAAGCAGACAGAAAGTAGCAGACTGCCAAGGTATTTCGGGCGGTATTTCGGGCATCGTATCGTTGTAGCAAGGACGAGGCAATTCATGGGTTTCTCCTGGGATTTTCGAGTGAAATCGAGTCTCTGCAGGATGCTGATAGCAGAAAACAACAGCTCAAGCCTAGGGGGGTTGCACCCACCCCCCCAAAAGTCATGAGTTTTTTTAAAACCTTAAGGGTTCGCTAAATAGGAGAAATCCGCCCGAATCGATTGAAATCGGCGAAGTTTCACTTTAGAATCTCAGACTCATTGGTTGGTAAACGTCTTCATCCTTTTTTATAGCGGCGAGAAATCATGACAGTTGGAGAGCGAATTCGTAAGAAGCGTCAAGACTTGGGTTGGACGCAAGAAGTTCTTTGTGGAAAAGTAGGACTCAGCAAGAGCTTCCTCTCTGAATTAGAGAGCGGCAAGCGAAATGTGAGCGCCGAGAACCTGTACAACATCGCACAGGTTTTCGGAGTATCCCTGGACTTTCTCATGGCCGGCAAAGCGAGCAAAGAGAGCCGCGATCCGAGCTTCCAAGTTCCAATTCCAAATTCACTGGCTAAGTTCGCAGAGAAAGAGCAACTGTCCTTCCGAAAGACACTGACTCTTTTGAACATGTACCGACAAATCGTTGCCAATCGCGCTGGTCGCACCAAGGATCTTGGCGAAAAGTTCGATTGGAAGAAATTCTACAACGGTGTCAAGGAATTTATGGACAAGGAATGATCCGTCCGAACTCCTCGCCCGAGGTTCATGAGCTAGCAAATACCCTTGGTGTTGAGTCCAACGACCCAGCAGTAGACATTGTTGTGCATTGCAGACAATGGGTAGACCGCTGGGTCGCTGAGGCTGGTGGAATCGGCCCTCCGGGCATCTCAGACATCAACGCTCTTGAGACGTTGATCAAACGCAAACTCTCTATGGTCGTCGAGGAAATTTTCTCCGAAGACGACTTCGTGCGTCTCACTGACAAATACGCCCGAGGCATGGGCGAATATGTATTCGCAGGACTGAGAGCTAAGTTTGATGATCCGGAAACTCCCACCTTTGGGGTTCTGATCCAACGCCGAACCGCCGATGAGACCGCCCCGGATCGCTTCATCGCAGTCGTGGACTGCCGAAGCGATGCATCGGGTGAAAAATTTGCCCGAAGGTACTTTACCAAGTGGCATGAGATCGCCCATAGGATGACGACCCATCGGTTCCCCGCCGATATTGCTTATCGCTCCGAAGACGATCCGATCGAAACTCTCATGGATGCAGTCGCATCGGAAATAGGCTTCTACGAACCATTCCTAAGCCCCGCACTCCAAGATGCCTTGGCCCACGATAATTGGCTCACTTTCGAAATGATCGAATCGATCATCCAGAGAGTGTTTCCCGACGCGAGTTTCCAAGCCACCCTCTTTGCTTGCATGCGTCTAACGCCGACCCCTATGGTCTATGTCGAGGTGGCAGACGAACCGCTTTCCATCCAGAAAACGATCCCAAACGCCGCTGCCTATGCCCATTGGCAACGAGCCGACGAACAAGATCGAGTTACAGAGGATTCGACTCAGCAGAACATTCGCACAACTCGAATATCTTGTGGGGAGCTCGTTCAGCCCGGATCCGTGTTCTACCGAGTGCAAGCAGGTGAGCTGCTCTACGATGAGATCGAGCATCATCTGTGCGACTTTTTCCCACCCAATGACGCAAGCTATCTTGGTCGATTCCCATGCGATGCAACTGAAAGATCGGCTCACAACGGACATAATTGCGCTCACCGCGGAGTGCTTGCCCACATCCAAGCTCGACGCGTACCGGGCAAGCTCATCGCACTGATCCAATACTAATCGCCCGACACGGGACGTGTCGCAAAGGCCGCTGCCTTTAGCGCTACGGCGCGAGCCCAATACCGTCAAATCGGAACATTGATGAAGTTGCATTTCCCAGTAAGCGGCAAATGAAAGCGGAGCAGCACAAGCTGCCCGGTGATTCAAACGGTTGAGGACAACCGTTGAACAATGTTTATCGGGATTTCCAATCATATCGAGATCGCGAGAGCGTCCCGCCTTTGGCATCCGACTTCGAGAAACTCGTCAAACGCCCTAAATTTTCGGTGCATGCGAGAAACTCTTTCAATTCTACAGGGGTGATCAACAGTCGCCGCCCACTTGCAGTCGCCGGGGTCACCAAGTTTCCGTCTGTATCCACCGGAGCCTTTTCGAGCACTTCGGCGATCCAAAGATTCTCGAGTCGCGATAGCCTCCCCAGATCGATCAGCGCAGCACTAGCCAGCGGCCCGTTTGCCTCTTGAAAACCTAGCAACTGCACCGCATGATCCAAGGGTCGCTTGTCGGCCTCGACGAACGATTGCCACTGAGCCCTGGAGTAACCCAGCCAATTCCAATGCTCGCCGGTAGCTAAAATCCCTTGGAATGTCCCAACGTCGGCCTTACCCCAGGTCTGTGGAAGCGTTCCCAAACTCCAACCATCGGTCTGATTGAGGCTTGGAGGCACAGGAGGATAGATGCCGAAACTTCCTAACATGCTACCGATGGAGTTGACCATCGAGATTGTTCCGAAGCCCAAGTCATCCGGATTGCTAACGCCGCTTACCAAGGCGGCTTCGGGCAAGGGTAGGGGAGCGACTGTCTGCCCGAGCGTTGGCAACCAGTTCTTCGATTGCAACCCGCCGGATTGAACCAATACCATGTGCTCACCGTTTAAGTTCGGTAGGATCCTCTTTTGCCAATCCTCAGTCATCGATACGACCAATGGCCAAATGCCCTTCAATTGCTGGTGGATCGGCCTCAAAGGACCTAGATCTGCTTGCGGATCCTTGATGAGCATGAGTTCCTCAAAACTGCTTTTGATCCTTCGGACGATCTCTCGGGCCGTGACGAAGTACTCTGGATGCGAAACCAATCGCATGTTGAGAATTAGCAACGGATCGTCACCGACCCTTCGGATCCCTTCGAGCACCTGACTGCTATCCATCATATGCATCGGAGTACGATCGATTTGAACGCTCTCGAAGCCCTGTTCGGACAACCAAGCGACTCGCGAAGCCCCTCGATAACGTACCACATGCTGGCCAATACGATCATCGAGCCATGAGGCGTCATCCAAGACGGAAACCAACCAAGCCGCAGTGTCGGACTCCGTTGGCTGCTGGTCGATGATCGGTAACAAAACCGACCGCGCGATCTTGCGAAAAAACCCGTCTAGCAAAAATGCCTGAAACGTTGAGACCACCTTGTCGGAGGTGTGATAAGTGCTAGTGACAAGCACGTTACCAGAACCGCTTTTGCCAACTTGATCGGTGATGTACTGTGAAACAAGCGGCTGGATCTCAGGATGCTCGATCACATGAGAATCCTTACCAAACCTCGATTCCCAATCCTTGTCCCCACTGAACACGACACAAAAATATTCATCGAGTAAGCCGATCGAGACGACGATCGATTTATCCTTGCAAGCACTTCGAAGATCCTGAAGCGTTTCGCGATCGAACACATCGGTTTCAGGGATTTGATTCCAAGGAATCATATCTGCAGTAAGACGCCACTCGAGACGATTGCCTCGTTTGTCCTCGACCCTCCTGAGTGTCTTAAACAGACTCGCGATGTCCGGTACGAAGTTCGTTCCCAAACGAACCGCGCCCTCGAGCTCGTCAATCCTAGCCAGCGCCCGGTCGCTGTTGGTGCAGCGTCCAGCGAGCATCAACGTGGGCAACTGGATCTGAGGAACCAATTCATTGACCCATCGCGCAACGATATCCGCCTTGTCCTCGCTTGCCGTTTGACGACTCGATAGCCTCTCGACCTCCGGCACGATGGAATTCCATTGCTCGACGGTTCGCGAAAGGTTCTCGTCGGCGTAGAGAAAAATGTCCTGGGAAATCACATCGTAGAGAAACGCTCGAATCTCCCGAGCGGCAGGATTATCCAATCTCGCTTTCCAAACCGCTAAATCGCTTTTGCGATCCTTCCATTCCTTGAGAAAAAGCTCGTTGGACTTCTTCCAAAACGATGTTTCGTAGATTTCTTTAGCAAGCTGGCTGTTTTGGGTCGCTTCGATCTGCTGATCGACATGGTGTATCCCCCAAAAGAAATCGGCTTGCTCGGGTACCCATCGCCACGAACCTGGAGCCTGGATCAAACTCGCCGCAGATGGCTCTTGAGCCAAACCAACACTCGGCGCAATCCAACTTGCAATCAGCAAAATCTTTAGAACAAACCACATCCCTCGAAGACTCATCGAAAACCCTTGCGTGAAAAGATCCTATTTACATCACCCCAGTAGAGCGCATCCATCGAATCGCTCTGTATGATAAACTACCGAGGAACCCAAGGAGACGCTCATGACCAACTTTCACCGAACCTTCTGCATCCGTGGTCTGTTTGTATTCGCACTTATCCAGATTTTATTGGCCCATAGTTTATTGGGATTGATCTCGAAGGGACATGGACAAGACTCGGCTGCCGGCACCCCAATAGCCGTCGCTTGGTCGATCGAGCAGCAACCGGGCCGGTTGATCCTCAAGGAAAGGGAACAACCGATCGCTACCTTTCACTATCAAAGCGATCAGTGCCTGCGTCCTTTTTTCTCGCATGCTCGAACCGTAACAGGTATCCTAGCGACGCGCAACTTCCCACCCGTAACGGGAGTTGATCCAGACGATCATGCAACCATGCACGGCGGAATCTGGCTTGCCTTCGGAGACATCAATGGCGAAGACTTCTGGAGAAACAAAGGACGCATCGAGCACAAGCGGTTTTCCAAACCGCCGACTGCAAATGCACAAGGGATCACTTTCACCAGCGAGGATGAACTGATCGACTCGAAGGGAACCAACATCGGCGCGATCCAGCAATCGTATCGCCTTACACGTATCGATCTTGGATATTGCCTGATTTGGACCGCGAACCTTATGGCTGGATCCAAGCCTTTGATTCTTGGCGACCAAGAAGAGATGGGATTGGGCGTCCGGGTCGCAACGAACATCACCGAGAAAAACGGAGGGCAGATCCTCAACAGCGACGGCAAAACCACCGCCAAAGAGACTTGGGGTAAATCCGCCGCTTGGGTCGACTATTCAAAAACCTCCGACGGTAAACGACTCGGCGTGCTTCTGATTCCTGACCAAACGAATTTCAAAACGAGTTGGTTTCACAACCGCGATTATGGCCTGATGGTCGCCAACAGCTTTGGCAACCAAGCGTTCACCAAAGGAGACCCCAGTGCGATTGTCATCAAGGCCAACGAATCGCTGCAACTCAAGTACGCTATCTATTGGTACGAGTCATCGGCTAGCGAGTCTCTACCGATCGAACGCATCGCCAACACGTTGGCTCGCTAGAGAATGGACTCCAGTTTGGTCCTATTGGCAAAGACCAACGCAAGAAAAGTCAGCTGAGGAGTGCGTTGGTTTAGAGTGCGGTCGAGAGGGCTCGAACCTCCAAGGTATTTCTACCACTAGCCCCTCAAGCTAGCGCGTCTGCCAGTTTCGCCACGACCGCATAAGATTGGGAGAACTTGTTTTTTAGAACCAGTCCTCTGAGAGAGTCAGAAAGTTTAGATTTCCCGTCTGTTTCGTCAAGGGGGATCATCGAACCAACTCAGGCAAATACTTCACCGGAATCGTGCCACAATTGAGGACTTGTTCGTGAAATTCCTGCAGGTTGAAATTTTCACCCCGAGCCCGCTGGACGCTTTGACGAAGCCTGTAAAACGCAGTTCGCCCCACGAAGTAGGTCGACAACTGACAGGAACTTTGCTTGGCCCGCTGCACTTTGCCATAAGCCTCCGCTTCGGTCTGATAGCCCCTTCCGACCAGCAGTTCCATGGCCTGCTCGTCGGTCATCGGAGTGCAATGCACGGAGTAGTCCAAAATCGCATTGAGCACCGCTCTCAAATAAAACTTCAACTGGTGGAGCCGCAAAGCCAGATCGCCATTCCCGTAGCCTTGATCGAGCATCATCTGCTCGGTGTACACCGCCCAACCTTCGGCAAACACCCCCGAAGACAAAATCTTTCGGATCGGTGATCGGACGCGGTTGGAGTAATCGAGTTGGACATAGTGACCCGGATAAGCTTCATGGATCGTCAGGATCTGCAGCATGTACTTGTTGTACTCTTTGAAGAAAGCTTCCTGACGCTCTGTTGGCCAATCGGTAGGTGGAGGTGAGATGGCATACAAGCTCTTGGCATTTGGATCTAGTGCAGGGGCAGGGTTCAGATAAGCCGCCGAGAAGCCCCTTTGAAACTCGGGCATCTCGATAATGTCACACTGATCGGGATCCGGCAGAGTTAGTATCTTCTTCTGAACGATCATGGCTTTGATCGCTTCAACAGTCTGCTGAGCATCCTTGACCAACGTCTCGGGCTTGCCATGTTCCTTACCAAGTTCCCCTAACACTTTTCGAATCGTGTCGCGGCGGCCTTGTTGGTCATCAGGCGGCAATGCCTGGCCTACGAACAGGGTATGCCAAAGTTGCTTGGCAACATAATACATTTCCTGCTCGACCCGGTCGGCCTCTGAATTGGCCGCCTGGATGACCTCATCGGCAGTCAACCCTGCATCGAGTTCAAGCTCCAGTTTCTTAGCGAACTTGTCCTTGCCAAAGCGCCAGTCTCCCGAGGATCTGGGCAAGACATCTTCTTCAAGAAATTTTTTGTAGTCCTTCAAGCTTGCCACGGCACTGCGACTGGGTCCTTGGAGTGGACTCAGTTGTGGGGATTCCTCGGCGAGTTTGAAGATATCGCTTTCATAGAAGGCGATGGCTCCGTCGGTTCGCTTGATAGCGATTTCCGTGAGGATTTTCGGTGGTTTGCCGATCGATTGTTTGGCGGCCTGGACAACGCTCGGGATCTTGGCAATCCGCTTGGCGGCGTTCTCGACATTTCGATGTTTGGGAAGCGTCGACTGGGTCAGAAGAGTAAAGACACTGTCGGAGGCATAAGTCAAATAGACGCGAGGATCGTTGGCAAAGTCATTGCTGTTAGTCGCTTGCCAAATTCGGTATTCCAAAAAGTGTTGCCAAATCTCAAGATCGATCTGAGCGTTTCGGGACAAGCTCTTCAGGTCTAATTGCTGTTGCAATTCCGCTAGAACTTTTTTGTCGTTCTGAAGATCCTCAGCGCGTGCCTCGGGTGAAAGATCATCCAGGAGATGATCGTAGTCATGGTTCCCAAGATACGTTGCAAACATCGGATGGCGTTTGCACTGGTCGTCGAGCCATTCTTGGAATCGGACAGAAAGCCTCGCGTCTGCTTGCGCGGTTTCCTGCGCTTGGATCGGTGCGTTCAAGCACCACGATAGCATTGCAAGTCCCAGAGCAATCAAAAGATATTGCGTGCAGCGAAACATTTAAAGGACTCCTTTGGAGCTTGGGATACCTTGTTGTCGCGGATCGATTTCAATCGCGTTTCGAACCGCACGGGCCGTGGCTTTGAAGATCGCTTCAGCGATATGGTGGGTGTTGCGTCCGTAGTGGAGCAGGATGTGCAAATTGCACTGAGCATTGTTGGCGAAGGCTTGCCAAAAGTCTTCGACAAGCTCGCTATCAAAGTCACCGATTTTGGGGGAGGGCATCGGGGCGTTGAAGACGAGGTAACTGCGACCGGAAAAGTCCACAGCCGAGGTGACTAATGTTTCTTCCATGGGCAGCACGAGGTGACCATAACGGCGGATACCCGATTTATCGCCCAGGCTTTCGCGGACGGCTTGGCCCAAGCAGATACCGACGTCCTCGGTGGTGTGGTGGGCATCGATATGCAGATCGCCAGCAGCATGGATCTCTAGATCGATCAGAGCGTGCTTGGAAAACAAAACCAGCATATGGTCTAGGAAACCGACTCCGGTTTGGATCGCATGTTTGCCGGATCCATCGAGATTGATTTTCAATTCGATTTGAGTCTCGGCGGTCTTACGCTCAAGCTGGCTAGTCCGATGGGTCTGCATAGGTTGTCTCCGGATCGAAAGTGTTTGGAGTGGAGATTATGACCTAAAACCACCATTTGTTAATCGCGATCTGTCCGATCTGTCCGATCTGTCCGATCCGTCCGATCCGTCTGATCCGTCTGATCCGTCTGATCCGTCTGATCCGTCTGATCCGTCTGATCCGTCCGATCCGTCCGATCTGTCTGATCTTTCATTTTGTTTGTGGTACAATGTCCATCCCTTCGGGACGCATTGTTCCCATCCTCCAACACTTTTTCGTGCGATTTGATTATGAAATTGCCTCGTTTCTGCTTTCCGATCTCCCAAATAACCGCTTATTCGCTTACGGCGTTTGCAATGCTCTTGTCTGCCGCCCAAGCGGCCCCGCCGCTGCAACTGCGGAAAGGGGACCATATCGCTTACATCGGCAATGCGACTGCCGACCGTATGCAACATACCGCTTGGCTGGAAACTTATATCCACGCGATGTTCCCGGACTACGACCTGACGGTTCGAAACCTGGGCTATACAGGCGATGAACTCAAAATCCGAAACCGCGAAGACAACTTCGGCAGCCCCGACGAGTGGCTCACCAAAGTCAAAGCAAACGTCGTTTTTTGCTTCTTCGGCTACAACGAAGCACTTAAGGGCCCGGGTGCCCTCGAAGGCTTTAAAAAAGACCTAGCGGAAACCATCGATGCGATGCTGGCCCAAAAATACGACGGCCAATCCCCACCCCGCTTGGTTTTCTTCTCGCCCATCGCCCACGAAGATCTTAAAGATCCTAATCTTCCCAACGGCCAAGAAAACAACGCGAAACTTGCCCTCTACACCCAAGCCATGCGGGAAGTGTGCGAAGCGAAAAATGTTAGCTTCGTCGATATTTTCGCTCCCTCGAAAGAACTCTACGCTAACGCATCGGCAAAAGGCCAAAAGCCTCTAACGATGAACGGTATCCACTTGGAGGACAATGGAGACCAAGCGGTCTCGGCCGTGATCGCCAAGGCCTTGTTCCCTAACGAATCGCTCCGCTTGGATAACTCCGGGATCAAGAAACTGCGAGACGCAGTTCTCGACAAAAACTATCACTGGTTTAGTCGCTACCGCGTCGTCGATGGTTACAACGTCTTCGGCGGTCGCTCAAAACTCGCTTGGTTCGGCCAATCCAACGCGGATGTGATGATGCGGGAAATGGAAATCTTTGACATCAAAACCGCCAACCGAGACCAAAGAGTATGGGCCGTTGCCAAGGGCAAAGAATCCGATGTCAAAGACGACAACCTTCCCCCTGAATTGACTGTCAAAACGAATATCCCAGGCGCACTGCCAGAAGGCAAACACAAGTACCTCGGTGGAGAAGAAGCGATCGGAAAAATGAAGGTTGCTCAAGGCATGAAGGTCAATCTCTTCGCGAGCGAAGAGATGTTCCCCGAGTTGATCAACCCCGTCCAAATGGCCGTCGATCCCGACGGACGTCTCTTTGCCTCGGTATGGCCGTCTTATCCGCACTGGAATCCAACCCAACCCCGACGCGACAAAATCATCTGCTTGCCTGATGACAACGGGGACGGCGTTGCCGACCGATGTGTCACATTTGCAGACGAACTCAACAGCGTCACCGGCTTCGAATTTTGGAACGGTGGCATGCTCGTCGCCGCTTTGCCGGAGATATGGTTCCTGAAAGACACCGACGGCGATGACAAAGCCGACCTCAAGATCCGTATGCTCCAAGGTGTCTGCAGCGCCGACTCCCACCACTCGGCAAACGCTATGCTCATCGGACCCGACGGTTGGCTCTACTGGTCCCGGGGTATCTTCAACATCGCCGCGATGGAAACCCCAACCAAAACGGTTCGATCTGGCGAAAGCGGTGTACACCGGTTCAACCCAAGAACCTTCGAAATGGAATTCCACTTCCCGATCGGACCGAACCCCCACGGCGATGTCTTTGACCAATGGGGTTACCAATTCGCCAACGATGGCACCAGCGGCACTGGCTCGTATGTGAACATCGGCAAAGGGATTGGAAACAAGCAGTGGTTCAAGATGCGTGTGCGCCCTGTGGCCGCCACCGGGATCCTCTCAAGCAGCCTGTTCCCAGAGAAGAACCAAGGCAACTTTTTGATCTGCAATTGCATTGGATTCCTCGGTGTTCTGCAACACGAAGTCAAATACAACGGAGCGGATATCACCTGCGAAGAAGTTGAACCGATCGTCGTATCGAGTGACCCGAACTTTCGTCCCAGCGATGTCGAAGTTGGCGGTGATGGTGCTCTGTACATTGCCGACTGGCAAAATGCGATCATCGGTCACATGCAACACAACATGCGGGATCCGAATCGCGATGACCAGCACGGTCGTATCTACCGCGTAACGCCCGAAGGCAAAGAACCGCTCAAACCGATGAAGCTCAAGGGTAAACCGATTCCAGAGGTTCTCTCAGCATTCATGGCTAAAGAGAACGGCACTCGCTACCGGGCTCGTCTGGAACTCAGCAGTCGAAAAGCTGACGACGTTGTCTCGGCTTTGAACGCTTGGTCGAAAACACTCGATCCTGCGAACCCAGCGCATGCACAAGCCCTTCTCGAAGGACTCTGGGTTCTCGAAGAACATCGCAAACCGGATCTCGCATGGGTCGCCAAGACCTATAAAGCCACCGAGCCACGCGTTCGAGCTGCAGCCATACGAACTCTCGGTCATTGGGCCGGACGCCTCCAAGACTGGGGGCCAGTGCTCTTAACGGCAGCCAAGGATGATGCGGCATTGGTCCGCGCCGAAGCGGTCAAAGCCGCAGTTGAATTCGATGGTTACGATGCCATCGAAGCGATCTTTGAAGCGTCCGTGCGTCCGACAGACCCCGAACTCGATACGGTTATCCGTTATGCAAAACAGAGGGCCAAGATCGATCAAGGTCTTCAAGATGCGATTGCGTCGAACAAGAAACTTTCCGATGCTGCCATGGAGTATGCGCTCAAGAACGCCAGCCCTGAAGCACTGCTAAAATTGCCCAAGGCGGAGCGGGTTTACCAAGCGATCCTCGATCGCACCAGCGCATCGACGGCAACACTTCGAGAAGCTCTCAAGGGTCTTTCGGAGATGCGCAAGGAGAGCTCGATCCCTGTGATCCTCAAGCTTGTAGGGGATCGAGATCAAGCCGGACAAACCGAAGCGCTCAAGGGCTTAAAAGAGCTATTGCTCGAACAACCCCTCAACGAAATTCGCAAGAACCGTGGAGCCCTTCAAAATCTTGCGACCAAGGCCAAGCAGGCTGAGACCCGGCAGTTGGGCTATGCCGCTTGGGCCACTGCCGAAGGCAACGGGGATGCACCCTTTGCCACTGCATCATCCAGCAAAGAGAGCCTTCGAGATCTGCTCAAAGCGATCCCCGGGATCACCAACGCAGAGCTGAAGAAGAACCTATTCGCCTCGGCACGAAACCTGATGTTCGATCTGCCTTCGTCGCTCGAAGCCGAACCGAAGGGAACCGGATTGCAACAAGCAGGTATCCAAGTCGACTACTTCTATCCCGCGCCTGATAACGTCGCAGCGGAAACGCTAGCAGCGATCAAGCCTACCGATAGCGGTATTGTTCCTCAGATCGTCATGAATGTGCCTCAGCGAAAACAAGCGGACGATTTCGCTCTGCGTTTCACCGGCAACATCATCATCCCACAGGCCGGCAAGTACACATTCTTCGTCGCCTCCGATGACGGCTCTCGAATCTACATCGACGAGAAACTCTTGGTCGACAACGATCGGCTCCAAGGAATGACCGAACGCTCGGGAGCTGTCGAATTGACCGCAGGTCCGCATAAGCTCATGGTCACGTATTTTGATAATGGTGGGGGCGACGGACTGAGTGTCGCTTGGAGCGGCCCAGGGATTCAAAAACAACCGATCCCTGCCGATCGACTCACCGCAGGTGGTACCGGCGAGACGCTGCATGACTTGGCCATCCAAGCCGTTGCAGCCATCCCCGGATACGATAAAGAAAAATTTGCAGACCTGACGAAACTGATCAAATCCGATCGGCAACGCACCACAGCGATCCAAATCCTTCGGACCTTGCCCGATACGAGTTGGGATGCCAAGGAATTGCCGAGCTTGGTCGATAACTTGGTCGGCTATCTCAGCTCGATACCTGCAAAGCTTCGAACCAGTGGTCCTGCGACCGAAACCGTCGAGTTGGTTAAATCGCTCTCAAGCAAACTGCCAGCGGATTTGGCCAAGGCGGTTGCCGATCGTTTGCAGAATCTGGATGTTCGCACGATCGCAATCGGAACGGTCGTCGAGCGCATGATCTACGACAAAGAGAGGATCGTTGTCGAAGCGGGCAAGCCGGTCGAGTTTCGTTTCGCAAACACCGACAACATGCCCCACAACTTTGTGATCTTGAAGCCAGGCTCGCTCGAAGAGATCGGCTTGAAGTCCGACGCGGAGGCTCAGGACCCCGAGGCCCGCGAGCGTAGCTTTATTCCCAAATCCGATAAGGTTCTCCTAGCGAGCAAGCTCATCGGTCCAGGGGAATCCCAATCGCTGAGTTTCGAGGTACCCAAGGAACCAGGAATGTATCCTTACGTTTGCACCTATCCTGGTCACTGGAGACGCATGTTCGGTGTTCTTGTCGTTGTACCTAGCCTCGAGCAATACAACAGCGATCCGGAAGCTTATCTTGCCGCCAATCCGATGGAGATTCGCGATGAACTCTTGAAGTCCGTCGGACGCAATACCGAGTGGAAGATCGAGGACATTGCAGGGGAACTAAAGAACCTCAAAGCAGGGCGATCCTACGAGGTTGGTAATAGCCTTTTTGCAGCAGCTAGCTGCGTGGGTTGTCATAAGCTCGGCGGCGAGGGCAAAGAGTTCGGCCCTGATTTGACTAAGCTCGACGACAAAAAGATGACTGCCGAGTACGTGCTGAAGTCCTTGCTGATGCCTTCGGCAGACATTGAGGACAAGTATCGGGCCAGAATCTTCCAGATGGATTCCGATGCGATCATCACCGGGATGGTCGTCGAGGAAAGCGACAAATCGATCAAGGTGATGGTCGATCCATTGGCCAAGGGAGAGCCGACGGTGTTGGATAAAGACGAGATAGTCGGGCAAAAAGTTTCGGCTGTTTCGACGATGCCTCAAGGCTTGCTCAACAAATTGACGAAGGAAGAGATTCTTGACCTGATGGCTTATGTGCTGGCTCGCGGAGACAAAAAACATCCTGCGTTCCACGGGCACGACCATGGCGGTCACGGAGATCACTAGTCCTATCGAACTGAGCCTCAGGATTGAGCGCAAAGCATGAAACCAGGATTGCAACCCGGAGCTATCGGCGAACTGATTTGGAACGTCGATAGCTCGATGGTCATCACCTTAGGTGGCGATCCGAGGGCAACGGTTTTCTCGACTCCGAATATGATCATGCTTATGGAGCGGGCCGCCCGGGAAGCTCTTCGAACTTTTCTTGACCCCGGAGAAGAGTCGGTCGGAACCGATGTTCAGATCCAGCATGTCAGCGGTGCAGGGATCGGTTCCGTGGTTCTTGGAGAAGCCCGAGTCACTGCGATCGACGGCAAGCGAATTCATTTTGACGTGTCGGCTTGGTGTGGTGATCGGCAACTGGGGTACGGTAAGCACACGAGAGCTTTAGTCAAACTCGATCGTCTCATAGAGAATCTCGATAAGCAGAGTCAGGAAGGGCCCAGGGCGATGAACCTTATAGCTGACGAAGGCGCTTTGCCATCTTTCAAGACCCTTGTGTTCGAGCAAACTGGCCCGGTCGCTACTGTAACTCTCAATCGGCCCGGGTCGCTCAATGCGGTCAATTCCGAGATGACTAGCGACTTAGAAAAACTCGTTCGCTGGTTGCTTGGCCACAAAGATCAGCTTCGAGTGGTCTTGTTGCGAGGGGCAGGGGAGTCATTTTGCGCGGGAGATGACATCAAGGAATTGCCTGGTTTTACACCGGAGTTTGCTAGGGAACTGAGTTTGCGGCAAGCTGAGATGTATCTAGCATGGGAGCGTCTGCCTCAGATCGTCATTGCATTGGTGCACGGGGACGCGATGGGTGGTGGATGCGTCGCGGCTTACTCTGCTGATTTTCGTTTGGCATCGCACGATGCGCGGTTTGGGATGCCGGAGATCAAACTCGGTTGGCCACCAGGTTATGGGCTTGCGCAATTGACGAATCTCATCGGTAAGTCGCGGGCCTTGGAGATGTGTCTCTTGGGTGAGCCACTCTCGGCACAAAAAGCCTTGGATTGGGGACTGGTGCACGAGCTGGTTCCAAGGGGGCAGTTGGAAAAGCGGGGCCAGTTCTGGGCCGAGCGATTATTGAAGTTGCCCGCAGAAGCCCTTCGACAGACAAAGTTGCTTTTGCATCTGGACGAAGGCTCGCAGCCCAAAGTGGCTTATCGGGCAGACACCGAAGGCTACATTCGCTGTTTACAGTTGCCAGAGGCAACCGAAGGAATTCGCGCATTCATCGAAAAAAGACAAGCGAAATTTCGCTAGATCGGACGGATCGGACGGATCCTTATTGCCAGCCGAATCGGTCACATAGAACACATCGACCACTTGATCCAGGTGCGTGCTGACTTTGGCTACCTGGAGATCAAGCTGAAAATCGAAGAGGATTTTGGAGATATCGTAGAGCAATCCGAGGCGATCGTAGGCGAAGATCGTGATGATCGTAAAGTTCTCGGAGCTGGAGTTATCGAAGCGAACCTGAACGGGTTGGAGTCTAGCTGCTTGAGACTCCTCGGAACCTTGTCCCTTCCAAGTCCGCTTGAAGGATGGTGGAGCAGTCTCGAGCGATTCAATGGACTTGGCAATAGCTTGGCAAACCTGATTGAGTCGACTCGGAACCGGGGCACCTTGGAAGTCTGGATCATCGACTAGAAAACGATCCCAAGCTGCGTTGTCGGGCAGAGACTGAATCTCCGCCGACAAGATACTCAGTCGCTGACTAGCCATCGCACCGGTGATACGATGGAACAACCCCGCAGTGCGACTCGGGTGCACGGCGACGATGTATTCGGTGGCGTCGCGATCGGCCAAGTACTCCGCCCAAACTTCGACCGGATGTTCTTCCGAAAGGCTATCGATGCGGCGCAGTTCGGTAACCAACTCAGGCGGCTTGCTTTGAAACAGATAGGTTGCAGGTATCGCGGCGACCCTTTCTCTCCAGAGTTCGCTTTTTTTCTCTTCGGAAGAGAGAAGTTCGAAGACCGCCTTACGATGGCTTTCTTTGGCCGAAGATTGGTGTTCGAGAGGTTCACCGGTTTGCAACTGTGAGGCGGTCGCATCGTAGAGTTGATGGATCAGATTGAGCTTCCAGTCGTTCAGCGCACCGGGCCCGACTGCAGCTAGGTCGGCACAGGAAAGGAGGGTCAGCAATTGCAATCTTTCCAAGGATCCGACTTGCTGCGCGAATTTGACGATCGTCGAGAGCTGTGTTAGATCGAACCGGAATGCCGTGAGTGTCATGATCAAATGCTGATGAACCAAAAAGCAGATCAGTTCGCGATCCGCTTCGGATAACCCGAGAATATGCGACGTCTCATCGGCGATCCGCAAACCTACCTCCGAGTGGTCTTCGACGTAGCCTTTCCCAAGATCATGCAGCAGAAGTGCTAAATGCAGGATGAGCTTCTGTTTGGACTTGCGATACAGATCACCGAGAAAATCGTTTCGCTTAGCAAACTCTTCGACACATTCGACGCTTTTGATGCAGTGTGCATCGACGGTGTATTTATGGTACTCGTTGAATTGAAGCAACGAGCGAGTGTGCCGAACAGCCGGAATGATTTGTTCAAGGACTCGCAGTTCGTGCAACCGACGAAGAATTTCGCCAAGTCGTCCTGGGGTGCTCATGAGCCCTAGGAATCTGCTGATCGCTTCGGGTCCGACAGGCTTATCGATACGATTGAGCATCCCTTTGCGAATCGTCCGCCAAGTCTTGTGCTCGATGCGACGCTGGTGCCTGTTGGCAATTTGCATGAGTTCGAGCACCATGCCCGGATCGTCTTTGATTCGCTCAAGTCCTTTACGGGTCGCCCAGACTTCTTTGAGCCCCAGACGCAGATTCCTTCCAGCCGAAAGACTTAAAAATCGGTAGAGAAAGCCGAACGGAGTCAGACGGGATCTAGCCATGCCGACGAAGTTGGCCGAACTGTATCGCAGTTCGCTGGTCATCTCGAAGAATTGCGTCATGAATTCTTCGACTGGCAGGACTCCTTCGTGACCTTGGAATCCCATCCATTTGGCGAGTTCCATTTGCTTAGAGCGATCCAGGGAATCCAAGCCTCTGCCAGCCATGAAATGCAACTGATTCCTAAGATTCAGCAGGTAATCGTATCCATCGCGGATCGGAGCATAGTCTTCTTCAGCAAGCAGGCCTACATCCCGAAGCTGCTCGGGGCTTTTTTCGCCAAAACAGACAAAGCCGATCCAGCGAACAATCTGAACATCCCTCAAACACCCCCTAGATCGCTTGACATTTGGATGCAGAAGAAACTCCGTCTCGCCATACTTTTGCCTTTCCTCAAGCCGCTCCCTTTCGATCATCCCCGCAAGCGAACGCCACCGCAGTTTGGCTCCATTTTTGAAGGAGTTTTCGAACGAATTAAAGAGTGACTCAGATCCATAGACCAGTCGCATTTCGACCAGCGACGTTAAGACTTGAGCATCCGTCCAAGCCAACTGCCGGCACTGGAAGGGCGTGCGCACAGAGAACCCGAGTTGGAACCCCGTGTCGCCGATCATTTGAGAGGCTTTTCTAGCCAACCCCTGGAGAATTTTCTCCGGAAGGTTGTTATGCAGGAGCATCAGATCCAAGTCGGAGTAGGGGGCGAGGTCCCGACGCCCGTATCCTCCTAAAGCCAAAAAGGCGAACTTGGTCGGATCCACATTCTCTTCTTGGCAAGCGACCGAAAGCAGCCGATGGACAATGGCATCGACCGAATCAGCCCAAGCAAGACAGACCTGTGGTCCGGTATTTCCAGACGCATGCAGATTCGCAGATTTGAGCCGCGCTTCGGCGAGCTGTTGCCTCGACTCAATGACTTGGGGATGAAGAGAGGACAAGTCTTATTCGACGAATGCTAGAGGTTGAGAAAGCTCCCTACAGCGCGTCCTCTCCCTGCTCTCCAGTGCGGATTCGGATCGCGTTTTCCAGAGTTGAAACGAAGATCTTTCCATCTCCGATTTGCCCGGTCTGCGCGGTCTTGACGATCATATCGATCACCGACTGAAGATTGGAATCAGAGCACACGACTTCAATTTTGACCTTAGGAACAAAATCCACGGCGTACTCAGTACCCCGATAGATTTCGGTATGACCCTTTTGACGTCCGAAACCTCGAACCTCTGTGACGGTCATCCCGTGGATCCCTCGCTCTGTCAGCGCGTTTTTGACGTCTTCAAGTTTGAAGTGGCGAACAACAGCTTCAACTTTTTTCATTCGACGAACTCCAGGTTGTCTTACTCGCCCCAATCTTTTGGGGCGATCTTCCATTGGAAAAAACGCGGGACCGCCTGTGCAATTTCTGCACTCCCACTAAGTGCCAAACGAACACTTATCCCCTGAGTGTACCTTAGAACGAATCGACGAAACAAGCCTTAGGCTAGGTTGAAGCAAAAATGTTTTACTGAACTATCGAATTAGCTAATCCTAAGGGCATCTTCGAGTCGGATCGTCCCTTCGTACAGCGCCCGCCCGATGATCGCACCGTGAGTTCCTTGGTCGGCAAGCCGCTTGAGATCTTCAAGGGTCGTCACTCCGCCCGATGCGATGACGGGGAAGGGGGATGCCTTTTGAATTTCGGCCAGGCTCTGGAAATTCGGGCCTTCCATCATGCCGTCTTTTTCGATGTCGGTGTAAATGACCGCTGCGCACCGATCGGTATGCTGGGCAACTTGGTCGATCAAAAGCGTCGCGGGGGTCTTCGAGACATCCAACCAGCCTTCGGTGGCCACCATCCCGGATTTAGCATCTAGCCCTAAAACCAACCGGTCGGGGAACTCTTGGCACATTTGCCCGAACCATCGAGGATCCTTCAGTGCGGCGGTTCCGACGATCAATCGCGAGAGCCCCAAGGCAAAGAGTTTTCGAATGGAGTCTTCGCTCCGGACACCTCCGCCGAGTTGCACCGTTTTGCCTCGGGCAACGGCCAAAATTGCACTAACCGCTTGATGATTGACGATGCTTCCAGATTTCGCCCCATCCAAATCGACGCAGTGGAGGAACTCAGCGCCGGCATCAAACCAAGCCTTGGCCATCAGACTCGGCTGTTGGCTAAAAACGGTATTTCGAGAGTAATCTCCTTGCCTGAGCCGGACGCAATTGCCCCCAAGCAGGTCGATCGCAGGCCAAATTTCCATGGGGAATCCAAGCTTTCGTCAGAGGTATCCTAGAGACAAAACATGCGCAAGGACTGGGTGGAGAATCGCCTTTCCTTCGCGATCGGAAAATATTACCGTCTCGGGGCCCGACTGCCATAGGCAAAGCCATGGATAAAGCCGGGATACTGTTTCCAAAGCTGTTCTCCTGACGTTACAATTGCCGGCGAGCTATCCGGTAGGAAACGCTTTTCTGCCGATCGACTAGCGTCCAAGTTCAACAAAGAAATACTCACGCTCCATTACTTCAAGGGCCTCATGAGCACCGTCAACGAACGCTATAGCCAAGCAGAGAAACTCAAAGATTCCGGGCAGGCCGAGGAGGCTCGCGACTTGCTCTTAGGTATCCTCGAAGAATCCCCCGAGCATGTGCTTAGCCACTTAACCCTAGCGCGTATCTTTACAAGTATGGGCGAACACCATCGGGCGGTCGCACACGCTGAAAAGGCTTGCCAAATCGAGCCTAACGAAGGCTTCAATTTCACGCTCTTGAGCGTCACCTACCAACGCGCCTATGCAGGCACTGGCGATACGGGCTTTATCCGAATGGCTGAAGACGCGATGGCTCGCTCGCGGATGCTCTAAGATTCGTTTTAACCCCAAGTCCTCCCTCCGAAACTCCTCACGATTTATTGTCTGAACTTGAAAGGTTTTCTAGATGCCTTTAGCACCGTGGTCCATTGGCGTATTTACCAGCATCGATGCTGGACTTGGGGTTCACTTAGATGTTGCACGCGAACTAGGGGTGCCTTCGATTCAATTGCACACTCCACATGCTTCTGGTCGAACACCTGTGGCGGCCGAAGCGTTTCTCAAGAAGCTCGATGACTACGGCATTGAACTGACATGTGTCTTTGGTGGCTTCGATGGGGAAAGCTACGCCGATATCCCAACCGTTGAGCGAACCATCGGATTGGTTCCTGCGGATACTCGCGCAGCACGGCTCAAAGAAATGAAAGAGATCGCCGATTTCGCACGTCTCTTGGGCTGTGATGTAGTCGGTCTGCACATCGGTGTAGTTCCGCACGACACCAAGAGCAAAGACTACGCAGAGGTGATCGAAGTGACTCGCAATCTATGCGATCATGCGGCCAAAAACGAACAAGCCATCCACTTGGAAACCGGTCAAGAGACCGCCGATGCTCTGTTGCAGTTTATCTCCGACACTCAGCGATCGAATTTATTCATCAATTTCGATCCTGCGAACATGATCCTCTATGGTACCGGAGAGCCCATCGAAGCTCTGCGCAAGGTCGGAAAGTATGTTCGAAGTGTTCACTGCAAAGATGCCACTTGGAGCTCCCAACCTGGCAAAACTTGGGGAGCCGAAGTCCCCTTGGGCAAGGGGCAAGTCGACATCGGGTTATACCTGCAAACTCTCAAGGAGATCGGTTACAGCGGACCCTTGACCATCGAGCGTGAGATCCCCCAAGAGCCCGTGCGGCAAAAAGCCGAAATCCAACACGCCGTTGAACTCCTCAACTCCATCAAGCAATCGATGGGTTTCAAAACGGCTTGATCTCATCGGCGTGACTCTGATGCAAAAGCGATGATTTCGGAGAAATCATCGACAATGGCCAAGCCGTTTCGAGGCCCCGTAGCCTCTTGTGGCGCATCATTTGCTTACTTAACGCTCAACACTCTCTGCTTGATAAATTACCCAGAGATTGAGCATTAAGGGAGCATTGGGCGTCGCTAGACTGCTGACGAACCAAGCACCAAGCGTTTATTCCAAGCAGTCGAATTGGGCAATCCAGGGGCGATCATGCAACAATTCCAAGGTGGCAACCAGCCGCCGCGATCAAACCTTATCTCGGGTTATGACTGCGTTGGCTTTTATGACGAGATGTTTGCACCCGGTGGGACCCCCAGACCGGGCGTCGAATTCTTAGCCGATCGTCTCGGATCGCTTCCATTAGGAGAACTGCAAAAGCGCCAGCGGGCGGCCGATCACGAGTTGCTCAACATGGGGATCACCTTCAATGTCTATGGGCACGCAGCGGGCACCGAAAAGATCTGGCCCTTTGATTTGATCCCACGCGTGATTCACGAAGCCGAATGGAGAACGATCGAACAGGGACTCAAGCAGCGCATTCGAGCGTTGAACATGTTCATCGATGACATGTACCACCAACAGCGCATTGTCCGCCAAGGGGTAATGCCCGAGTACATGATCGCCTCGAGCAAGGGCTATCTCAAGCAACTCCATGGCATGAACCCATCGAAAGGGATTTGGTGCCACATCACCGGTACCGATTTGGTTCGGGGCGCAGATGGCCAAATCTATGTGCTCGAAGACAATCTGAGGTGTCCTTCGGGAGTCTCCTACGTGATCGAAAACCGCGAAGTGATGAAGCGAACCTTTCCACAGTTGTTCGAAGGCCGCAACATTCTCCCGGTCGAGACGTATCCGGAACAGTTATTGAAGATGCTTCAATACGTAGCACCTGCATCGGCCAGAGACCCCAATGTGGTCGTACTGACCCCAGGCGTCTACAACTCAGCCTACTTTGAACACTGTTTCCTTGCCCAGCAGATGGGTGTCGAGTTGGTTCAAGGCTCCGATTTGTTAGTCAGCGATGGCTACGTATGGATGCGTACGACCAGAGGCCTCAAGAAAGTCGATGTCATCTATCGAAGGATCGACGATGATTTTCTCGACCCGAGCGTGCTTCGTCCCGACTCAACCCTGGGCGTCCGTGGGCTTATGGATGTGTACCGCCAAGGCAAAGTCGCCTTGGTCAATGCTCCGGGCACAGGCGTGGCCGACGACAAAGCCGTTTATGCGTACGTGCCTAAGATGATTGAGTTTTATCTCGGGGAATCGATCATCCTACCGAATGTTCCGACTTACATGTGCGCCGATCCCAAAGAGTGCCAGTACGTCTTGGATCATATCCACGAACTGGTCGTCAAGCCCGCCAACGAATCAGGCGGCTATGGAATCGTGCTTGGCCCCCGAGCCACCAAAGAGCAACTGGCGACTTGCAAAGAGCAAATACAAAGCAATCCTAGAAATTACGTTGCCCAGCCGATGCTTGCACTCTCGACGGTTCCGACACTATGCGGAGATACCCTCGAGGGCCGGCATGTGGATCTTAGACCCTACATCCTCTACGGCGAAGACATTTACATCGTTCCAGGCGGATTGACCCGTGTCGCTTTGGTCAAAGGCTCGTTGGTAGTCAATTCCTCCCAAGGGGGTGGCAGCAAGGATACTTGGGTGATGCGAACATGCTAAATCAAAGAGCAAATACAGAGCGGATGGTTTTGAAGAGTCCGAGCATTCAAGGGAGATTCCAAGCATCATGCTCTCACGCGTAGCCGACTCCATTTTTTGGATGCGACGATACACCGAGCGAGCCGAGAACGTCGCTCGTTTTATCGATGTGACATTGAACCTCACTCTTGGTTTGGGTGACCAAATCGATCATCAATGGGAAGCCCTAATCTACACAACGGGCGACCAAGAAGGGTTCTTTGAGAGTTATCCTAGAGTGACACAGGAGGATGTGATCCGCTTTCTGACCTTCGACGAAACCAATCCCAACTCGATCCTTTCCTGTTTGCAGTTCGCCCGCGAAAACGCAAGGCAGAGCCGCGAAATGCTCAGTAGCCCGATCTGGGAAGAACTCAACAAGTTCTATCTTTTCGTTCGCGAAAGCCGCAACGACACCCAAGCCGTCGAGTCCCCATTTGAGTTTTTTGCGAAAGTTCGCCAATTTGGCTATCTGATCGAAGGTGCTCGGGGCCATGCTCGAACGGGCGGATAAGACCTCGCGGATTCTGGACGTGAAATATTTTTTGCTTCTGCCGAGTGTCCAAGACGTAGGAACATCGCTGGACATCAGCCAGTGGGGAATGCTCCTCAAGAGCGCCAGTGCTCTTGAAATGTACAGGCGTAAATTTGGAAGGCTCTCACCGAACTCCGTGGCCGCCTTTTTGTTACTCGATCGGGATTTTCCTCGCGCCGTGAGGTTCTGCATTTCACGAGCCGAACAGTCGGTGCTGCAGATCACAGGAGGCACCCAAGGCAATTACAGCAATCGCCCTGAGCAATTGCTAGGACGCTTAAGAGCCGAACTGGAGTTTCTCGACATTGAGGAAGTCATGGACAATGGTCTGCACGAGTTTATCGATGATTTCCAGTCCAAACTCAATGACATCGGTGTTGCCATCTTCGAGAAGTTCTTCCAGGTCCAGGGCTGATAAAACAATCCCCCCTGTATGGGTAGAAAGGCCCAAAACCCCTGGGTTTTGCTAGCTTTCGCGACTGGAATCTCTTAACAAGTTCCAAATAAACCGTATCGCGACAGGCCCAGGCCGGCTATAATTCATGGTTGCCTCAGCGGAACACAACCCTAAAACGACCGTTAATGCGGTAGCGGGAGCCCTTTTCTCTGGCGCAAATTTGTATTGCTTTCTTCCTTATTTTTTAACGGAGCCTCCCAGCATGCCTAGTGCGACTAACTCAAAGAAGACGAAGAAGGCCACGGAAGCCGATACGACGACCACGGAAGCCACTGTCGAAACCAAACCAAAACGAACCAGAAAGTCCGCCGCTGAACCTCGCGTAAAACTCTACTGGGGTGTTTTCAATCAACATCTCAAGCGAGTTGCTGTGTTCGAATACACCGATGTCAAGAAGGCTGAAAAGCACGCCAAAGAACTCAGCAAAGACGGTGGCGACCACTTCCTCCAAAAGATCAAGGAAGTCGTAGGCTAAAGGCTTACACCGTCAAATCGACATTTGATGAAGTTGCATTTCCTAGTATTCGGCAATTGATAGCCGAGCAGCCAAAGCTGCCCGTTGAGTCGTCTCTCAAAGCGGAACGGCGCAAGCCGCCCGGTGAACCTTCACCGTACGGCTTGCGCCCAACCGCTTTCAAAAACCCCTCCTAGAACGCCGTAGGCCCCGCTTGCGGCGTTTCTTTTTTTGGGTCTGGCTGCCTCGTGCTCGTGCTCAGTGAAACGGTGCTCGTGCTCGAAAGGAGTTTAGCACTCGCAATGATGCAATTGCTTAGGAGTGTCAACGTCAATGCGCGTAGCAACTCCCGGCATCCGAGCACGAGTTCGTCTAGGAATCTGAGCGCAATCTTATCATAATACCGACCGCCCGTCGGAACTCTCCGATGAGGTCTGACTTTCCAAACTACCATTCAATACAAAGGGCTTGCCGTGAAGGAACTAGCGTTCACGAAAATGCATGGGGCCGGGAATGATTATGTGTACATCGAAGGCTTCTCGCAGACACTGCCGAATGATCTAGAACGACTTGCAATCGAACTATCGCACCGTCGCTTTGGAATTGGTGGCGACGGCGTGATCCTGATCCTTCCCTCGACCCAAGCGGACGCTCGCATGCGCATGTTCAACGCTGACGGAAGCGAGTCGGAAATGTGTGGAAACGGGATCCGGTGTGTCGCCAAGTTCGTTCACGATTCGGGGATCGCTCGAAAGCCAAAACTATCGATTGAAACCGGTGCGGGAGTTCTCTCCTTGGATTTGAACGTACAGGACGGTAAGGTCAACCAAGTTACCGTCGACATGGGGGAACCGAGGTTGCTTGCAAGCCAGATTCCTACGACGCTCGGTAATCCCAATGAAGCGGTCGTCAACCACCGCTTAGACTACAAAGGCCATACGCTTTTTGGAACCTGCGTCTCGATGGGCAATCCCCACTGCGTGATCTTCGTGCCTGAATTGACCGACGAACTGGTTTTGGGAATCGGTCCTTTGATTGAAAACGATGAGCGTTTTCCGAAACGCACCAACGTGGAGTTTGTCGAGATCCTTGCGAGAGGCGAAGTACGTCAGCGTACTTGGGAACGCGGATCTGGGGAGACTTGGGCTTGTGGTACTGGGGCCAGCGCCGTGTGCGTCGCGGGGGTTCTGACCGAAAGAACCGATCGCACCATCCTCAATCACCTTACCGGTGGCGACCTAACCCTGCGTTGGGACGAAATCACCAATCACGTATTCATGACTGGGCCGGCAGTTGAAGTGTTCCAAGGAAGAGTGAAAATCGATTTCGCTTAAACGCACAGTGAATCAGAACATCCTACGTCCAGCAGCTTTCCTTTTAGGGTTTTTGATCAAAGGATTGGTCAGAACCCTCGATGCTCGCGTGGCCGATTACTTAGACGATACCGATGTGACGACCGATCGATTCACGTCGCCGGCGATCTATATTTTTTGGCACGAAAATATACTCCTGCCATTCGTCACCCGAAGTCGCCATGGAATGACCCTTCTTGTAAGTCAGCATCGAGACGCGAATTGGCTTGATTGGATGGCGCAGGATTTTGCATACCATACCGTCCGTGGATCATCGACCAAAGGCGGACTCAAGGCGATCCTTCAGTACCGAAAGGAGCATCAAAACAGCAGTCTTGTCGTGACCCCCGATGGCCCCAAAGGCCCCCGCAGGGTTCTAGCTCCCGGTTGTATCCAGCTCAGTTCGCTGCTTCAAAATGGTATCGAAGAACACCGCTTGTGGGTCGAAAACGCTGTGCATCGACTTACCTACGAAGCCGAATGCTGGGCCCTTGATGGACTACCGCGAGAGCGTGAACGTTCGTTGCACGCGGCTTTGCAAGGTACCTGCGCAATCATCGGCAGCCTTGGTCTTGAATGACCCACTCTACTGCTTGGGGCGTTCATATTGGTAATCGAGCGTACCTTCGGCCAGTTTGCAATCCTTGATCGCTTCGAGCAATCGTTTGCGATCAACCTCTTTGGCAGGCAGATCGAGATTCTTCGATAGTGCATAAACAGTGATGTGGTAGGTTTTAACGCCAGGCCCTTTCGAGCACATCGGATCGTATTCGTTGCGTTTTTTGTCATTTAGCCCAAGCGTCCCTTCAGGCTTCTTGTTTTGTCCTATCCCAGTTGCAGTCGCTGGTACATTGTAAACGAGCCAATAAGACTTCTGTTGATCGGGAGCCTCATGCCATAGTGACACGGCGATCGACTTAGTTCCCTCAGGAAGATTTTCCCAAGCTACCGCAGGGGATTGTCCCGAACCATCGCAGGTGCAATCCTTCACGAGCATCCCTCGACCATCCAACGAACCGCTGGCAACCTTGATCGTTCCCGCTTGAACTTTCGCACGATCAGACGTTGAATTATTCGGTTCTTTCGGTGGCTGAGCATCGCGTGGAGGTCGATTTTCGCGTGGAGGCTGACCATCGCGTGGTGGCCTGTCATTGCGTGGCGGAGGCTGAGCACCTGGGCCGCCACCCCGTCGACCGCCCCTATTTTGGTAGTTCTCCTTGGTCAATTTGCCGTTGGGATCTTGAAACTCGAATGCGACCGCGCCATTGTCTTGCAGTTTATACCGCACGTAGCCTTTGCGTCCTGAGACCTCGTAGGTCAACTGAAAACTCTTCGGTGCGGTCTCTTCTAAACCTACGATTTTGGCTCCTCGCATGGGTGGTAAAGCGGGTCTTGGACTCTCGGCCCTAGGCTGAGGATCCACTTGGCCATCGCGCTCGACAACCTGACCGTAGAATCCACCATTGATGTAAGGGTACTTCTTAGTGGCGTGATAATGGTAATTTCCCTGCTGATCCTTGTGACCATTCATCCAATCCAAGGGTTGGTTGTCTTGCGCATCTTGATAACCGTAAATGGGATATCCATCGAGGGCATAAGCTATCGGCTTGCCTTTACCAACAATAGGTTCCAGATGGATCGGAGCTATATGATAGTGGTAGTCATCGGCTCGACCGCAGTGGCCCCCCCACTGATCGAGTTCCCCTGCCAGAAGCGTATCGGTCTTGCCATCGTTCTTGATTGGATTGAAAATCGGAACACCGTTGACCGCAAGAGCGATGGCACCTTGGAAAAAATTATCTTTGGCCGACATCGGCTTTTGAGCCGGTTTGGGATGCAAGGGAATACGCCACGCATTGCGGCCTGTGTAAGCTTGAGGCAAGGGGACTTGTTGCTGCCAAGCGGTGATGCCAACCATCATCTGATGGTCAGGAATACCGTTGGATTCGACATAGAAAAAGTCGCTATCCCATCTGAGTCCAAGCGTCTTTTCGAAGGGCTTAAAATGTTCATGCATCGCTGGAGCATCCTCGGCTGCGAAAAATTCCGCAGTTGGATCCAGGACCGGTTCTACTTCGATTTTCACGAAGCGGACGGATTTGCTCTCGTTGATCTTTCGAATGTCTTCCAGTCGGTCGGTGATCCATTTGCTATCGGCTTGGATCAGATCCGCTCGTGGAACCTCCAACACCTTTCCGCCACCGGTCTCAAACTTGGAAATGCTCTCGTCGGCAGAAAGGAAACTACCGTGGAAGTGCCGACCGGTCTTTGCGATCGTCCATGTCGACTTGCTTGGAGCGACCGAGCCAGACGGACCGTGTCCTCCTTCATGTGCAGCACCGTAACCTGCGAACATGACGCAGCCAGCAAGCGCAGCGACTAAAAAAGCTGAGGTTTTAGCGTTTCTTGTTCTCATCATTCCTACTCTTCGTATGGGTTTAGAGTCGATCGTGTTTTAGGGATTAAAAAGCACCCGGCTTCGCAGGAGCCTTGTTGTTCTTCCCACCTCGTTTGCGCGGTTCGGGTGGGTTGTTGGGATTGAAATCGGGGTTTTTCGTTGGGAATTGCGCATTGACTTGGGCCAGATACTTTTCGAGCCGTTGATGCAAATCCTGAGCTTGGGAAGTCGCTTGATTGGCCAAATTTTTGCGTTCGCTCAAATCGTCTTTGAGGTTGTAGAGTTCCTCTCTTCCATCTTCGTAGAAGTGGATTAGCTTCCAATCGCCAACACGAATCGAGGATTGCGGACCACCTTCACCTTGGTAATGGGGAAAGTGAAATACAAGTCCCTCGTTGGGTCTCTGCACGCTCCCGTTTCCACCGTTGCTTACGATCTCGGCGATGCTTCCTCCTTCGATGCGAGCGGGAAGTTTCGAGCGATCGATTCGAGACCATTGGCAGAAGGTTGGGAATAAATCATAGCCGACAATCGGAGTATGACTCCACGAGTTGGCCTCAACGCCTGGCCCTGCGATGATAAACGGGATTCGAATTCCTCCTTCCCAAACCCCACCTTTGCCACCGTGCAGTCCGGAACGTCTTCCACCAGCTTGGCCGCCACCACCTCCGCCTCCCGAACCGTTATCGGACATATAAATGATGATGGTGTTCTTGGCTAATCCGAGCCGATCAATCGAATCGATGACTTTGCCTACTCCGGTATCGAGATCTTCGGTGATAGCGGCCGTGGTGATTCGTTTTTCGTTCTCTCCAGACATCTTGGCTTGATATTTGGCAAGCGTAGCCTTATTGGCGTTCTCGCTTGCATGAAGTGCATTCCAAGAAAGCTGGATATAAAAAGGCTTACCTGCTTTCATGCTCTTTTGCATGAACTCCTCAGCCCTCTGGGCCATGCCGAAGATGTCGACTGGATTGGGATCCTGAAACTTGAAGGCTTGTTCGTTGCCTGTATCCCCATCGTGCTCGTCGTAACCATGTTCACCGGGGCCACCTCCACTGATGTGCCACTTTCCATAATGGGCCGTCGCGTAACCGGCACCTCGAAGCATCTCACCGATGGTGGTCTCCGAAGCAGCGATGCTTTTGATGAGCCTAGGTTCAATGAGTTTCTGCCCTGTTTCTGCAGGTGCCGCTTTGGTCCAGTGCAACTGCGCAGGACTCTTGCCGGTTTGCAAACTAATCCTCGTCGGTGAGCATACCGGGGCAGGGCAATAAGCGTTTGAGAAACGCATGCCTCGAGCAGCGAGGCGTTCAAGGTTCGGAGTGTAAAAGAGCTGTCCTTTGGAAGCTGGGACTTCTGGATGCATAGGAACCGATAAGCCATCCCAGCCCTGATCGTCCGAGAGCATCAGTACGATGTTGGGTCTCTCGTCGGCTCGAATCCGTCCACAACAAAGCAGAGCGAGGAAGAGTATGGAAAGAATTCGGCGCATAGATAACATACCTTCGACTGGGTGTTGCATACTACTTCGGATGAACTTCGTAGGTGTAGCTGACCTCGCCATTGCGTCGACGAGCGTCTTCGTCTTTGGGCAAGTAAGAGCGAACGTAGTCGACTCGGCTTTGCTCCGGAGAAACTCGGATGCGAATATGTCCGGAACTCGGCTGAATCTCACCGCTAAGGTATCCATACTCGGCTGCGGTGCGAGTGTTCCCAAGTCGGGAGTGGCTTGGCTGAGGAACTTCCTGATAAACGATTCCGTCAAGATCCTGCTTGGCAAAAATGTGATCATGACCATGGAATACGATTTGGACTCCGTGATCGATAAGCAATTGATGAATCGGTTTTTCCCAACCTGGTCGGTATTTATCGAATTCATATTTGCCATCAGCACTCTTTCGGTTTGGATTGTTGTTGGGGTTTGGCTTATCGTTTCTACGAGGTTTCGCCGGATCCTGCGCGAGCAATAAGGATGAAAAGCAGATGGCTGCGATTGAAAACACGACCGGTCGCATCCGGGATCTTTTTAAAATCTTGAACATGCCCGCAGGACTCCAGAAAATCGAATCGGTGTTTGGCGAAAACCAACAGAAAAGAAAAACCTACTTAGGGGGGCCGCGCCTGTCACCTCGCGGTGGTTGCTCAGGAACGACGTTGTTGAGATTGGTAAAGTCCATGCGTTCTTTTCCGTCGGGTGCTGCATCGACGCGTTTGCGGAACAGCACCAGATTATCGAGCTTAACGTCATCCGACCAAATGAACTTGGCTCCTTGGAAATCGTTGTCGTAGTAGGGTTGCTTTGGTTTAACCTCTTCTTCACTGTATTCTTTGGCTTTTGGCCACGAACTATCGTCATAGTCGACCGCGAACCAATTCTCTGGCAAAGGTGAATTCTCGACGCGTGGATTCTTGGTGTCCCCACCGACCGGTCCTGTCGAGAAGGCTTTGGCTTTCCAAGTTGCATCGGTGATGGTTCCGTCTGCAAACTTAAGGATAAATCCTCCATCACCGATGTTGGTGTTGGCATACTCCATTCCAGTTTTGGGATCTGCGTTGTCGCGTGCCATCACTGCGATCGTCATCGGATAACTCGGGAGCAAATCCACGCTGATGACGTTATGGGGAATGAATTTGATCGAGTCGACGACGGTCACTTCGCCATTGATGTAAAGCATGAACCAATTGTCGGCATAAATATTCGCACGAATCGTATCTGCCATCGAAGGCTTTCGAATTTTACCCGTCGGCTTTGGTTTATTCGGATCCTGCGCGATCGAAGACAGGACCAACGATGCGACGAACCAAGTTGCCAGCAATAGGACAAGCGAAACACCTGCCAGTAGGGGGCGCCTGCGCTGGTATTGCAGGCCAGTCATCCAAATCGATTTGCTAGTCATTTCTGCTCGGTATCCTCATCGATAACGTCTTGATCAGAAGGGTGGTGATAAGCGTGGCTAAAAAAGTTATCCGGTAACGAAAGCTCATCCAGGAGAATCAATCGGACCGTGAGTCTTTCAGGACCGTAAGGCATTTCGACGAATCGAAATTGCGCGATTCGACCACTTTGCTTGCCGTATTGGATCTCGATTCGTTTTGGCCCCCGCTCGCCTGATTTTTTGGTGGCGATAAGCATCGCTTCTTGCTCCTCGAACTGCTCGTTCGATGCGGCCGCTACAATCTGAACCGCATAAGCCTTTTGAATCCGCTCTAAGCCTTGCGATAGATTCCCAAGCGGAATCGAGTGCTCATGACCTGGCAGGTCTCGATTGAATCGCTGAGTGTCACTGCTGATACGCACCGGGCCACTCGGAGCGATTGCCCAGCCGATTTGACCGTCACTCCCTGTGACAAACCGCAAGGCATCATCGACGAACCGCATCAGAACGAATTGATCCAACCCGCGTACGTAGAGTTTTGCACCCTCGAGAGTCGGCTTGGGCGGGCGTGTGCGATCGTACTTGTCCATTTGCTTTTTGCTAGGCAACACCACCTGCTCGACATCGATACGGTAGAGCCTATCCCCCTTAGAAAGAGATTTGAGCATCCTGCTAAACTCTTCAGAGGCACTGAGTTGATTGCGGTTCGACAGCAGAAATAAACCCATCAGCAAAAGGATCGATGTCGCCAGGACGACTACGACCGACCGCCATCGAATGGCCCCCTTTGAAAAACCAACTTGCGATTCAGCAAGGCTTACCGATTCGTTTTTGGGACCCTCATTTACAACCTTACCCAATGCATGACGGAGGCTTTCGTCAAGCAATGTAGCTTGGACAAACTCCTGCCGTAACTCATTGGAGTCTTTCAAGCTATGCTCGAATACCTGAAGCTCAGTTTCGGTGATTTGGCCATCGAGGTAACGATGGATAAGCTCAAGATCATTAGGATTCACAGCGAGCCTCCATCGAGTTGAACATGCCTCTGAATGCAATCTTTGAGCTGCTCGCGGATCCGCTGAAGAGCTTTGGCTACACCGTTGGGCGACCCGCCGAGCCACTGAGCGATCTGAGCCGGCTTTTGGTTCTCACTGTAACGAGCCTGGCACAACTCCTTAGCCCTCGCATCGAGCTTATCTACACAAGTTTGCAGATGCTCCAAACGGTGCAATTCGGATGTTGATATCTTTGAGAAGTCCTCGGAAAGCAGATCGATGATCGAATCGGAGAAACGTAGGCGATCTCGGTGCAGGGTTCGAAAGTACAGGCGGACTTGATTGCGTGCGACACCAATGGCCCAGGCTGCAAAAGGCTGCGAAGGGTCGTAACGGTCAAAGGACTCCAAGACCGCGATGGCGATGTCCTGCATCAGGTCATCGCGCGCTCAGTAATCGCGAACCATCGCACTGACAAAGCTCGAAACGAGCGGCTGAGCGATCGTCCATTGCCTCATTGCGTTTTTCATCGATTCGTCGACCACAGCTTGCGCTCCCGCGTCCCGGCCAGCTCAAATCAAGTCGGAGTCCAATCTCATACGACTCCGACCCCGAAAATCCTTACCTGCTATTTGTCTTTAACCCAGGATGGGAGATTATGACTTGCAAAGCATCAAAATTCCGCAGGATTTTTTCCTGAAGGGAGCTCAGTCAAGCTTACAGATCATCTGCTTTGGGCAATTCATCGAGCGACCCGATACCTGCGATCTCCAAGAATCGCTCGGTCGTGTAAAAACCGTTTTCCTCGATTCGGATGAGCCCTCGACGCTGGAGCTGGGACAAGATGGCTCCGATCCCCTGGCCAAGCTGGCTTTCCATCTGCTGACGATCGATTCCAGGTTGATAGGCAACCAGTGAAAGGCAATCGATCGCCCCTTGAGAAAGCACCGACTCCTTGGGGGCTCCCCATTTAAGCCCATCGATGACTGCATCTAAGTCAGACGTGATTGCCAGTCGGAATCCATCTTGGTCTTGCGATACTCGAACCGCACTGTTTTGGCCTTCAAGATGGGAATTGAGTTGCTCGATACCTTGGAGAATCTCGGCCTCTGAGAACTCCTTCATCGCGAGCTTGAGCTGCTCAAGACTCACCGACTGTCCATCGCGAGTCCCAACAAAAAGAATGGACTCGATGATTGAAGATACTGTCACCGGGATCCCATCGGTTTCTCCGTGGATCGCGATACTGCCTTGGAAATCCGGAGCGTTTTGATTGTCTTGCGACGGTCTTACAACACCAAGCGTCTGAGAATGACCTTGGATGACATTCGCGTAGACGCTCCCAAGTTCTTCAAGGGAAAAGAACTGGGTTTCTTCTCCCGAATCCACCTCGGAGGCGTCGTTGGTTGGATCGGCTTCTCGATGATTCCAACCCGAGTCGGGTATGCGTCCTTGCATGCAAACAGATCCGCTTTTTGAGTTTACTTCCAGAATCGGTCTTCCAAGGCCAAGTCGGACTCGGGATCTTGGATGTCACCCGGGGAGATCTCCAAAGATACTCGATTCTTGATCTCTGGGGACACCTTCAATTTATTCCGCACGACTTTGGGTTCGACCGAAACCCCTCCGCTAACGATCGCGGAGATGGTTCCATCGGAGCGTTTGCGTGTTGCGACGATCGAATCGATTTGCGTGGGAGCGACTTCCAGATGGGGGATGTAGGCTGCCTGGCCGAGAACTTTGAATTGCTTGTGGACGGATTGCGAGTTTTCTTCGCTTGCGTGTCGAGCTCGAATAATCTCCATGACGACGGCTAAGTCAAAGACATGACGGAGCCTGCCGTAAATCGGATAAGCTTGCTGCAAGGCCTGGAATTTTGCGGTGAAATTTTTGGCAAAAGCATCTGCAGCGCGGTCGGGGAGTTGGGCGGCGAACCGAGTACCATCGGCTCCCATCATTTGGGTTTCGCTCAGCACTGCGACATTGGAACCTTGAAAATGATAAATATGCTCTTGGGGATCAAAGGCGATTGGACTGTCGGACATAGCAAACCACCACCTGACCATCGATTGCTCTTTGGCATAACCGAGACGTTCGGATTCCAACCAATAGTTTGCAAGTCCACTTACGCTCGGTTCGAGTCCAAAAGCCAGACGTTTCATGTGTGCATCGGCGATAAGCAACGCATAACCGGTCGGGGAGTCTTGGGCTATGCCAACGACGTTGGCTTTTTGAAAGCCGAGTTTTTGCTTCCACTGGGCGATCCAGGTCTCTGGATCGCGGGCTAGCAAACGTATAGAGGATTTTTCATTGGCCAATTGATAGGCGGCAACGAGTCGCTCAGGTACCGGGTCGATCGAGCATCCAAATTCGCCAAGTCCATGGAGAACATGATGTGCAACGGTTAAGAGGTCTTCGAGTAAAACAGGAGGGAGCTTAAGTTCCCGGTGCAGCAAATCTCCCTGCTTGGTCGCAGCAAGGTTCCCTGCAGGGCCTCCGATGAGCCAATCGTTCTTGTTTGCGTCCCACGCAAGATAATCGATACGGCACAACCCACCGAGGAGTTCCGAAGCGATACTACCGCGGGTACCTTGTTGGACTTGCATGTGAAGCTGCTCATCGAGAGCTCCAAGTGAGATCCAGCGAAGGTCGGTTGGTTGTTGCCATTGCCCAAGATCGTCCAGTGACACCGCGATGGGGCCACCTTTGGCGATTTCTTCGGGGATCACCTTGAGCTTCGGCGCACCGTTTTGTTTGGCATTTGAAATCCGTTCGATCAGCCCATCGGTCGTGATACGAACCCCTTGTCGAAACGGGGACATCGTCGCCGTTCCGCCAGCACTTTGCCAACCATCTGGAGAGATGGTCGTTTCGATAAGGTTCATAAGTTCTGAGAAATTCGCGATGGCACCACCTCCTGCCGCACCACCTCCTGCCGCACCACCTTCGCCAGCAGGACCGCTGAAGATTCCTGACGGATTGGCTGGTTGTGCATAGGAACCAGAGCTTACACCAACGGGACTAATCCTTTGGGCATGAAAGACCGTCAAAACGCGCTGGCGGTCTTGAGGCGAAAGCTGCTCAAAGGCGGTCTTAATCGCTGCGGGGTTTCCCTCGTTAAGCGATTTCGCCAAATGGGGAAAGTCTTTACCGAGGCGATCTGTAGACTGAGCGACAAGCAATGCTGGCAAGCATACTAACACAGCGAGAAATCGGGGGATCAGGGACAGCAGGTTCATGGACGATCTCCGCAGGCTTACGGCCAATTAGCTAACGATTCAACCGAACCAATCCTAAGAGTATACCACGAATGAAAGCCCCCTTGCGATTGCAAAAAACTCAAAAAAACCAGGGTTTAAGGGCTGGGCATCGGTTCGCCTGCGGGGCTAGTAACGCAGCTAGGTCGATTTAACCGGCCCAATTCTTCGCAAACCATCTGGGACATGGTATTCTGAAAACTTGTCGTTGCGATCTTGGCTACCAGGATCGCATTCCTTTCCCGTCTTGTTGTAAATCGAGTAAAGAAGCATTAGAAGATGAAACGCATGCACTGTTGGTTTGGTTGCACTCTGGCCTGGTTGTTCGTCACTGCTGGCGCGTACCAGACGATGGCCCAAGAGTATCTCAACGGGATTGAATGGAAAGAACCAGCCATCATTACTCCGGGTGCCACCAACAGCGAGCCACCTTCGGACGCTGTGATCCTGTTTAATGGAAAAGACAAATCGCACTGGAAGAACGCAGACACTTGGAAGATCGAAGGGGATGCATTGGTTGCCGGGCGAGGATCGATCACCAGTGTCGATGAGTTTGAAGATTGCCAAGTCCACATCGAATGGTCTGCAGCAACGCCTGCGAAAGGGAGCGGACAAGGGCGCAGCAATAGTGGCGTTTTCTTGATGAACAAATATGAGCTACAAGTTTTAGATTCCTACGACAACAAAACCTATCACGATGGCCAAGCCGGAGCGATCTACAAGCAGACTCCACCACTTGTCAACGCGATGCGCAAGCCCGGTGAGTGGAACACTTACGATATCTTCTGGACTGCCCCACGGTTCAACGATGATGGCTCCTTAAAATCGCCCGCTTACATTACCGCCGTGCACAACGGTGCCCTGATCCTGAACCACTTCGAACTCAAGGGAGATACTCCTTTCAATCGTCCTCCCGAGTACAAGAAGCACGCTGCCAAGGGGCCCATCGGGTTGCAGGATCACGGCGATCCGGTCCGATTCAGGAACATTTGGGTTCGGCCACTGAGCCCAGTTGAGGGCAAGCAAGCTCGAAAGCCGTTCCTTCGAAACGGGGACAAGGAAACCCCGATCGAAAAGTAATTGGCAAACGAGAGAGCTCGTCGACGTGAAAAGCTTCTAGCGGCAGTACTTGTCTAGCCAGGTCTGCCGCTGCTGATCAAGCTTGGAGTCGTCGGGAATTTGGCCCTCTTCGCGTTGTTTATCAAAGCGAGCCTCGAAACGGGCGATCTCGTCAGCTAAGATCGCTCCTTGATCAAACATCCGATCAATGAAAAGTACTCCATCAAGGTGATCGATTTCGTGCTGGATGATTCGAGCAAGGAAACCATCCACTTTCAGATTGATCTCTTTGCCATCCATCGAGTAAGCGTTGACTTGTACCGTTTTGTTCCGCTTGACGGTGCCATGCAAACCTGGCAGTGAGAGGCAACCCTCGTCGGCTTCGATCGTACCGCTGGCTTTTTGGATCACCGGATTAAGAAAAACCAATTCTTCCCCTGAATCTTTTTCCCCGGTCGGATTGGCGATAAAGAGCCTCAAGGGTAAATTCACTTGATTGGCTGCCAGGCCTACTCCTCGGTGCTCGTACATGATTTCGAACATCTGCTCGATCAAGTCCCGCAGTGAATCGTCAACTCGCGCCAAAGGCTTGGAGGTAATCCGGAGTGTTGGATGCGGATAGTGGATCAGTTGGAGCATGTGTGTCTCGAGCTACAAGCGTGCAAAGAATGCTGATTGCAAAGGCGGTGTATTGTGATCCATAGAGTCAGCTTCGTAAACCGCTACGGAGCCCTTGCCTTGCTGTTTGCCTTGCAAATCAGATGCCTCGTTTGTTTGGGATTGGCTCAAGAGCCCACGGTAGCCCCACCCGAATCGGAATATTACCGACAAGCCGTCGAGAAGTTTGGTGGAGCCAGCAAGGTCATTTGGGGCGAACCGGGCGAGAACTCTCTCGACCGATGGAAACCTCGTTCGTTCATCGAAGTCCAAGCGGTCGTGGTTTCTTGGGAAGCCGATCAGCTTGTGGTCGTCAAGCCTGGAGCAAATGGTACGTCAAGCTTTCCAGGCGATCTTGTCGCAGGTATCGAGCCGAATTGGAAGTCGCCGGCCTATGCACAAGTCCACGAATTGTTCGTGCAACACAAATTTCGCGAGGTGTTGCAGCAAGGCCAAGCGGCCCTTGCGATGCCCGATATCCCCCGTTGGCAACAACGTGTCGTGGTTGCTGAAATGATCGATTCGGCTGTGGCTCTCGAGCAATACGCAGTTGCTGCCAGAATCTTCAAGATTCTTGCCCAAGACACATCGCCAGAGCTGCTTCTAAGCCGTATCCCTGTACCTTGGACCGATGAACTTACGCAAGCCACTCCGGCATTGACCCAAGAGGCACTTGCAGGACTCGAAAACAATTCGCCAGCCATGCAGCTCCTCGGGGCAGCTTGGTTACTCGGAAGTGAACACCGGCTGGTTGCCATCGAGAAGCTCAAATCGATCGCCGCCAGCGGCGATTCGCTCATGGCATCCTATTCCAAGACCCAGCTATGGAGATTGGCTGCCCCCGAAGAAGTTTTCTCCACAGGATTTGCCCAGTGGACGGCCCTTCGCGATCAATTGCCCTTGGCCTTGCAAGCTGGCCCGAGCATGCTTTTGGCACACAGGTTGGATCAAGCAGGCCAAACAAAGATTGCACTAACCGAATGGTTGCGTGTCACATCGTTGCATGAAGATCGCTATCATCTTAGGAACCGAGCTTTGCAAAAGGCGATCCAAGGAGCAAAGAACATCGGCGACCAGGAACTCGCAGCGCGTCTGTCCAATTAGTGGGAACTAGAAGGCAACTTATGCAACGCAAACACAACAAGGTTTGGATGAAGGCCAATAGACAACAGATCGGTCTAGCTTTTCTAGCCACCTTGATAACTCCAAACGCCATGGCCCAAGCTCCTGCAGAAGGTGGCCCAGGCAATCCCACTGGTTTGGCTAAACCCAGCGATGCTTCTGACGACACGGTATTTGAAATCATCTTCAGCGGTGGTCCGCTGGGCGTTGCCATCATGATCGCTCTGATCCTCATGTCGATCCTTGCCGTCTACTTGATCATCGATCAATGGCTGACACTCAAACGCAAGGATCTGTTACCTGCGGATTTGAATGAGAATGTAAGGCAGTTGCTTGCCCAGGGTAAGCTCAAGGATGCCGATCAAGCGTGTCGCAACCAACCTTGCCCACTCTCTTACGTTTTAGCCAGTGGGATCGCCGAGATCGAATACGGCTGGCCTGCAGTTGAAAAATCTTTGGAAGACGCGCTAGCCGAACAAGCCGCAAGGATGTATCGAAAGCTTGAGTATCTGAGCGTCATCGGGAATCTTGCCCCCATGCTCGGATTGCTCGGTACGGTTGCAGGGATGATTTTGGCGTTCCGAGAGGTCGCTTTGTCGCAGGGTACGGCCGGTGCTGGCCAGTTAGCCTCGGGGATTTACTCGGCCCTGATTACGACCGTTGCCGGGTTGCTTATCGCCATTCCCGCGTTGGGGGCTTTTGCCGTTTTTCGCAATAGAATCGATGAAATCATGTCGGAGATGGCCACAGCCGCCCAGCAGGCATTCGGATCGATTCGACGCAGACTACCCGGCACTGCGGTCCCCAGACCCACGGCAGTGCCCCCACCAAGGGGGTAATCGTCAATCTTGACCAAGTTCTGGTTCGAGGGGGAGCGAAACTCTTTTATCCACGGTTAGTTTGCTACCCATGTTGCAGGTCTTGGGGTATCCTGTTGAGTTCGAAAAAACCCGCTTCTTGAAATTTTAATCGTCGTTTGGAATCACTCTTGACCGTTAGCTCCCCACGAAACGATGACTCAGCAAACGAAACTCCGGGCAACTGGAAGCCGGTCGTTTATGCTGAGGCCCTTAGCGATATCGGTATGCGTCGTGCCAACAATCAGGATAGCTTCGCGATTGTTATTGCCACCGATGGCGAGAAATGGCAAAGGGCAGGGGATCTTTTGATCGTCGCCGACGGAATGGGTGCTCATGCGGCCGGCGAGCTTGCAAGCCGACTTAGCGTCGAACTGATCCCTCATCACTATTCGAAACTTCATACCAAGCTCGATTGCCCAGAAGCGATCGTGAAAGCCTTTGAGGAAACCAACCGAGAGATCAATCTTCGAGGAACGGTCAATCCCGAATTTCGCAGCATGGGAACGACCACCAGTGCGATCGTATTGCTGCCGATCGGTGGAGTGATCGCACATGTGGGCGACAGCCGCGTGTATCGCTTGCGAGGACAAACATTCGAGCAATTGACTTTCGACCACTCGTTGGTCTGGGAGATGCAATCGGCCGGTGAAGTCAGCGAAGAAATGATTCGCAATAGCTCGATCCCCAAAAATGTGATCACGCGATCTTTGGGTCCTAGCCCGAACGTCCAAGTCGATATCGAAGGCCCTTTTCCATTGCTCAAAGGGGATCGTTTCTTACTTTGCAGCGACGGGCTTAGCGGGCAAATCGCCGACGAAGAAATCGGACTGCTGCTGGGGCTTTTAGATCCCGCGACGGCGGTCAAGGCCCTTGTCGATTTAGCGAATTTTCGCGGAGGTCCAGATAATATCACTGTGGTCATTGGAGAAATCCAGAGGGACTTTGGTGTGACCAACGGAGCCCTTGCCGGCGGCGCAAGTCGTAACTCGCCTGGATTTCCAACTAGTTTTGGTATCATCTCTGCCATCGGCTTGTTGGCTGCGGCAAGTCTTGCCCTGGTGCAGCAACTACCACTTGCGATCCTCGCAGCGGCCGCGGCACTCGTTGCACTCATTACCGGTTGGATCAAGATGGCTGTCAGCAAAAACTCAGGGACGCAACCCAAAGGCTTCGGCAAAGCACCTTACAGAAAATACACATGCAAACCATCGGCACCCTTGGCTAATCATCTCAAAAACGCGGTCGACGAACTCTATCAATGGCTCGAAAAGAACTCCCACAGCCCCAATCTTGAATCTCTGGCGAGTCGTATCCAAGCTGCCGATCGAGAGATTGCAGCCAAAGACTACAAAGCCTCGACGGCGACCTTTGCAAAACTCCTAGTCGATGTCATGCAGGAAATACGAGACCGACGCAAAGAGGACCAAGAAGGTCACGTCGATTATTGAAACGATCGATGCACAGGTTAGGCTATGGACAATCCGGTGAAGGGTCATGGGTCACCGGGCCGCAGGCACAGTAACCCGAAGTGTAAACGAGGAAGCACTCGAGTGATTGTCATGCGAAGCCATCGGCCTTGTACTAGCGCTGCCTCTCTCACGGTTCGGTTACTAGCCACCGGGCCGCAGGCCCAGTAACCCGAAGTGTAAACGAGGAAGCGCTCGAGTGATCGTCATGCGAAGCCATCGGCCGTGTACTGTCGATGCCTCCCTCACGGGTCGGGTTACTAGCCACCGGGCCGCAGGCACAATACCGTCAATTCGACATTTTGGTCATTTTACGAAAGATTGGATTTGAGTGTATCTCGGCGCATGCCGAGTGGTTTTTGAAAGCGATTGGGCGCAAGCCCTCCGGTGAAGGGTCAAGGTTCACCGGACGGCTTGCGCCGTTCCGCTTTGAAAAGACGACTCAACGGGCAACTGTTACACATTCAGCAAAACGATCACTAGAAGGCCAGCCCCAACGACGGCGACCAAGCATGCGATGATCCCGATGTTGGAACGAGGCATCATCGGGTACTCTTTTCGAAGCGTCTTGATATCTCGATGGTACTCTAACCACGCGAGCATCAGTGCCAAGAGCCCCAAGGCGATAAGGGTCAACCCGAACTCTTTGGGACCCAAGGATGTGGGTTTGGACTCGGGTCGCGCATTGCGACCATCAAATAGATCCATTTGAAAAAATTTGTAAGCAGAAAAGCCAAAGGTGATGAGCGAAGTCGCGGTTCTTATCGCCGCCATCACGGTTCGCTCGTAGGCTACCCTCGTTCTTTCAATGGCCAAGCGGGTGGTCGTGTCCAAGGGGATCGGAGCGTTACCATCGGAATATTCCATGTTAATTGGCCCTTTTTTGCTTACATTCCCAACATGATTGACATGGATTAACCGACCGAATAACCTACTTAGGACGACGCAAAGTAGCATTCAAGCTTACACCAATACAAGATCAGGGCCATCGGGTTGGCTTTTCGATCTTCAAACCATGATCCCTTAATGACGACGATCCAGTTCTCCAACGGACGAAAACTTGGCACCGTGCTCATCCGGGCATTGGTCTTGCTGGTTTGGTTTTTGGGGATCCCTGGAATTCGGCCCGTCCTCCATCACCATCAAGGTGAAAACCCCTCAGCCGTCGAGCTCGATCAGTTAGCCTTGCACTTGCGACTTTATCCCCATGAGGAATCACAGAATACTGCAAAACTACACTTGCACTGGCTTGTGATGATCGATGGCCAATCTATCCTTGCGTTTCCAAACAGTCCTATCCCTCAAGAAAATCTTTCCAGCAAATCGCTTAGCCAATTATCGGATCCTTTCGAGTTATCGGAAGCTGATTTTGATAATTTTGACTCTCTTGACTCGGTTATAAGGTCTGACGGATTGCCTTCACCAGAGCCGTTCGGTTTGAATATGTCGCATCGACGCGATCAAATCCAAACGGCTTATTGCGACCGCTTAGCCTCTTTCTCGACTTGCCGTTACTGCGCGGCGTATCTGTAGTTTGAAAAAGCCTCTTTGCGTTTTTTCAACGGACTCCCACTGGGGTCTGCGGTGATCTTTGCTTTCTTCGATACACGATTTTTTATGAACACCTTTCAACACGCGCTACGCGCTTGGCCTTTCTTGTTGCTGACGACCGTTTTGGGCGCCGGTGCAGCGTGGATATTCACAGCCCGCCACGATCCCACCGAGATTGCTGTAGCTCCGACGGTTTCACGAACAGAGCAATCCGCTAACTCAGAACACGCAACCAAGCATTCCAATTCAATCGAACTGGCAGAGGAGCTCTGGAAACCAAGCGGCATCACACTTCAAACCCCAAAGGAAGAATCGCTATCGGTTCAAGTGAACTTGACCGGCAAGGTTTCATTGAACGAGGATCGCATTTCCCATATTTACCCGATGGTCGAAGGTACCGTCGACGAGGTATCGGTAACGCTTGGCCAAAACGTGAAAGCCGATGACTTGTTAGTCGTCATTCATAGCCGAGAGATTGGCCAAGCCAAACTCAATCTTTACCAAGCTCGATTGCAGCGAGAGATCGCCATCGTCAAGAGGGATCTTCAAACTCGCATTGCCGATAACACCCGTCAGTTGATCGAGGAACTCAGACAACGCCGCCCTATCCAAGAGATCGAAAGCCGTTTCAGAACGCTTACCATGGGCGACTACCGCGAACGTCTGCTGGCCTCCTATGCCGGTTATCTCAAATCGCAAGCGGATGTATCACGACTGGAGAACGTTAGGGATAGCGGTGCGGTCTCCGGCAAGCTTTTACTGACCGCGCAGTCGACTCGCGATGCGGATTTAGCGACGTTCCAAGCTCGCATCGAACAAATCGAATACGAGATGCAAACCGATATTCTACTCGCCAACCAAACGGTCAAAGAAGCCGATACTCGCGTGGCTGTTGATGCAACAAGCTTGCGAATCCTGGGCGTTGACACCAAAGATTCTGAAGTCCCTCGAGCAACAAAATGTATCGATCGTCAACGAGGCTTGGCCCGACAAATCTTTCAACGCAACGGTCTTCTACACGGGGGAGATCATGGACGAAAAGACCAGAACGATCGCACTTCGAGCCATCGCACAAAACCCCGATCGATTGCTTAAACCAGGCATGTTCGTCAATGTCATCATTCCAAGCGCCAAAAGCACTAGCTCATTGACAATACCTACAGATGCAATCCAGGAACACGAAGGAAAGAAGTTCGTTTTCGTGCACAAAGAAGGGACGCATTTCGAGCGACGTGACATACAAATGGGACAAAAAGCTCAAGGCACAACGGCGGTACTCCGAGGGCTAAACCCTTCCGATCAGGTTGTGGTCAAGGGAGCGTTTGTGCTGAAATCCAAGATGCTCGCTGATTTGCTCGGCGAAGAGTAACAAACCAATCCACGAGCATCCATGAGGAAAACATCGCTATGGTAAGCCCCATCATTCAATGGTCGTTGCAAAACCGATTCATCGTGATCATCGCGTCGCTCTTGATCCTAGGCTTAGGATTTGTCGCTGCAAGCCAGATACCGCTAGATGCAGTCCCGGATCTGACCAACGTTCAGGTTCAAGTGCTCACCAATTCACCCTCTTTAGGCCCTGAGGAAGTCGAACAATTCATCACCTTTCCTATCGAGAACGCCATGAGTGGAGTTCCGAAGGTTGACGAGATTCGATCCATCAGCCGATTTGGACTCAGCGCAGTGACGGTCACCTTCGAGGATGGAACAGATATTTATTGGGCTCGAAATCAGATCAACGAACGACTCCAAAGGGCCAGGGAAAATATCCCGCCCGGTATGGGCACCCCCGAACTCGGTCCTATCGCAACGGGGATGAGCGAAATCTATCAGTTTGAGGTTCGGGGGAAACCCGGTTCTAATTATTCACTCAACGAACTCCGATCGATTCTCGATTGGCAGATCGCTTTTCAACTTCGAAGTGTCCAAGGAGTCGTCGAAGTCAACACGTTCGGAGGTGAACTCAAAACCTATGAGATTCAGGCCGACCCATCGAAGCTTCAAAACTACGGCATATCCCTGGCGGATGTATTTACAGCCTTGGACGAAAACAACGGGAACTCTGGAGGTGGCTATATCGCCCATGGAGCCGAACAACAATTGGTTCGAGGCCAAGGATTGGTCACATCGCTCGATGACATAAGAAATGTCGTCTTAGAGAGCCGAGACGGAACGCCTATTCGGATCAAGGACATCGGTGAGTTCTGTTTTGCGCCGATGCTCAGACAAGGGGCGGTGAACATCCCCAAAGACGACCTCGTGAAACAAATGAGAGAAGCCTTGGCAAAAGAAGTTCCAGCCAATGCTTTTAGCTTCACTCAGCCGATCGAATTGAGAGTCCAAGAACTCGTCGCTGGGGTCCGTTCGGATATCGGACTGAGTCTCTACGGAGACGACCTCGGGGTACTCAAATCCAAGGGAGACGAGATCGTCCAGGCCCTTCTTCGGGTCGACGGTGCCGCAGATGTTGCGGCACAACAAATCGCAGGCCTTTCGTATTGCGGAGTCACCGTTCGACGCGATGCGCTAGCTCGTTACGGCATCCATGCTCGCGATGTACTCGATGCCGTCGCTTGTGTTGGAGGAAAAGTCGTTGGTCAGGTCTTCGAAGGCCAAAGGCGATATCCGATGCAAGTCCGACTGAGCCCTGAATGGCGAACCGACGTCGAAAAACTCTCGCAGCTTAAAATCGAAGACGCCGCAGGTCGGCAAATCCCCATTTCTCAAGTTGCCGATATCCAAGTTTCCGATGGACCCGTCGAAATCAGCCGTGATGCGATACGCCGAAGGCTGCTCATCAGTTGCAACGTACAAGGCCGGGATTTGGGTGGCTTTGTGGCCGAAGCCCAGCGGATGGTCGATCAGTCCGTCGAATTACCGCCCAATTACATCCTGCACTGGGGGGGGCAATTCGAAAATCTCCAAGAGGCCTCGCAACGTCTTGCGATCGCTGTACCTGTCGCTCTCTTACTGATCTTTTCCTTGCTTTATGTTACGTTCAACTCCGTTCGCCTCGCTCTGCTGATCTACCTAAACGTACCCATCGCAGCAACAGGTGGGATTCTCGCTCTGTGGCTTCGTGGTATGCCCTTTTCGATCTCCGCAGGAGTTGGTTTCATCGCATTGTTCGGGATTGCCGTCATGAATGGAGTCGTGCTGATCGAACACATTCGGCACCTTAGACACCACGGATTGAATCCGCTCGATGCCGTGATACAAGGAGCGATGGATCGCCTAAGGCCCGTGTTCATGACCGCTGCTTGCGGAGCCTTGGGTTTTATTCCGATGGCAATCTCGAGCAGTTCCGGTGCCGAGGTGCAGCGACCCTTGGCAACGGTAGTCATCGGTGGACTCTTCACCTCAACGATTCTAACCTTGCTGGTTCTGCCGAGCATCTATCGTTGGTTTGAGCCCAAACCTTCCGAGGAATCCCATGAGGATCAGGTGCTGGTATCGCCAAGCGAACCGACTTAGAATTTGGTTTCTTCGGGAATGATGATGGCTGTGAATTTGTGATACTGGTTCCATTGGTTTTTGAGGTGCATCTATGATTCGTACTGAGATTGATCTTCAACGACAGGGAAAACAGCAAGGCTATCTGCGAGTTCCATATTCTCACAACCTGGGTGGTTGGGCCAATGTCATGATCCCAATGACGCTCATCGCTCATGGAACCGGACCGACGGTGCTGGTGCTCGGTGGAAATCATGGAGATGAGTACCAAGGTCAAATAGCGATCATGAAACTCGCCCGAGCGATCTCGCAGGAGCAAGTCCATGGAAGACTGATCCTGATTCCATCGCTGAACTTCCCAGCGGCTTTGGCCTCGACGAGACTCTCGCCCATCGATGGGATGAACCTGAATCGAGCCTTTCCAGGTGACGCAGAAGGTTCCGTCACGAGCCAAATAGCGCACTATTTGACTCATGAACTTTTCCCAATTGCAGATGCTGTGATCGACATCCATTCAGGTGGCCGCAGCATGGAATTCGTACCTTGTTCGCACATGCATGTGGTCTCCGATCCGATGCAAAGGCAAGCGATGCTCGATGCCATGCTCGCGTGGAATACAGAATTCTGCTTTCTTTACACCGATATCGCGGGCACAGGACTGCTACCGGTCGAAGCAGAGAATCAGGGCAAGACAGTCGTAACGACGGAGCTCGGGGGAGGCGAGGCTATACCTGCCAATGTCCATCGGATCGCTCACGATGGCCTAGTCAATGTACTTAGGCACCTTGGGTGCTCGATGGCACAGCTCTGACTCGAGCGGCCATGGGGCTTGCACCATCGATTTTGACCCAAGCACTCGAAGCTAGGAATTATCTGCTAGCACCCGAATCGGGGATCTTCGAAGTATGCTTGGATTTAGGAGCCAAGGTTTCGGTGGATCAGACGGTCGGCAGGCTCCATTTCTTAGAGCGCCCCGACCGCCAGCCCATCGAGATCCTCTCACCGAAGGATGGCTATCTCATATGCATGCGTTCGCCTTGCAAAACCCAACAAGGCGATTGCGTCGCGGTGATTGGAGAGGCTGTTTCGATTGAATCGATCATGGACAAACCGTAGGTTTATTGCTCAACGGCTGTCCAGTGTTGAACGGTTGTCCAGTGTTGAACGGTTGTCCTCAACCGTTCTCCGACAAGCGTAGCTTGGCGTTGCTTTCCTGAACCCTCAGACGCGCCTCGCAAGCTCGGCAAGAAAACGGCTGAGGACAGCCGTTGAACAATGCGTGGCTGTCCAGTGTTCAAAGGTTGTCCATTGTTCAACGGTTGTCCTCAACCGTTCTCCGACAAGCTTTAGCTTGGCGTTGCTTTCCTGAACTCTCAGACGCGCCTCGCAAGCTCGGCACAGAGACGATTGAGGACAATCGTCGAACACTTTTGTTCAACGGCCAATGTTCAACGGTTGTCCCCAACCGTTCCCCGACAAGCTTTAGCTTGGCGTTGCTTTCCAAGAACTCTCAGACGCGCCTCGCAAGCTCGGCATCAAAAACGGCTGAGGACAGCCGTTGAACAATGCATGGCTGTCCAGTGTTCAACGGTTGTCCAGTGTTGAACGGTTGTCCTCAACCGTTCTCCGACAAGCTTTAGCTTGGCGTTGCTTTCCAAGAACTCTCAGACTCGCCTCGCAAGCTCGGCAAGAAAACGGCTGAGGACAGCCGTTGAACAATAGACAGCCGTTGAACAATAGACAGCCGTTGAACAATGGACAGCCGTTGAACAATGACGAGTGAGACGATCCTCGAACTATGCGAATCGCTCTTGGAGCGAGAGGACTTCTACTTCTTTGTTTCGGCTCGCAAGCATGGCTTCCACCGCCACACGGCCCGCAGACAAAGTCGTTATACAAGGGACCCCATACTGCACCGAAGCGGCCCGAATACGACCTTCGTCGGTCCTAGCCCCTTTGCCATTGGGGGTATTGATGATCAAACTGACATCGTCGTTCTTGAGATAGTCGATGAGATTCGGGTTCCCTTCTGCCAGCTTCTTTATCCGTGTGACAGGAATCCCAGCCTTCTCGATCTCTAAGGCAGTGCCAGTCGTGGCCAGCAACTTGTAACCCATATCATGAAGTTGCTTGGCTAAACAATCGATCCCCTGACGCTGTCTTGAGGCAATGCTCAAAAAGACGTTCCCCTGCGTTGGCAAAACAGTCCCGGCAGCGATCTGGCTCTTGGTAAATGCGATCGCAAAATCGTCGCTGATCCCCATCACCTCGCCGGTCGAACGCATTTCCGGGCCCAGGACGATATCGACTCCAGCGAATTTTCTAAATGGAAAAACCGCTTCTTTGACCGATATGCTCTTGGGAACAGGTTCCGATGTTACACCGAGTTCCTTAAGTTTCTTGCCAACCATGACCTTGGCCGCAATATTGGCAACAGCGACTCCGGTGGCCTTGGCCACGAACGGAACGGTGCGACTCGCTCTGGGATTAACCTCCAGGACATAGACGTGCTGGTTGCCGTCATCCTCTTTTTTGATCGCAAATTGCACGTTCATCAACCCGACGACCCTAAGCCGCTGGGCCATGGCTTTTGTCGATTGCCGTATCTCTGCGAGAACTTCCTGGCTCAGGGTGAACGAAGGTATCACGCAGGCCGAATCGCCCGAATGAACTCCGGCTTCTTCGATGTGCTCCATGATTCCCATGATGACGACGTCTTGGCCATCAGAAACCGCGTCGACATCGACTTCGATGGCATCTTCAAGGAATCGATCGATAAGAACCGGCTGGCCCTGGGCTACAACGAAAGCTTCGGCGACAAAGCGTTCGAATTGGGAATGATCGTAGCAGATTTCCATCGCCCGTCCGCCTAGAACAAAGCTGGGTCGGACCAAGCAAGGAAAGCCGATCTTTTGAACTTCCGAACGAGCTTGCTCCATGGTTCGGGCAATGCCGTTGGCCGGTTGTTTGAGCGAGAGCTCATGGATGAGCTTCTGAAATTTCTCACGGTCCTCGGCATCTTCGATCGTTTCGACGCTCGTACCGACAATCGGCACACCGGCATCGGCAAGGGCTCTTGCAAGATTTAGAGGGGTCTGCCCTCCAAACTGGACAATCACACCATCGGGTTGCATGCGATCGTAGATGTTCAGTACATCTTCGGTCGTCAGGGGCTCGAAGAACAATAGATCGCTTGTGTCGTAATCGGTGCTGACTGTCTCTGGATTGCTATTGACCATGATCGACTCGATGCCGATTTGTCGCAAGGCATAGCTTGCGTGGCAGCAGCAATAGTCAAACTCGATACCTTGCCCGATTCTGTTTGGTCCACCACCGAGGATCATGACTCGCTTTTTGCCTGGCTGCTTCAGGGGAGTTTCGTCTTCGCTCTCATAGGTGCTGTAGTAGTACGGCGTATAGGCTTCGAACTCCGCGGCGCAGGTATCGACCGACTTGAAAGTCGCCTTGATCCCTCGAGAGAGTCTCCAAGCTCTCATCTCTTCGTCATCGCTCGAAAGAAGAGTCGCAAGTTGGCGGTCGGAAAAACCCATTTGCTTGGCTTGGCGGATCTGGTCGGTGCTGGCCAGACTCAGCGAACCGGTTCTGCGCAAGGATTTTTCCATCTCGACAATCTGTTCGAGTTGATCCAGGAACCACGGGTCGATGGCAGTGATCGCATGAATCTCCTCGATGCTCTTGCCGCTGAGCAAAGCGTACCTCAGATACCAAACGCGATCCGCGTTTGGCCTCGATAGCTTGTTGTGAATCTCTTCTTCGTCCGGTCGACGATCGGTGTACCACAGATCCTTGCTATCGCAACCAAAGCCGAAGGCACCGACTTCGAGTCCTCGAAGGGCCTTTTGAAAGGATTCTTTGAAAGTTCTACCGATAGCCATCGTTTCCCCCACGCTCTTCATCTGCGTGGTGAGGGTCGAATCGGCTTCGGGGAATTTTTCGAATGCAAACCTAGGAATCTTGGTAACGACGTAGTCGATCGTCGGCTCGAAGCAAGCTTGGGTTTTTTGGGTAATATCGTTTTTGAGTTCCCACAAGCGATAACCGACGGCGAGTTTCGCAGCAATCTTGGCGATTGGAAACCCGGTCGCTTTACTTGCCAAAGCGCTGGATCGACTCACTCGAGGGTTCATTTCGATGACGATCATCCGTCCGTTTTTTGGATGGATCGCAAACTGAATATTCGATCCTCCGGTCTCGACACCGATCTCGCGAATAATCGCCAGACTGGCATCTCTCATTCGCTGGTATTCTTTATCGGTAAGTGTCTGGGCAGGAGCCACAGTGATCGAGTCACCGGTGTGAACCCCCATGGGATCAAAATTCTCGATCGAGCAAATGATCACGACGTTATCGTCAGCGTCGCGCATCACCTCCATCTCGTATTCTTTCCAGCCGATGATCGATTCCTCGATCAAAACCTCGGTGATGGGCGATAAGGTCAAACCGTTTTGTACGAGTGAATCGAATTCATCGCGGTTGTAAGCGATCGCTGAACCGCTGCCTCCCATCGTGAAACTAGGGCGCACGACGCACGGCAATCCGACGTCGGCGAGAGCTGTGCGAGCCTCGCTGATCGTATGAACCACGTGCCCTCGGCACACCTCCATTCCGATCTTTTCCATCGCCAACTTGAACGCATCGCGCGCCTCGGCCTTATGGATCACTTCAGGATTCGCACCGATCATCTCGCAACCGTATTTTTCCAAGACCCCGTGCTTGGCCAAATCCATTGCGATATTCAAAGCCGTTTGCCCGCCGAGAGTTGGCAGAATCGCATCGGGACGTTCCCGATCGATCACCTTGGCAACGAACTCCCATGTCAGAGGCTCGATGTAGGTCCGATTGGCCAGCGCCGGGTCGGTCATGATCGTTGCTGGATTGCTGTTGACCAGCACGACTTCAAAGCCCTCCTCGCGAAGGGCCTTGCAAGCCTGGGTTCCCGAATAATCAAACTCGCAGGCTTGTCCAATAACAATGGGGCCTGATCCGATCAACAGAATCTTGTGGATGTCGGTCCGTCGGGGCACGAGTTACCAGCCTTTCGGGTTTGTACAGGAAACGGAAAAAGGTTATTTACGTCGGAAAAGTGGCCCCGCATAGCGGGCTCCTTCGCCAAGCTCTTCTTCGATGCGCAAGAGTTGATTGTACTTGGCCATCCGATCCGATCGCGAGGCCGAACCAGTCTTGATCTGACCTGTCGACAAAGCAACAGCCAAATCTGCAATCGTCGAGTCTTCAGTCTCGCCGCTTCGGTGACTTGAAATACTCGTATAGCCGTTGCGATGGGCCAGCTGGATGGCTTCGATCGTCTCGGTCAGAGTGCCAATTTGATTCACCTTGATCAAGATGCTGTTAGCGATCTTGGCATCGATTCCACGCTGCAACCGCTCGGTGTTGGTGACAAACAAGTCGTCGCCGACGAGTTGAACCTTCGAACCGAGCTTATCGGTGAGCTTTTTCCACGAGTCCCAATCGTCTTCCGAGCACCCGTCTTCGATCGAACAGATTGGATAATTGGCTACCCAGTCAGCCAAGAAGTCGACCATCTGGTCCCCTGAAAGCTGCTTACCATCGATAGTGTACTTGTGCGTTTTTTCGTCATAGAACTCGGTCGCAGCCACATCCAAAGCGATATAGATTTGTTTGCCTGCCTCGTAACCGGCGCGCTTGATGGCTTCCATGATCAGATCGAGAGCCTCGCGGTTGCTCTTCAAATCAGGAGCAAAACCACCTTCGTCACCCACAGCGGTATTGAGTTTCTTCTCGTTGAGAACTTTCTTGAGGTTGTGGAAAATTTCCGTACCGGCCCGCAAGGCTTCGCTGAAACAGTCGAAGCCCAATGGCATGACCATGAATTCCTGGACATCGACCGAGTTGTCCGCATGCTGACCACCGTTGACGATGTTCATCATCGGAGCAGGTAGCAAGTGAGCTCCTGCACCACCGAGGTATCGATACAGCGGTTGACCGGTGAAGTTCGCCGCAGCCTTGGCAACCGCCAGCGACACACCCAACATGGCGTTGGCACCCAAGTTCTTTTTATTAGGGGTACCATCGATCTGACACAAAGTCGCATCGATCGATCGCTGGTCGATAGCGTCCATTCCGATGAGTTCATCGGCGATCTTGTCTTGGATGTTGGCAACTGCCCCAAGAACTCCCTTACCCATGTACTTGGACTTGTCCCCATCACGCAATTCCCAAGCTTCATGGGCACCGGTGCTTGCACCGCTGGGGACGGCAGCTCGACCGAATGAACCATCGACCAATCGAACATCGACCTCGACGGTGGGATTTCCACGGGAATCAAAGATTTGGCGGCCTTGGATGTTCTCGATCAAGCTCATGATAAGGTCTCAAAATGTTGGAGAAACTGCATACGATTTCACAAGTCTCAGGAGCCTTAGAAGAAGACGGCCTTTGACGTGACGAATTCTGGCCGATAATTCAAAATTTTGCTAGTCTTGCTAAGGATTCTGACTCTATAAAACCGGCGAGATATCGTTGGATCATTGGGAATTCGTTGCCCACAAGTGATTTCGAATGTTCCTTGTGGTAAAACATGCTCTTGGTCAGACGCTAGAATCTGGCGGCAGCCTGCGACGAGCATCGATATCCTCCGTGCCTGGTGGTGGGCTGTCCCATGAGGGATTAATTGCTCGAATAAAGGGTACTGATTTGTATGTTTACCGGCTTGGTTGAATCGAAAATCCCGCTTATTCAAAGTCTCGATATTGGGCCCGGACGACGAATGGTTTTTGATCTTGGAGCACTGGCACATTCCGAGGGAAAGCCAGTGGCCTTAGGCGACAGCATCGCACTTTCAGGCTGTTGCTTGACGGTCGTAGAAATTGAAGGAAGCAAGTGCCATTTCGAGCTCGGATCAGAAACCCTCTCGAAGACCAAATTCGGGCGTTTGCAAGTGGGCCAATATGTCAATTGCGAGCGTTCACTGCGAGTAGGCGACCGGATGGGGGGGCATTTCGTGACAGGCCATGTGGATGGACTCGGACGAGTCACGGGGATCCGCACCGAAGGCCCATGGAGTTTCTACGAATTTAGCGCACCGATCGCTTTGTTGCGCCAGATGGCCCCTAAAGGTTCGATTACGGTCGATGGAGTCAGCTTAACGCTCGTCGAAGCCAACGATACTCTTTTTTCGGTCGCCTTGATCCCTCACACACTCTCGGTCACCACCCTTGGGGATCTTGTGCAAGGTGATCAAGTCCATTTGGAAACCGATCTGCTGGCCAAATACATTGCCCGGCAGTTGGCGGCAGGTTCCTGAAACCAGTGTCGGTGATTTCTCCGAAATCACCCCGCGTCTACAAGACAGTGTCGGTGATTTCTCCGAAATCACCCCGCGTCTACAAGACAGTGTCGGTGATTTCTCCGAAATCACCCCGCGTCTACAAGACAGTGTCGGTGATTTCTCCGAAATCACTAGCGGCGGTCGCATTTTGACGGCATTGACGGCGTTGACAAGATTGACTGTATTGACTGCGGACAAGATTGACCCAGTTGACCTTATTGACGGCGAAATCCAACTCTTCAATTAGGGTCGATTCGCCTCGAAGAAGGGTAAAAATCTTGAGTTTTTTCAATTCGAACCCTTTCGGACGGCATCTTAAAAAGTCTATGCTATCGGCCTAGCCAGCGCAGGGTCTCAAATCGTGCGCTCGATTTTCCTGATATTGGTTCCGATTGGTAGGTTTCATGAGCAAGTCGAAGATAGCCGTTGTAGAGACCGAATCTGAGAAGTTTCCTTACGTGTATCGCTTTCCGTTGAAGTTCGGGGGGCGGGTGGTCAAGGACGTGACGGTGTTCCGAGTTTTGGTGACACTCGAAGACCAATCGAGCAAAAAGACAGCTCATGGGATTGGCGAGATGACCATGGGGACGGCTTGGGCATGGCCGACGACCGCCCTAACGCCTGAGATGGCCCTGCGCACCATCGTCGTACTTGCCGAGCGAATTGCTGCTGCCGCAAAGGATCTCGAGCCGGATCAGCATCCCTTGCACTTGGCCAGTCAGATCAAGCCGATTGCAAAGAAGCTTGCTGAGGAATTGGCCACGTCGATGAAGTTGACCGAACCGATCCCGGATCTTGCGATTGCTCTTGCCGTTTCTCCTTTGGATATCGCTTTGCATGATGCCTATGGCCGATTGCACCAGAAGAACACTTTCGATTGCTTTACCCACGAGCATGTTGGAACAGATCTTTCGCACTGGCTTGGGGAGGAGTTTGTCGGCAAAGATTTTTCGGAGATCGTTGCACCCCAGACATCACCAACGCTGTTTTTGTATCACTTGGTCGGTTCACTCGATCCGCTGAGCAAGGACGATTTGAGCCGCAAGATCGGTGACGGTTTGCCTGAGACGCTCGAAGAGTGGATCCGAACGCAGCAGCTATCGCATTTGAAGATTAAGCTCACGGGCAAAGAGCTCGATGCGGACGTGGGTCGGGTGATCGAGATCGAGCGGATTGCTTCAAGAGCTTTTCCGACCAAGCAGTTTTCGTACAGTTTGGATTTCAATGAGGCTTGTGAGAACGAAGACTACGTGATCGATTTCTTGGAGCGGCTAGAGCGGCTCAATCGAGAAGCGGTTCCCAAGATCCATTACATCGAGCAGCCGATGGAGCGGGATTTGCGTGTGCGCAAGGAGGTGACGATGCACCGGGTCAGTCGGCTCAAGCCTGTGGTGATCGACGAGTCTTTGACGGATCTTGAGATGCTACGGTTTGCCAAGCAGCAGGGTTACTCGGGGATAGCGGTAAAGGCTTGCAAGGGTGTGAGCGATTCGATTTTATTGAGTGCAGCGGCCAAGCAATGGGGGATGAAGATTTACGTCCAGGATTTAACCTGTGTCGGTGGATCGTTTATGGCCTCCGCATCGTTGGCATCAAGGATCCTTGGGGTAACGGCAGTCGAGGGCAATGGCAGACAGTATTGTCCGGCGGGGAACAAGGATTGGGAGTCCTTGTATCGACCGATGTTTAAGATCCTCGGTGGCGTAGTTCCGACCGAACTGCTCAATGGGATCGGGATGGGGTTTGCTTGGCCTCGCAACATCGTCAGCAAAAAATACGCAGATTTATCCAACCCACCTAAATAATCAATGGGTACCGTCTTCGTGCTCAGTGAAACGGTGCTCGTGCTCGTGCTCGAAAGAGGCTTCGCTCAGCCGAATATGCTCTTGACCACCAACTCGTTTTGATGCAACTGCGCAATTCATTGAATTGAAATAAGCTACAATCGGTGGATGCCGTCGGAGCTACTTCAGAATTCAAAGGGTGCCCAAGATCAAGTGGAACCGGGTTTATACGAACACCTTCTGACCAAGGCGATCGAAGCGAAGATCGCTCAATTGGGTGATCCAAGACTAGCTACTCTCTTGCCGGTGGATGCAGAAGAGTCGCATGCTATCCTGGCTCAATACCTGGAAAGACTTATCGCTTCAAGCTTGGCCCTTCATCGAGGAGCCGATGCGGCCGATAAGCAGCGTCAGCTTGTCGAAAGAATTATCGCCACACTAAGTGAGGACCTGATCGATCAGGAGTCGCAGGAATACACGATTGCAACGCCGCTCCGTCGATTGCTTGCCATTCATCGAAGTGTAAAAAATCTGCCGGTTGATCGCCCTGACAGCCCACTGTCACGCTCGAGCCTCTTCACAGGAACGCGACTCGATGCGAGCCTTGGTAGTCAATTCCGTAAAGAGATCGCATCATGCGATCGAGTCGACATCCTTTGCTCGTTCATTAAATGGAGTGGATTGCGAGTGTTGCTAGACAACTTTCGCGAACTAGCCGAACGATCCAATAGCGATGGACCTGCAATCCGTGTCATCACCACAAGCTACATGGGTGCAACAGACCCCAAAGCCATCGAATTGTTCAGCAAACTGCCCAAAACAGAAATCCGTGTAAGCTACGACACGAAACGTACAAGGCTCCATGCGAAGGCTTATCTTTTCCACCGGGAGACCGGATTCAGCAGCGCCTATATCGGATCAGCAAACCTTTCAAACGCGGCCTTGTCGGAAGGACTCGAGTGGACAACCAAGATCAGCCAATACGAATTGCCTTATCTTTGGAATAAAGTGACTGGAACGTTTGAAACTTATTGGCAGGATGATGAGTTTCAACCCTATGACGAGCGAGGGGTTACAAGATTACGCGATGCAATTCAACGGGAACGGCAAGCTCCGGCGAACTCTCTTGCACCGATCAACTTCGACCTGCGTCCGTTTCCGTTCCAAGAAGAAATTCTCGACATCATCGCTGCCGAGCGGCAGATCCAAAACAAGTATCGTCATCTAGTAGTCGCAGCAACGGGCACAGGAAAAACCATGATCGCTGCGTTCGACTACGCTCGCGTTGCAAAACAGCTTGGACGAAAACCAAGTTTGCTTTTCATTGCGCACCGCAAGGAAATACTTAACCAAGCCTTGGCAACATTCCGATGCGTCGCGAGGGATCAAAATTTTGGAGATCTACTTGTCGATGGTCATGAACCAGCACAGCAGGAACATTTGTTCTGTTCGATCCAAAGCTACAACGCCAAGAATCTCATCAACGAAGCACCGGATCGCTACGAATACATCGTCATCGATGAATTCCATCACGCCGCTGCACCGAGCTATCAAGCCTTGCTGGATCGCGTTAGGCCAACGATTCTCCTGGGGCTAACTGCAACTCCAGAGCGTTCAGATCAGCTTGACATACTAAGCTGGTTTGATGGAAAGGCCAGTGCGGAGATTAGGCTCCCGGATGCGATCAACCGCCGCCTGCTTTGCCCTTTCCAATACTTTGGCGTCGCCGATACGGTCGACCTTGATAGTCTCAACTGGCAACGAGGTGGTTATCGAATTGATGATCTGGATCGACTTTATACCGGCAACGACATTCGCGCAAAACTAATCTTGGAAAAGCTTTGCGAAACTGTCTTAAACATTTCAGAAGTCCGGGGACTGGCATTTTGTGTCAGCGTGGCACACGCCGAATTCATGGCGAGATTCTTTAACGAGAATGGTTTGCCCTCGATAGCTCTGTCGGCTCAGTCAACGGACCAACAGCGGAATACGGCTCAACAGAAACTTCGAGACCGATCCGTTAACTTCATCTTCGTCGTGGATCTCTACAACGAAGGTGTAGACATCCCGGAAGTGGACACCGTTCTTTTTTTGCGTCCAACGGAAAGTCTTACAGTATTCCTTCAACAACTCGGTCGCGGTCTGCGCCTGCATCCAGACAAAGAGTGCCTTACCGTCTTAGATTTCATCGGTGCGCAGCGAAAGGAATTCCGGTTTGCCAGTAGATTTCGGGCCTTGAGTGGAAAACCGATGGCCAAGATCGATGATGAGATCGAAGCGTCGTTTCCACATCTTCCAAGTGGCTGTGTGATCAAGCTTGAAAGAGTGGCCCAGCAAAGGGTACTTGAAAATGTTCGCGAATCGATCCGCTTAGTCCGCCCCCGAATGCTCCCTGCTTTGCGCGATCTGAAACAGTATTTAGGCAGAACGCCAGGTATCCAAGACGCTATCGAATATTTTGACACAACTCTCGATGAACTGCTCAAGCGAGGGCTTTGGTCTCGGCTGTTAGCCGATGCAGGTCTAGAAGAAAGCGTTGAAGCCCCCGATGAACTGCAACTGGCCAAGGGGCTCTGCCGACTAAGCCACATCAACTGCCCTGAGCAAATCAGAGCATTGCTCGACTATATAGCTTCTTCTGAGTCTCAGGCGGAAAGCGAACACGACACCTGGATAGAAATGCTCCATACGACACTCTGGGGAACGCAGTTCTCGAACATGAACCTTCCAGAGGCTAAGCAACGTTTGAGATCAAATCTATCCGTATTGAAGGATCTTCAATCGATCTTGGAATACCGCTTGAGGCATTCGCCTTCGATCACATCTACTGTGAAGTCCACATACGATCCTTTGGCAATCCATGCGGCTTATACACGCGATGAGATACTTATCGCCCTTGGGCACTGGAGCTTTAGCCATCGTCCGAGCCAGCGAGAAGGTGTTTTGCAATTGAAGCATCGTAAATTCGACCTATTCTTCGTGACGTTGCAAAAGTCTGAGGATGAGTACTCGCCAACGACGATGTATGAGGATTACCTGATTTCGCATGAATTGTTTCATTGGCAATCGCAAAGCAACACCTCTGAGCAATCACCGACAGGACAACGATACATAAACCATCAAGAGCTTGGATACTCACCCTTGCTGTTTGTGCGAGAGACAAAGAACTTGCCTTCCGGACTATCGGCACCTTACTACTTCCTAGGCCCATGCAGATATGTTCGCCACACGGGAAGTAGGCCGATGAGTATCACTTGGCGGCTCGAATATCCCGTTCCGACAAGACTATTTCGGTCGATGGCACGGCAGATTGCCGTGTAGATAAGCGCAGAACCAAGAACAAAGCACAGGCTACTCTTCGGTCTCCTCCTCTTCGTAGTCCTCTTGCTCTTGTTCTTCGATGTACTCTTCGTATTCGTCCTCGGCTTGATCCTCAGACTCGTCTTCCTCGACGGCAATCACCGGCTGGCTCTTGCGTGTCGCTTTGGTCTTGGGAACCACCGGAGTATCGTCCCAGTTGTTCTCCCGACGGATCTTGTTGGTTCGCTTGTTTCCACCTCCCCCTGTCGATTCCTCAGGCTGCGAGCGCATGCGTTCCCACTGATCGACCGTGATGACAACCTCGCGAGCCTGCGAGCCTGCATACTCGCCTACAATCCCGTCCTCGGCCATAAAGTCGATGAGCCTTGCTGCTCGCCCGTACCCGATGCCCAAAGCGCGTTGCAACAGTGAGCAGCTACCCCGACCCTCACGCACCACAATGTCGACTGCCGCCTCGTACAAATCGTCTCGCTTCCTAAATCCTCCCGTGGCTCCCTCTTCCTCCTCCTTGTCATCCTTGACCTTCAACTGCACAAGCTCCTGGACAAAGTTCTGCTCGCCGGTACTGCAGTGATCCACTACTGCATTGATCTCATCGTCGCTCAAATAAGTCCCTTGGCCTCGGAGCAGTGTACTCGTGCCTGGCCACAAAAAGAGCATATCACCGTTACCAAGCAACTTGTCGGCACCGTTCTCATCAAGAACCACTCGGCTGTCGGTCCGGCTGGCCACTTGGAAACTGATACGAGCAGGCAAGTTGCTCTTGATCAGACCCGTGATAACATCCACAGTGGGTTTCTGAGTCGCTAGGATCAAATGGATTCCAACGGCCCGGCTCTTTTGCGCCAATCGAATAATGTGCGCTTCGACCTCCTTGCCGGCCGTCATCATCAAGTCGGCCATCTCATCGGCCACGATGACGATGAAGGGCAAATGATCGGGGATCATTTCTGCCTCTTCCTCGGTTTCAGGTCTGAGCCTCTCTCGGAGCTCGTCTCGCCCGAGTTGATTGTAACTGGTGATGTGCCGCACTCCGGCCCTGGCCAGAAGCGCATAACGATCCTCCATCTTGTCGACGGCCCAAGCCAAGATCGCTTCGGCCTTCTTCATGTCGGTGACCACCGGGTGCATCAAATGGGGCAGACGTCCATATCCACTTAACTCGACCATCTTAGGGTCGATCATCAGCATGCGGACTTCGTCGGGCCGCCGGGCCATGAGTATCGAGCAAATAATCGAGTTCAAACAAACGCTCTTACCCGTACCGGTACGACCCGCGATCAGCAGGTGGGGTAGGCCAGCTAAGTCGACGGCAAGCGGCTTGCCCGAGACGTCCTTACCCAGGAACAAAGGGATCTTCATCTTTCGCACCTGCGCTGCACCTTCCTCGATCACTTCGCGCATCCGGACGACTTGCCGTTTCTCGTTAGGAACCTCGATCCCAACGGTGTTCTTACCCGGAATCGGAGCGACGATACGAACGCTCGGCACTCGCAAGGCGATGGCTAGATCGTCGGCAAGTCCAGTGATCTTCGAGAGTCGCAGGCCAGCTTCCATCTCGATCTCATACTGCGCGATCACTGGTCCGGTTTCGATTTCAACGACTCGGATATTGAATCCAAAATTCAGGAACGTCTGCTCGAGCACCCTGGCTTTGCGCTTGACCTCCTCGGTTTGTTCGTCGTACGAGAAATCGTCTCCTTCGGCCAATAGCTCAACGCTCGGCAGGACGTATTCCTCACTACCAGCGGGGAGTTTTGTGTCGTTCAAAGAGTTGTAGAGCGAATTGCGTTCCTCTTCTTCCTCCTCTTTTTTTCGGTTCTTCGAGTTTCGAATCCGGGGAGCCGAGCTGCTCAGGCCATGGGATTGATCGGCCCTAAGCTTCCCTTGCGAGGCTTCTCCAATTTCGCCGGCCTCCTGACCCTCGATCTCACCCTCTGGCTCTTGATCGTTTTCTTCTTCGAGGTATTCGTCTCCATCAGATATTTCTGATTCAGCGAACTCACCTTTGCTTTCTACCTCCTCGTATCCGTCCTCTTCAACCTCTTGATCGTCAAGCCCATCGCCATCGTTGGCATTCGGTTGAATCGTACCTGACGACTTGGACTTGGATACCGATAGATCGGTGCGACCGATCGGCTTGCTACCCCCTACAAGGTCTTGGCTACTAAACGAGGTCGTCGCGCGACGACCGATTCGAATTGCGGGCCCGTCGGTATCTTCGGCGGATCCTGAGTCATCCGGTCGATTCCCCTCGGGTACCCCAAAGGGGCGTTTGGCAAGATCGCTGAAGGAGGGAACTGGGCCACCGTCGAGCGATACGATCGGCTCGCCATCGCGAAGGGTCACTGAGGCGGGTAAGTCGGTTCGGCGTCCGCTGAAAATACCTGTCCCGTTGGCCGTCCGAGACCAACCCTGGGCAGCACGCAATTGAAATGCCTTAAGCAAACTCATGCCGCCGGTGGTAGCGAAACCCAAGTAGCGGATCAAGGCGTATTCGGTGCTAAGGAGCATACCGATAGCCAGAGTGGCTAGCAGGAATATCAATCCACCAGTGAAAGCCAGGTGTTCATTGAGCCACGTGTTGATCAGAGCACCAAGGTACCCCCCTCGGCCAATCGGGACGCTCACTGGAATCGGCAGGCCGATTCGATCTGGAAGTGCGCACAGGGAGGCAAGTAACAAACTCCAACCGATACTGCGTCCAAGGGGACTGGCCCATGGTGTTTTTCGGAAGCAAACAACGCCTGCGATGGGAAGTAGCAAGGCGATCAGATAGGCACCAATGCCAGTCGATTGAAAAAGAATCTGGCTAACTAACGCTCCGATAAATCCGGCTTCGTTCTGAATCTTCTCATTCGCAGGGTAGATCGATGGTGCTAGCCATCCAGGTGCAATCGAAGGGTTGACGTCGGTCGCCGGGGCGTATCCGAGCGAGGGGCGCAGATCGTCAGCCGGATTGTGCGAAAACAGCGCGACCCACACCAGCGCGGTGGCAGCAAAAAACGCCACGCCCAGCATGTCCCACCGCACCGATCGATTCAATTTCTTTGGGGACTTGTCGTCAATCATAACCGTGTTGTCTCTAAAGCTAGGGCATTGCCGATGGATCGAACTCCACCGACTGTTCAATTTTTCCCCATACATAGGGATCCTTCCTGTGGAACCTTGGAAAATCGGTACCCGGTTCTACAAGCAGACTCGTTAAAATCAGTACAATCCAACCAAAGCACCATTGCTTGCTCTCTATAGGGAGCAACTACGGTGTGGGTACGTGTCTGAAAAGCTGGTTTCTTGGATTCAACGATTGATTCAACGATTGACTCAATGAATAGGGAACAGAAATGAAAGAATCGCTCGATCTGTCGTTCCGTCGGGATTTGGTGGGTGCCGATTGCTACATCGCCCCGAATGCAACAGTCCGCGGTGATGTGACCATAGGACGATCCTGCACGATCCTCTTTGGTGCGGTGATGCGAGGGGATGCCGATACGATTTCGATCGGGGAATGTACCAACATCCAAGATCTCGTCTGTTTGCACGCAGACCCAGATTATCCGCTAGTCATCGGTGACCGAGTCACAGTAGGGCACGGAGCGATTGTGCATGGAGCGACGGTCGAATCCGATTGTTTGATAGGGATGCGAGCAACGATTCTCAATGGTGCAGTCATCGGCAGTGGTTCGATTGTGGCCGCAGGTGCACTGGTCCGAGAGGGACAAATCATTCCTCCTCGCTCGCTTGTTATGGGACTTCCTGCTAAGATCGTACGCGAGTGCGGTGAAAACGAGCTTGCGATGATCGATCGAGGTTGGCGTCATTACGTCGAGATCGGTCAGCGTTACCTTCAATGCGATCGAGAAAAATGAAGTCCAGACGTCCAAGCAGATACCATCGCCGACCACGCCCCAAAGCTCCTCCGGCACCAGTGCTCGAGCCGGGACAAACAGAATTCGAGTTTGGAATTCCAATCGCAGGGATCATTGTCTCAAAAGAGCATTGGACACAGTGTGCTCTGAAGCAGATCCCTGAACCCAAACCGGTCGATTGGACGGGGGTCTTTGGACGCCAAGCACCCCTTGTGGTCGATATCGGTTGTGGCAACGGACGCTTTACGCTGGCAAGTGCCGTTGCAAGGCCGGAGCTTAATCATCTAGCGATCGACTCGCTTCCAGCCGTGATTCGCTACGGAACTCGCAGGGCTAACCAACGCGGATTAAACCACGTGAAATTTGCCGTCGTCGATGGTTGGCGATTCCTAACGGAATTATGCTCCGAGGAATCTATTGCAGAGATACATATCTACCATCCACAACCCTATGCAGATCCAGTGGCGAGCTCGCGTCGGATGCTTACCCCTGAGTTTATCGGCTGGATGCATCGAAGCCTCATACCGCAGGGCAAGATCTATTTGCAGACAGATCGCAAAGCGTACTGGGATTACCTTTGTGGCAACCTTCCAAAACTCTTCGACTGGAACGAACTCGAAGGAGATTGGCCTCAGGGTCCCGAGTTTCGCTCAAGGCGAGAAATTTTGTCGAGAAAACAGGGGCTTGTAATCCACCGAGGTTATGGGATCCGTCGCGAAGGGATCTCCGCAGAAGAATTCCAGCAAAACATACAAGCCATGGAGCAGCCGACTTTTGCGATCGAACCTGACGAGTCTTAACGATTCTCGATCTGTCCGGTCTTTCGATTTTTAACAATCCTACGCTCGGTTCCATCAGGCAAGAGCTCTCGTTTGATGATCTCGAAATCCCCTTCCTGTTTCGAGTTGCTATCTTGATCGCCTTGGACGTGCTCCCATCGCACAAGTTCGATCGGCTCCCAGCGTTTCGATTCGATCGATCGATAAGCTGCATCGACGATGGAGTTAACGACGTAACCATCGAAGAAAGTCTCGCGGGGCGAGCGTCCTGCCTCGAAAGCGTTGAGCATATCCTCGAACATGTCTAGGTACCCTAAAGCGCTCGCTTCGTTGCCCACAGGGAACATCCACCCCTTGGAGCTCTCGGATTTTTCGGCAACGTACGCTTGGCTTCCTACCGACGAAAACATCTCGATACCGGTTCGAAGCCAGTGATTCAGCCAGATGGTGCCTTCGGTACCGACGATTTCGTCTCTTAGATCCATTCCGCCTCGAAACGACCAACTGACTTCGAATTGCCCGATAGCACCGTTTTCGTAGCGCACGAGTCCGATCGCATGGTCTTCGCTATCGATGGGATGGACTTGGGTAGCCCCCCAACAGACGACTTCGATCGGGCGAATGTTCTTGCCAATGAAACTTCGGGCGATTTCGATGCAATGACAGCCCATGTCGACGATAGCTCCACCACCGGCAAGTTCCCTGTTCCAGAACCAAGAACTATGAGGTCCCGGATGGGTTTCCCGGGATCGAACCCAAAGGACTTTCCCAAGGCTTCCTTCTTGAACCGAGCCGAGCGCTTTGAGCGTCTTTGGAGTGTAGACGAGGTCTTCGAGATATCCGTGAAACACACCAGCTTGTTCGACAGCTTGGAGCATGGCATACGCTTCTTGAGCGTTTCGGCCCAAGGGTTTAGTGCATAAGACCGCTTTGCCGGCTTGTGCCGCAGCGATTGCGGCTTGCAAGTGCATATGGTTTGGCGTGGCGATGACCACGGCATCGACCTCTGGATGCTCGATGGCTCGAAGCAACTCGGTGGTTCCCTCTGGCACATTCCATTTGCTCGTGAACTGATCGAGCCGCTCTTGGGTGCGGGAGTAAGCGATCCGAATTTGGTCTCGGCTACGCTGCCCCAAGAGTGCCTGTGCGTAGAAATCGCCGATCAGACCGCAGCCTAGCATTGCAAGACGAACCATCTGCAACTCCCCCAGGGCTCATTGTTATCGATTAGCGTACGATTGTTTCGCTACCTAGCGCTCGAGCTGTTTCGAGTTTCCTGATCGTCGAAGGGTACTCATAGACTCGCGCATCGAATGGATCGTCGCTAACCTTGAAGACGCTGCCATCGGGCTTGCGGGTCATCCTCCAAACTTCCTCTTTATTGAGGGGTCTGGCACCGACCCGTCCAAAGACAGCAATCTGATTGCCTGACTCGTCGACGGCTCGATCCCGATCGATGCCACGCGAAACGCATAGCGCATGTCCATCCTTGGGAAGCTTGCGCGTTGCGATCAAGCAAGGGTTCGGGCGCGGTGAGAATCCATCGTTGCCTTGAAGCTCGGGGCTCGTCAATTGGATCACACGCAAACCATTTTTACCATCGGCGACATAAGCAAACTGGCTGACGTTGGTAATACCGAGTTTCACATCATGGGCTTCGTCGATCTCACCATGAGCATTATAGATTTGATCGATGTAAGCGGCCTCTGGATTTGCGATGTTAAGGATCACTAGCCCTTGGTGACCAGCGGCAACATAAGCATAGGTTCGGGCCAAGTAAATATTGTGAGCTTCGTGAAGCTCGACGGTATGAACATGCTTTGGATCCGCCAATTCGGTCACATCAAAGACCTTCACACCCTCTTCGTCACACACAAACGCGTAGCGGAATTGGACGGCGACAGCATGGGGATGATGCAAGATCTCATGCCCGACGATCGACGCAACTTTGGGTTTCGTAGGTTCAGTCAGATCGATCACCACCAAACCTGCATCGCAGCACACGTAGGCGTAGTTTCCAACGATCGTCACTGCGGTTGCTCCGCACAGTAAGCCGTTGGGATTGAAGACGACATCTTTCTTGAGGAAGTTGTTATCCGGTTTGCCGTCTAAGAGCGATGCGGCGGAAACCATCACAAGCCCCTCGTATTTATCGGTCACATAGATATAAGCGTAGAGAGCAGGGACGGCTTGCTCGAAGTTCTCGGGCCGATGGGTGCGGGTCGGATCTGGAGCGATCGTCGTTGGAGCAGCGACGCTCGTAGCATACTTGGTACGCACATAGAAGCGTTGACCAAGCGGCGAGACAGGAGCGGTGGTGATCCGTTCGGCGAAGGCTTTGTGATCGATGAATGCGATATCGAAGACTCGCAAACCACCTTCGCCACAGGCAGCGTAGAGGTACTCACCTCGATGCTGCAAGGAAAGAACTTCTGGCTTGTTGTACTTGGGACTAAAGGCTTCGATAATATCCTTACCTGGATGCTCGTGAGCGTGTTCGAGTTCACGATGATGCTCTTCGACATGCTTGCGATAATTGTCGGGATAAGCGACCTGATGAAGCGTGCTACCGATGACGGCCTGGGGTTCGGTTTGTTCGGTCACGACGATCCCCTCAAGACCATGCTCTCCGGCCCCCACCCAGCAATACTTGCCGATGAAGTTCGTAGCGCCTGTGCCTTGCATGACCAACTGCGACATGATCGCGTTGTTGTCGTTGTTGATCGACAAATGGCAATCCGTACAGGACTTGGTTTCATAAGTTCCAGGTGGACGCGTTGCGTGCGTAGGATCCCAACCGGTGCCACCTCGAACGGTGTGAGGGACGTTGGTACTAAAGGCGATACCGCTTAGTCCTTCACCGCTGATGGTCTGCTGCTGGACATAGATTGATTCGCGGTTGGAGTTATAACTTCCGACGTGAATCGCACAGGAACTTCGGGCAGGTCCTATACGGTTGCCGGTGACATTTCCATCCCGAGCGATCATATAGACATCATCGCGAAGCGTTTGGAAATTGTAGGAGATTCGATTCCGCGAAATTTCACCGCCGTTGTGTAGATTGGGAGTCTTGACGTTTGCTTTTTGTGGCAAGTGGCAACCAAAACAGCTGGGGTTCCATGAACTGTGGCACGCGATACAGTTCATATTCTTGTTGCTGTGGGCGCATTTCTCTTCGGAGGGTTTGCCACCCCATCGCATCACGCCATCGGGATCCATCTGCACGGTCTTGGCGATGTGACTTCGAGGGTTGTACGACTCGCTTGCAGGATCGATTGTCTCTGAGGTTTGAGTGACGACCCATTCGAGATCTTTCTCAATATTGCTGCGTTGGATCAATACAGGTTTGCGGCCAGGTACTCGTCGGATTTCGAAACGAGGTTTGCCAAAGGCGGTGCGAAGTGCGAGCAGGTTTGTGGGCTGCTCGCCTGAAGCTGGGCCGCTTGTAGGAAGCTGTGCTGGGAGACCTTTGCTCAGTTGCTTATCGACCTTACCGATCAGATTTTCGCTAGCATCACCGTGGCAATCGACGCACTGGATTTCGATCGCCGCACGGACTTCGCCATAGAGTTTGGTGTCTCCGTGGCCATCCTGATAAAAGTGGCAATCGACGCAGTGCATACCTTTTTCGGTATGGATATCCATTAAATGTACGGGCACACCGTCGCGTTGCTTGCCGTGAATCTTCTCGAACTCATCCGAAGGCTCCATGGCAGCCATGAGCGATGGAGTCGAAGGATCCTCGACTTGCTTCCCCTCATGATCGAGCAAGTTTCCTTCTCGATCCTTTTTGAATACGGCGCGGAAGACCCAACCGTGTCCGTGGAAGTCAGCAAACTGGGTATGCTTCAGAAATGGGTTCAGCTCGCTGACTCGAGCCAGGAATTCCGGATCCCCCCAAAGCCCTCGAGCTGCGGCTTCTTCGGGATTGGCCCAAGAAGTTTCGATGGATTCCTCGGCGGTCGGGTCCTTTTGCGTTTTCGGATACATGCATTGGCCGTCGGTCTCGTTGTCCCACCACATGAAACCTAGGTAGGTGTTGATGACCGTTGTACCTGGGTGGATGTGACAGACCATGCACTGGCTGGTAGGAATGCTATTGGTAAAGACGTGCTGAATCGGGTGTCCAGGTTCGTCTTTGGGGATCGTCGGATCGATGTATTTGACCCAATCATCCTTTTCGGCGGCGGCCAAGCCTCGATTCCCATATTTGGCAAAAGGGCCTGAGGCCATTTCGGATCGATCATTGGCATACACTACGTGACAGGCGCTGCAACCGCTGGATCGGTAGTCACCTGGGTGATCGTTGGTCCCGAGAAAATTCAAGGTCGGATCGAGCAGACGCGTCTTTGAAAGACCCACCATGACCGGGTCGGTTCGATTTTCGGTACCCAGCCCGCGGTTGCTGAGTCGTTCTCGGGGGCGACCAGGTTCTTCAAGCCTTTCTGGAATCCCGATCTCTGCTCGGAAGCGTCCACCTCGTTCAAAGATCCGTAGGATGTTCGCAGGCTGTGAAGCTTCAAAGCGTGGTAAAGGATCCAGATAGGGGAGGATGCCTTTGTGATCGATATCGTATTGAGATGGAGCCGGAACGGTTTGCAAGCGTTGCGGCTTGCCATGCATCGAGTAGCTTTCTCCGTAGCTGGACCACTTCGTGGGAGATCCACCGTTGTTGTAGATCGCAGCCCCCCAGAGCATGCAACCATGGGTCATCATGCTTTTGCGCAGTTGGAGCACTTCGTTGGCATGACACTGCCCGCAAGCGATGTGAGCAACTCGCAGATCCCCTGGGTTCATGAAGCGAACGAATTCGGGGCTTTCATAATTCAACAGCGCATAGGTTCTCACCGGATTGGCCGCTGTAGGCCAAAGCGCAGGATACTTGGGTTGTACGTGGGAGCCTTGTTTGGTGAAGTCGTTTGGATTACCACCATGACAGTCGGTACAGCCGATGTTCACGGTGTTGGGTGGATGCATATTGCCAACATCGCTATGGCACTGGACGCATGAGAGACTCTTTGCGGATGCGTCCGCTTTGGTCTGCCGATACATGTCGACATTGCAAAGGTCTTCAGGGATCGGATAGGACTCATTGCCAGCGATCCCCAAAGCGCGAGCAGGCCCCCAAGGGTCTTGTCCTCGCGGCGGTGGAACGCTGGGTGTGTGGAATTTGGTGCCAGTGCCTACACCGACTTGTTTAGCCGTTTGTGCACTAGCTGGGCTCAAGCAAGCAATCAAACAGATACAGCCCAGGGCAACCGCCAGGGCGATTCGGCCGATTCGGCCCCGAAGACCACTATGGGACATGTTTCTAATCCTCTAGTACTCGAATGTCGCTTCGAAGAATCCGGCAGCAAGATCTGGAACACTTCCATAGAGTGGCTGGTAGAGATCGCGAAACCCGTCTCCGACGATCAGTCCTGAGATCCCTCCCACGACAATGATGTTGTTATTTAGGAGCGGACGGTACTCAACCCCGGAGCTCAAGTCCAGACCAATCTCGTCTCGAACACGACCTTGAAAGGTATAAACTTCTAAAGGAGCGGTATGGTTAAACCATAAGTAATTCGCGTTGTTAATCCACTTGACCTTGGTCGTTAGATCCGCATCGAAACCGAAGTTGATCAACTGGATCCCAGGGTTTACGAAATTGGTTTGCCCTTGGAATTTGCTACTTCTGAGATTAGGAATGAGACTCTGTCGTTGGACAAGGTTGACTCCGAAGAGCTTGATTTGCTGTCTATTCCAATAGCTAAATTCACCGCCAGCAAAATTGGGGTTATCGAAAATCGCATCGAACCCGGTGGCTTGGGTATCATTGGGGTCGGAGTCTCCCGACGCATAGAAATACGAACAGCGGAACCGCGCCCAGTCTCGGTCGTAGGATAGCTCCAAAGCGGTCATGAATGCATTGATGTCTTGCGCTCTACCTGCCAATGGGTTGAGTTGGTCGTGGCCTGTGACATAGTAGGCCGCATGGCTAATGTTGTAGCGATTGATGTGACCGTTGCCTGTCCAGCCGAGATAGTAAGAATCCACTCGGTGCGGTGCGTAAACACCGACCGGATCGGGACGCACGAGGAAACCGTTGGTATCAAACTTATTGCTTGCTTGGTCGCGATTGTAATGGAAGCTGACTTGGGCATTGTATCCCGGGAAGATGAAGTCATTGCGGTAGTAGTTTGCAATGAGCGTGTTTTGATGGCGATCATCAAAGGTGTTGAGCAAACTGTTGGTGTCTTTTTCCGTTTGGTCAAACCAAAGGATGTTGTACTGATCTTGGTTGCTCAAACGGTTCCCGAAGAGTCGCACTGCGCGATTGGTATCGGAGAAAATAAAACCCCGAAAGTCGCTGGTGAAGAACTGCGAGCCTGCTCGCAGCGATACAAAGTCGTAGTTCGGGCTGGTGTCTGCAATCTTGGATTCATAGAACCATTCCTCGAGGGACCAGAAGGTTCTGTGACGGTTGGTGCCATCGGTTACATCAGGAGACACAACTCCCAGTTCGTAGACCTTCAAGTAGTTCTGATTGAAGATCACGTTGGCTTTGATCCGCCAATCAAATGGACGAAAGACCGAGTCGCCTTTAAATAGATCGATCGAAGCCGAGTTGTATTGGGTGAAGAAGAATTGATTGGGGTTTCCAAAAAATTCAAACTCACCTGGATTTTGGGTCGCTTCGGTCGGAGTTGTCGGGATAGGTGTCTGACGGTATTCGGCAAGGTTCTGTGTTTTGAACCCAAGCCTCATAAAGACATCTTGGCCCGCAATGGGATAATCCCCCTTGAGCACATTTTGGTTGTATGGATCCCACCAAGCACCTTGAACGAATGGATAATCGTCCACTGGCGGATGACCTTTGCCATAACGATCCCACAAGGGAGTACCGATCCGCCAGCGGTCCTCGATGGGGACGAAATGGTCTGTATTTTGACGCTCCGTCGGACTTACGCTCGTTCCGCCGGTAAAACCGGCTGGCGCGAAGAAGAAGGATCTGAAAAAGGGGCTCGTTTCTGGCCCGGGAGTTTTGGCTTCCGGCAAGGAGTTCTCGGGGGTATCGAGGGGCTGAAGGCTTTTGGGTTCCTCGGATCCCAGATAAGAAGGATCGTCGCCCAGGGGCTTTTCTTGCGTGGACGATTCCGGCTGAAGACCTTCGAGATTACCTTGCTTTAAGTCCGTCGCTGAAACGACTGGAGGCAGACTGCGCTGCGTTTGCTTGGCTGGCGTGATGTCCGAGAGAGGATCCTGCGAGTGAGCCAAACTCACCCAACCACCCCCGATCGAGGTGGCAAGAACCCAATTAAAACCCCTCTTGAACTTGAGCACTTTTCACCAAAAGGACATAAAAAACCATCGATGAATTACGAGAAAGCCGGAACTAATGGCTGTATCGGCAATCCAAAGTTTGTTTTCGGACGCAAATCTAAGGGTTTTTCCGTACATTCACGGAAATTCTTATTTGCCGCTTCTCTAAAGACTGTTTTTATTAATTTGCGCCGAGTCGATTCCGTTTTTAATCACAATAAGGTTCAAGCGATCTGAAGCATCGACCAAGGACTTATCAGACCGAAGAGCCCTTGGGATAAGAGGCATGAGGGGAATAAGCAGTGTTTCGAAGAAAAAACAGGCCGGCTGACCAAACCAGTAGAACAAGAAAAACGAGGCTTCGCAAAGTCGTTTTCGAGCAACTGCAATCTAGGGAATTGTTTTCCGCGTCCCCTTGGCACAACGCAGCCCTTCCAGAGGATGTCAACAACGACGCAGTGGTTTCCCCATTGGACCCTCTTGCGATCATCAATCGAATCAATACCTCAGGGGCTTCCAGTCCGGCCCCGTCGAATGCAGAGGGAGAAGTCTCCGACTACCCCGATGTGAACAATGACGGTGTGATTGATCCTTTGGACGCATTGTCCGTCGTGGATGTAATCAATGCCAATATGCCATTTGTCCCGCCGCCATTGGTTTCCGGTGAGGATGATTCTGGCTTTAATATGTTGGAGGAGAATAATCAGTTGACCGCTCTTGAGGTCGAAACGCTCCTGAAACGGGCTTCGATCGCTACGAAGAGTCAAGACGCAATCATTGCGATTGTTGACCGCCGCGGACAGATCCTTGGGGTCCGAGTCGAGCAGGATGTTAAGGATAAATTCGCTGGACGCGACAAAGACCTCGTCTTTGCGATTGATGGAGCCGTGGCCAAAGCGCGAACTGCAGCCTTTTTTTCGAACACCGAAGCTCCTTTGACATCCAGAACGATTCGCTTCATCAGCCAATCGACGATGCCCCAGCGTGTGGTCGAATCGAACCCGAATATTACGGACAAGGAATCATCGAAGCGAGGACCTGGTTTTGTCGCCCCGATTGGTGTCGGAGGACACTTCCCACCCGAGGTGCGCAATACCCCTTTAGTTGATTTGTTGCAGATCGAGCATCAAAGTCGCGACAGCTCGATCCATCCTGGGCCCGACGGAATCAAAGGGTTCGGAGGTGACGATATCACTCTGAGTAACCGCTTCAATGTCAATCCTGCCTTTGTCGCCAACAAAGCTCA
>JAJTFC010000046.1 GCA_021298315.1 Planctomycetaceae bacterium
CATCGGGAAGGATCTCTTTGTCGACGTGAGTAAGCTGTGCACCGATCAGGCCGACGATGCCGATCTTGTGCTACTAAAAGAAATCACGCAATTGGAAAGGCTTTACCTCGGAAGAACCGACGTCACCGACGCGGGTGTTGCCGATCTGCAAAAGGCCTTGCCAGAGTGCAGTATTAGTCACGATCCAGAATCGTGGCCTAGTCGATCACCACGCAAGGGGAAGCCTCGCCCATGAAGCTCGTGAACTCGATTTCGTATTTTTTATGGTTAGACAAGTTCGGCGGCAGAAGTAAACTGGTAACAACTTCGGATAGTTCCCAAGCGAATTCTTGAGAGGGGTCGGACTTTGCGTATTCTCAGGTACATGTTGCTTGCTCTTGGAGTGATTGGCCGCTCAGTGGATCTTCGGCCAGGAGGTTGGCGACGATTCCCAAGAGACCATCGAAGCTCTTGCGCATGTCGGTCGGCTCGATGCAGGCTTAGATCTTCCATGTACCCGCAAGCCAGCTCATTGAAATCGTTACCGGCAGTTCGCAAAGCATCTTTTTCGTACTTGGCCAGGTAGTCTCTGGCCATGCTTAGCAGGTGTTGCAGGCTGAGCCGTATCCTTACCATAGAGTGCATGCATGAGTTCCGTAATAGAACGTTTTGACCAACTGGTAGATCGGTTGCCAACCTTCACTCCCATTGAGTTGGCGGATGTGCGGCGTTTCACCAATGCGGGCGAGTGGCAATTGGCGCTGGATCTGTTGGTAGCGACGGCCATCATGCGAAAGCGAAGCCTTAGTCAGGAGGTTTACGCCGAGATCTGTGCATTGGCGCCTATAGTGAACCTGGAGCAAACTGAAAGGTTGTCGTTACTGACGGTCGACAAGTCCGCTCGAACGAGCAGTTAGGATGGCAGTGATGTCGTTTCCAGAGGTGCTTTCGAATCTTCAATCTCGACCTGCCATGTTTCTACGAAAAGTCACGTATGATTCCGTTGCTTCCTGTATCCAAGGATTCGATATGGGAACAGGATTCGAGTTTTTAAAAGGCTTTAAAGACTGGCTTCGCTTGCGTGCAACGCATGGACACAACATGAGTTGGTCGGTCCTGGTTTTGCATGTCGCATTTCCTGAGTCGAAAACGCCTTGGCAAAACCTTGGGAGTCCCGAATCCGAGCAGCATGCAATCGCTACATTGTTCCAATGTCTTAGAGACTTCTGCTCCGAAAAGTAGGACAAGCCAAGAGCAGACCTTGTGCAGTGGGAACTCGCGCTGCAGTTCTGTCTGCCTGCTTGCTCGCGTCGAGTGGAACAACGGAAGTCCATTTCTAGGATCGAACTCCATTGGGGCCAGTGTCGGAAGATGGTCCTTTCGTCCGATCGAACTCAACTCGCGCTTCAGCAGCATTGAGGTGGACAATCTTCCCATCCCGCCAGATCACAATGGACGTACCGGTCCTCTCAGCGACTTCAATCGCCTGAAGCCCTGCATCGCGACATGCAGCAGCCACTTTTTCATCCATGGACATCGAGTTGTTGTCTGGATTGGATCGGATCTCGACAAAGGTAGATTTGCCCGCACCATTCGGCCCTGCGATGACGCTGATGGTACGGCAATCGTGTTCTCCGGAACTACCTTCGCGGGTCATAGAAGCGTCTCCACATAGGGCCGCATCGCTCGAGCGACTTTGAGTTTTTTCGCATGCTCCATGAGTAGCTTCACGTTGACTTTGCCTTGTGCCATATAGGCCTTGAGGGCTTCAAGGGCAACATCGAACCCCACATCATGGCGTCTACGGAAACAATCCACCACTGTCTTTTCGCGCGAGTAGATGCGGACGACAACACCATCAATGCGATGAGTCTCAATCCCAGTGAGATAAGCTGTCTCTGTGAGACGTGATGTTCGCACAGGCGGGTACGTCAGGCGCGGCGGTTCACTGTTGCGAGGCATGGCAATCCAAACGTCATGTGGGATCTGGGTCGTCAGTTCATGGAAGGCGAGCGCCGATACGAGATAGATCACTGCATGCGGGATTTTCATCGCTACGGTAACCAGATCGGATTGGCTAAGCGGAGGCATTTCAGCAAGCCGGTAAAGACCTCTCGCAAGTTGCTGGACTTGTCCGGTATCACGCATCGCGTAGAGCGTATTGCGGGTGATTCCTCCGCGAATGATATCAGCCATCCTCAGGATTCCACCCTGCTGACGAAATAGTTTGGCCGCCCGCTCTGGGGCACTCACAGACTTGGACTGGTTCACGGTACAAATCACCTCCAAGGATCATTTTCTGGAGGTAATTTGTACCACTGGATTGGGGAGAAGTCAAATACGACTCCATGGCCACAACTCTGCCAAACCCACCCCACAAGGGGAAATGTCGACGATAAAAGAAGTTGAAAAAAACAACATTTGATAAGCTCGCGGTCGCCGATGCGCCACCCCGAATTTCAACTGAATAACCCGGACGAAAACTGGAAAACCAAATTGACCCTCTGGTTATCCCCCGCGCGACAAAAGCGCGAGTTTTGAAGCCTCATTTTCATAACCCGCCGGTCACACCCGCTGGCTCTTGGGCGTCTTGATTTCCCTCGACCGACGATTTCACTGGTCTTTTGTATCGCTACGGTGTGCTAGAGTCGCTTTTTCTCTACTCCATAACTAGAGAAACGCATCAAAGACAACCGACCCTGGGGTTATGGCCGGCGCAATCGAGGCGCGAAGGATTGAAAGCGGGACTCTATTCTTGAAACGACTAGGATCGGTCTCCGACAATCGAAGCTGACGCGGAGAGCTTCTGTTTGGCGAACATTTAAGAAAGTAACTGAATCTGGATCGGAAAGTATAGATCTGCTAGGTACGCATCGATTCTGCGGGAATGGCATCGCCTCCAACCTGTCGGTCGAGCTAACTCTTACTACGCCTTTGGCACATTCCTGCGATAACACGTGTCATGGCCACGCATTTGTCGGTTTCCTCTGCGAATGTCTCCTCCCGGAATCGTCTATTGTACTCGATGAGGATCGAATCGCCACTGATCCCAAGGCCCATGAAAAAGCCAGGTTCGTCGAGAATCGCTTTCCTGCGTTGAGGAGTTAAGAACGCGCGTATCTCATTCTTTCTCTTTCCTCGTACAACATACCTCTCCTGAAACTCTTGATCCTCTGCGAACCAAACTGCATCTAAGTTGGCGATCCCCATGAACTTGGAACCCGCGGTATTTCGACGGATGATCATCGAGGGAACCTCGATTTCCTTAGTCGATCCCATGATGTAAAAAATTCGCTGATGCTTTCCCACCGAAAACTCTGCGGCGACGATGCGAACTCCATCATTCTCTAAGACGGCTACAAAGAACGGAGAGTGTAGCATCCACAGACCGTCGTTGAGGAAAGAGTAGAATCGGTCTCGGTCCTCTGGCTCAAACGATTTTAGGATCGTAAATCCAAGTGGCACCAACTGCTTTGCTACCGACTTTGCTCGGCTATTTCGGGATAGGCTAGATAGGATCCATACGATCGCAACAGAAGTCAGCAACCACGCTAAAACAATACCGAACATCAAAGTGCCTGTTTTTCCAATTATGCAGGCTGCTGTTGATTCTCGTAAGCAACCGCTAGTAAATGAGTATCCAAGACTCTAGAACGCAAAATCTCCACCGGGCTTCCTGAAAAGCATAAGTAAACGTCCTGGAAAATCAGGAGTCATTTTCGACGCACGTTTCCCAACCGTTGTACTCTCCAGAGGCTCAGAAAAATGATTGATTTCCGCTGTCAACAGATTCAATCTTGTCAACAGTTTCAATGAAGTCAAAATGCTCCAGCCGTCAATCGGCGTGGCTGTTTCCTATCTGCGAAACCTAATCCAAGAGGACCAACCGGAACCCCAGAGCGGAACTAAGGGCATGCGGCAGGTTCTCACCGTCGCGTACCGCGGATCGACAAAAGCCTTGCGTGCCGAACCAATTGCCGCCACGAGTCACCCGGCCCTTCCTGGATGATGTTGACGCAAATGGATCTACTTTCTCTGAGTTTGCGTAGTACTTGGGGTCATAAAGGTCACTACACCACTCAGAAACATTTCCGTGCATGTCGTGCAATCCATTCCCATTGGCTTTCTTCTGCCCAACCTCGTGCGCGTAGGACTCACCTACAATTTTTGCATTAGTATCGAACCATGCGTACTCGCTCAATTTACCCTCGTCTTCTCCAAAACTGTACTTCGTTCTCGTTCCTGCTCGACAAGCATATTCCCACTCCGCTTCTGTGGGTAATCGGTACTTCCTGCCTTGCTTCTCCTCCTGCGTACTCAGTCTTTGGCAGAACTCGCCTGCTTGAGTCCAACTTACATAACTCGCTGGATAATTCTCGCCTTCTTTTACATATTCTTTTCCCCTCCACGGCTCTGTTCCCATGATCGCCTTCCACTGCCCCTGTGTTACTTCTGTTTGTCCCATGTAGAAGTCCCGGCTTATCCTCACTTCATGCTGTGGCGATTCGTCTTCAATATGTTTTCCACCATCTCCTAACTCGGTTTTTGGAGATCCCATTATGAAATTGCCGTGCTTGATCAATACCATCTCCATCCCGATGCTGTTCGTGATCGTTTTCGGCGACTGAGCGTGCTCCTGACACCCCAATTGCATCATCCCAATAATCAGTAAGGATGATAAAAACACGGATAGCTGACGTGACATCGTTGTTTAGCGCCTTGTTCGATGGATCGATCGAGAATTGCTCTGGACAGTGCAAAGCTGTAGCGTTCCAGGCCAGGTTGTTCAAAAACCGAGGCGCTGTTTCCGTGAAAAATACCCCTCTGTCATCACCTTCGCCACGCCAGCCGCCTTGGCAAAATCATCCTCTGTAACCAGCAAGTAACTCTGCTGGGCGATGCGTGGTGAGTTGCCAAGCCAGGAGCAAACCACGTGCAACGAGAGCTCGCGGGAGTTCGCTTTTAGGAACTGGAGAACAAAGTCGCGTCGCCAGCGGTGTGCGGCATCTCCGGTCGCTGCTCCGCCGCGCGACCTCCGTGCCTACGACCACCGGTTCCGCTTTACTTGCTGTCCGCCTCCGGCGACCTGGGGATTCCGGATGGGGAACTCAGGGCAACGCGGAAGCCGAGGCCGCTGATCCGGATCGACGGGTCGATCCAGCCCCGGGACGCCGACCGACAACGCGCGGCCCCGTCGTTCCAACTGCCGCCACGGAGCACGCGGAACGAGCCCTCTTTTGGTCCAGTCGGATCGCTGACAGCACCCTTGGGGTATTCACCGTACCTGTCGCTGCACCACTCCCAGACGTTCCCGTGCATGTCGTATAGACCCCAGGCGTTCGACTCCAAAAGTCCAACCGTATGTGTCCGATTGGAACTGTTGCGTTTAAACCAACCGTACTCGGGCAGCAAACCCTCTTCATCATCAAATGAATATGCCGTCTTGCTACCAGCGCGACACGCGTATTCCCACTCTGCTTCGGTTGGTAAGCGATACAAGCGGCCTGCTTTCTTCTCCTCAGGCAGGTCCGATAGCTTTTTGCAAAACTCGACCGCATCGTCCCATGAAACATTCTCTACGGGGATATCTGCATTCTCGTTACTAACTACGGCCCCTTGAAAGTGACTCGGATTCTTACCAATCACCTTTTCGTACTGTGCCTGCGTTACGTCATGTACACCAAGGTAGAAGTCCTTGCTGATCGTCACCTCGTGTTGGGTTTCGTTGTTCTGACGGTTCAAGTCGCTCTCGGGCGAGCCCATCATGAACGTCCCTTTAGGGATCCGCACCAGCTTCATCCCAATGCTGTTAGTGATCTCTTTGGGCGTCTGAGCTTGCAAATGCTCCAAGAAAAATATCAGCATCAAAACGATGCCTTTGGAGATAATTGATGGCGTGTTTGGCATGGATCATCCTCTCATGGAAAACTCAGAGTGTGCAGGTCGTAAGCTACGACGCACGATCCAGTGTACCATCTGCGGTGGAGTAGGGGATTGGACGGTATTGACCCTATTGACAGTGTTGACTGGATTGACTGTGGTCCGCCGTCAATCCCGTCAAATCGCTGCCGCCGTCAGGCGGCCTGGGGCAAGCAAGTTTGGCCCTTTGAGGGCCCTGCGAAGCGGTGGGCGGTTATGACCAAGAGGTTCATTTAACCTGGATTGCATCGCAAAGAGTTGCGATCAAGCGGCTGTGGTTTCCGCGATAGCCCACGACTGACATCGCATGGGCTTGCAATGCGGTGAGTGATGGTCTAACCAAATGAACGACCTCACTGAAGCGCTCTCGTTGATTTCGGAGAAATCATCGGGAATGTTCGCCAAAGGCGAATAATCGTTTAACCCGCAGCCAACGGCGAGGAACTTGATCAAGCCCGCCAGAATGCTCGCTCTGGGGCAAAACGGAGGAGTTCAGATCCGGGGACTTGGCGATCTTATTGGCAGTGTGACAATGGGTTTTGGACTTTGTTGACCTTGTTGACAGTTGAGGTTGTTGACGAGGTTGACAGGTTGGGCGGTTTGACCATCCCGGTCGATGAGGTCAACAGTGTCACCTCTGCGACGAGTCTCCACGTTTTTGGCCTTTAATGGAAAAAAAGGGCATTCTTTGAGATTATTGCGTCATCTTTCAAGGGGCAAGGCATCTAGGTAGTTAGACCCATACGAACGTTTACTCTATCTAGGATTGGCCAATAGGTTGATTCAAGGCGTGCCCTTGTTTCTGTCCAAACTCTCTCAAAGGATCCCCGCTAAAGTCCCCCTTAAACCGATCGGTCGAAGGTAGCGCATCGACATCGCGTGCTACCGACATGCAGGATCGATGGGCCTGAAAACCCAAGCAGCCAGCTAGGGCCAGCCTGGCTTGCCAAGCTACAGAACCTTTTTTTCTTGATTCAATTCAATGGTTATCAAGCCCCAACTGGGATTTGGTAAAATCTGCCGCTAGTCTACAGCCCGTAGAGACCAAATCAAATCCAAGCTGAGCCATCTATGAATGAATCGCAACCATCGTCGCAATCCAATACGGGCGTAACTGCACACGGAGATGCTCAGGCCGTCGAAAAACTTCGCGAGGCATCGATCCGATTAAAAGCCGAGATAGGCAAAGTCGTTATAGGTCAGGATCAGGTGATCGATAGTTTGCTCGTCGCATTGCTCAGCCGCGGCCATGCACTATTGATCGGGGTTCCTGGTGTTGGAAAAACCCTGATGGCAAGAAGCTTGGCCCGGGCTTTGGATATGGAGTACCGCCGCATACAGTTCACCCCGGACTTGATGCCCTCGGACATCACTGGTACCGACATCATTATCGAGGAGCCGGAGACAAACCGTCGGAGATTGGAATTCCAACGCGGTCCCTTGTTCACCAACTTTTTATTAGCGGATGAAATCAATCGAGCACCGCCGAAAACCCAATCTGCGTTATTGCAGGCGATGCAGGAGCAAGAGGTCTCTGTCGGGAGACACACTTATTCGTTGTCTCCCCCGTTCTTCGTCGTGGCCACCCAAAATCCGGTCGAGCAAGAGGGGACTTACCCTTTACCTGAGGCTCAGTTGGATCGTTTTATGTTGAATATCCCGGTAGGCTATCCTACGCCTCAGCAAGAGGCTGACATTGTCAAGAGCACGACCACCAATACAAAGGTCGAGCTACAACCTATCCTTTCGTCCGCCGAAGTTCTGCGACTGCAGGAACTTGTGCGCGGTGTCCCCGTGGCCAACGATGTTGTCGATTACGCAGTGGCACTAGCAAACTGTTCTCGGCCTACATCCAACGCACAGAAAAATAGTTTCGGGGATAAACAAGCAAACGAAATCCAAAAATACATCCGATACGGGGCAAGCCCTCGGGCGTCTCAGTATCTGATTCTCGGTGCCAAGGCGTTGGCGATCCTCAAGGGTCGATTCCACGTCGATTTCGAGGATGTAAAGTCGATTGCCTCGTCCGTGCTCAGGCACCGATTGATTCTGAATTTTCATGCCAGGTCAGACGAGCTGGACTCTGACGAAATCATACGCCGAATCTTGACACAGGTGCGGATTAAATGACTGCCGCTGTGGTTAAGATTGCTGATCTGGTCTCCCCTAAGATTATCTCGTCGGTTCAGGACTTGGATCTGGTGGCTCGCTGGGTTGTTGAAGGTTTCATCAACGGACTGCACCGAAGTCCTTTCATCGGCTTTTCTGTCGATTTCGCTTCGCATCGCGAGTACATCGCTGGAGATGATCTGAGGCATCTGAATTGGAAGATATATGGCCGACACGATCGCTTGTACATCAAGCAGTACGATGCGGACACCAATGTTGATGTGCATTTGGTGGTGGATATCAGTGGCTCGATGAGCATCGGGGACGGATCGCAAAACAAACTTCGTTATGCCGTTGTCTTGGCGGCCAGTCTAGGCCATCTTGCCTCGCGGCAACGGGATGCCGTTGGATTGACTCTCTTTGCCGACACGATTATCGAAAAATTCAATGCGCGTGGCACTTCGGATCATCTCCTACAAATCCTCAACGCTCTTGCTCAGCCTCGCGGTAATCCGAAAGCCCAAGAGCCTACGGTTCTTCACGAGGCTGCCGAGATGATTCCAAGGCGTGGGCTCGTCGTTCTTATCAGCGACTTGTATTACGATTCCCCTGAATTGCTAGAAGCCTTGGATCATTTTCGACACTTCGGTCACGACGTGTTGGTCTTTCATGTCCTTGCACCCATTGAAAAATCGATGCCCATCGATGGGTCGGTCAAAATCGTCGATGCAGAAACAGGCGAGGAGATCGAGACGCTGGCTCATGAAATTCGAGATAGCTATTCGCAAGCGGTCCATCGATGGATCGATGAGACCCACAAAGAGTGCTTAGCTCGTGATATCGACTACGTCTGTATAACGACGGACAGTCCTGTGGAATCTGCATTGTTGGATTATTTCGTCAAGCGATCGCAGTTGTACTAGGTTTAGGTCTCCATGCCCACGATTCAATTCATCTATCCCGGATTTCTATTGGCATCGTTGGTCATGGCGATTCCGATCATCATCCACCTGTTGTTTAGGCAACGCGCGCGAAAGGTTCCGATTGGCTCGATTCGGTTTCTAGTACCGGTGGTCAAAGAGCATCGCCGTAGGCGCAAGGTCAAGCAGTGGTTGCTCTTGGCCCTTCGGATGCTTGGGATGCTATTTCTGACATTCCTGTTTTGTCGTCCTTACTTGAACCGTTCAGAGCTTTTGGGTTTGCAACAAGAGGTCATTCTGTTGATCGATAAATCTGTCAGCATGCAGGCGGTGGATTCCAGGGGGGACTCGTCGATGGCTCAAGCGATCGAGCGGTCCAAAAAAGAACTGGCTCGATTGGACGATAACGCGATTGTTCATTTGGCGACTTTTGATTCGACCGGAATCGAAGAACTCCCGGTTGAAAAGCTGCCTCTAATCACACCGACCCAAGCGGCCACCGATTATGGGCTTGCGTTTTCGTGGGCGACAGACATTTTTGCAGCATCCAAACGGGCATCCAAAAAGATCATCCTTTTGACCGACTTGCAACAAAGCGGCCTGCAGAGGACTGCGATCAAACCGTTGCCAAGGGGTGTTGAGTTGGTATTGCATGAGCTCGGGGATCCATTGGCTCGGAACATTACGATTGAATCGGCGGACGCGACCCAAACGGAAATCCGGCCCCAGGGCCAGATCAAGATCCGCGTCAACCTGAGAAATCATAGCCCTTTGGTCGTACGTGATTTGATCGTGCGATGCGACGTTGATCACGAAACGACCAAGGATCATTACACGCAGGAATTGGCCACCGAAATCCCTGTGCTTGGTCGGACAACTTTAGAGTTCTCGCTACCGATCCAAACAGATGGACTTTACAAGGGCAAGGTTTCGATCGACACCGATGATGCTTTGAGAATCGACGATACCCGATGGATCGCATTCGAGGCACGTCGGCCAGACCGTGTTCTGCTCGTGGATGGACAAGAGGGGCGATCTGTTTACGCGAATGAAACCTATTACCTCGAAACTGCGTTGCGATTGCAAATGACGGAGTTTGATGGGCCGGTTCGTTCGTTCGAGCCTGAGCGGATCGCTTGGGAATCGGGAAAGGGATTTCCAAGGCTCGATGGATATCGCGCGGTTGTCTTGGCCAATGTCAGGCAGCTAACAGAACAGGATGCCCAACGCATGGAGAGTTATCTGCGGGATGGGGGTAGTTTATTGGTATTCGCGGGCGATCAAGTTAGGCCTGAGTCGCTCAAGGAGTTTGAGAGAGCTGGGCTATTGCCGGGAATTCTCAGACAGTCTGCTATCTCTGGCCGATTTCGCATTGCGCGTTGGGATAATGAACATCCAGCCCTCGAATGTTTCAACGATCCTCAGCAAGGGGATTTGCGTCGGATCGATATCCGTAAACTTCTGCCGCTAGAATCGCTCGCTCCAAACGCAACGTCTCTGCTTAGCACGACAGACAATACCATCGCCGCTGAACTCCAATTCGGGAAAGGTAGAAGCGTGTACATTGGGTTCTCCGCCGATCGCGATTGGACCACCTTACCCCAGTCTCCTATGTACGTTCCTTTGATGCGACAAATGCTCGCCTATTTGACGCATCAGCTTTCGGAACGATCGGCCGTGACGAGTGAAACGATCAGCAAGAAAGGGCAGTCGGCAGGTATTGTTCCGAAAGCGGATAAGCCAGGGGAATGGTTGGTTGCGAATATCGACCCACGGGAGTCTGAGCTTCGGCGAATCCAAGCCGATGAAATGGTGAAGATCACCGGTGCGGAGTCGATCGAATCTGCGGATCGCGCTACGGCACTCGAAGCGATCGAAATCCCGGCAGACGCGACTCGACCAGACGAGTTATGGACGATCGTAGCTTGGTTGCTATTCGCAATCCTTGCGGCAGAGTTACTTTTGTCAGGGAGAATTCACGCATGAATCGATTAAGGACTCAACCATGTCGAGACTAGGAACTCCGACCGGCACCTTGGAATTAAGAAAAAAGCTGGCTCGGGCACAGCAGAATCAAATCTCGAATCGATTTGGGATGGGGATCGGGGCCTTGGTGATTTTTTCTATAGTAGCCCTGCTTGCGATCGCTACTGCGGATTGGATTTTTGAGCTGCCAACGGTCCTGCGAGCGCTTTGGCTTTTGCTCACGGTCGTATTGGCATGGATGGGACTTGGATATGCCTACAACCGGTGGATAAGGCTCTACTCGATTTCCGATGCAGCAGTGGATACCGAAAATCAACTCGCTCAATTCGGACAGCGTCTCCGGACGACGATCGACTATGAGCAAGGAGATTCGACACCCGCAAAAGCATCCGCGTCGCTACTGGAGTCACTGCGACTGGATTCCTTGAGGCTTGCCAAGAAGGTGAATTGGGAAGCTGCCATCGATAGAAAACCTTTGACATGGATCCTGATAACAGCATCGAGTCTGATGTTCCTTACAGCGATGTTCTTGCTGCTATTTAAAGAGTTTCGTACGGCTATCGCTCGAAGTCTGTTGATTCCGTTCGAGTACACCACTGCGACTTACACCCCTGAATCCTCGACGATTCGGTTAGGAGAGAGTGTCGATGTCCAGGCGACCATCTATGGCCGTCCTGTCGAGTCGGCGAATATTCGCTACAGAGAAGCAGGCTCCAAGTCGGGATGGACTCTTGCCGAACTGTTACCAAGTCGCTTGTCAGAGATCCAGGGATCGGGGAATAAAGCAAAAATCGAAGGGGAAGTGTCTGCAACATTGAGCGGGCTTACGAAGGACACAGAGTTTGAGGTCCTTATCGGATCGCGAAGGTTGCCCTTGGGTCATGTGACTGTATTGCAACCATTGACACTAGATCAAGTGCACTTGACGATCCTGTCGCCTGACTACACCAGGCTCAGTCCATGGGCTTCTGATTCGCTCGATTTGACTGTCCCTGAAGGTTCATCGGTCGATTTGGATTTGACGTTCAATCGGGCCTTATCCAACATCGAACTTGTACCACAGACAAATCTCCAGGACACCATCGTGCGGGCCTCGCAGTCCGATTCGATTCCATTGAGTTCATCCGAAAACCGCGCAACAGGATCGCTTGGGGAACTACGTAAAAATGGGCTTTATTCGATCGAAGCTCGAACATCCGATGGGATAACGCTCGTCGACAAACAGTTGAATATTCGTGTGAAGCCGGATTTGAAACCGAGGGTGCGGTTCGTCGAGCCCCAGGATAAATTGACCGTTGCGGCCAATGCCCAGGTGCCGATGGTTGTCGAAGCAGAAGACGACTATGGATTGTATCGAGTAGGAGTTCTTTTTCAGATAGGTAGCGAGCCGATGCAGACGCTCGTTGAAGAGGATGCGCAAGGTTCTGCAGAGCCGCTGCGATTGGAGACAATGCTCCTGCTTGAGAAATACGCCTTAACGGCCAGCAAGGCGGTGACCTACTACGCATTTGCCGAGGACGAATACTTCGGGACACGAAGACGGACTTTAACACCGTTGCAGTTCATTGACATTCGCCCTGAGGAGTTGGACGCACAGAGCGAGCCGACGCAAGATGCGGCCGATGGCGATCCGTTGCTCAGCGACCTCAGCGAAGATATTGAGGAGTTGATCCAACGCCAGCGTCAAGAACTATCTCAAGCGTTTCAGTTGGGACAAAAGCAGGACTCTTACGAGGAATTCTCTCAGGATTTGGCTCAGTCGCAGCAGGAGGTTTTGGATTCGACCAATGAACTCGCCAAAGAAATCGAGCAGTTTGGGTCCAAAGAGCCCGCACTGAGCCAGGCGGGTCGACACATGGAAAAAGCAGTTGAGAAGTTCGATGATTCAGATTTGCCTTCTGCAGTACCTTCCCAGCAAGAAGCCTTATCGAACCTGATTCGAGCCAGGGAAGAGATTCGTAAGCAATTGAGGCAGGCAAACGGGGCATCGAAGGGTCAAGACCGCCCATCGGAACGAAACCAACAACAAAATCCTCGAAAACCGAAAAAGCAACAGACCGATAAGCAGGAACGACTTGCTCAAGCCAGGAGGCAGATCGAGGAGTTGGCTCAAAGGGAGAGAGAATGGAGCAAGCAGGTTCAAGAGTTTCGCCCCAAACCATTACCTTCGGAACTGCCGCAAGAGGGTGCGAGCAGTAAGGATGAAAAGCCCGCTCCGAGTGCTGCTGACATTAATGCAACGCAGAAGCAAATCAAGTCAGAGCTTGAAGGTGTTCAAAAAGAATTAGAGAGCATCCAATGCGCCGGTGGTGGAGTCAGCCAACACTTGGATCAAGCTTCGGATACCATGCAAAGAGGGGCAGATCGTTTCAATGCTAACGAACTGCCAGAGGCTTCGAAAAATGGGCAACGGGCAGCCGACCAATTAGAGGCCCTATCGTCCCATCTTGGTGCAATGAATTCACGCGATTTTGGTGAACGCTTAGAGCAAGCACAGAGATCCGCAGAGCAAATTGCAGAACAGCAAAAGGCGATTGCACAGAAGATGCAAGGTTCCGAGACAACCAAAGGGACGAATCCAACGAGCAAGGACCCTCAACAGGAGGGGGCAAGCAGCGATCAAGGCACAAGTATTGCCCAGAAACAAGCTCAAGAACAAGCTCAGCAACAAGAGGAATTAGCAACCGAAGCTCAAATGCTTGCGGAACTCATCAAGAGTCTTCAGAGGGATGCAGGGCGAGAGTCCGGAGAGGTTCAGCAGAGGCTCGATCAGGCCAATACCGAGACCCCTCCAAGGGAGATCGCCTCAGGGATGACCGATGCGGCGAGATCCATGCGTTCGGGCCGGGGTGCGGCAGCAAAACAGCAAGCCGATGGGGTAGTCGATCAATTGCAGAAGCTTGTAAAATCCCTGGAAGCCACACGCAAGGAGTACTCCCAACCCCAGCTAAAGGAGATGATGGCTCTGGAGGAGCAACTCGCAAAGCTTCAAGAGGAGATCAAGCAGAGTGAGTCCCAGAACGATGCCTTTGGAGATATTCAGGAGAAATCGAAAAAGCTCGAGTCGCGACTCCAGCGGCTTGCATCAAGAGACAAGAAACTTGCCGAGGCGCTCAAGCAAGACGCAAAGGATTTCCAGGGATGGAGTGTCCTAGGGGATTATCCGCGATTGCGGAAAGTGACCCAGGCACTTCAGACAAGGATACAAGAGGAGATCTTGGAGAGCTCTGTGATGGATGCAGACCCGATGGTTCCATCGGCGTACAAAGAACTGGTAGAGAAGTATTTCAAAGCCCTGTCGGACGATTTAAGGTAGGGTGATTCGATGCGTGAATGGGCAAGTCCTTACTCGTTTTGGATCTACTTGCTTTTGGCAGGTGGAATCGCAGCACTGCTGGCGATCGCTTATAGAACGGCGACCTCAGATCGCTTGAGAAGATGGTGGCTATTTGTTCCCCGTTTGCTGGTGCTAGGGTTGCTTTTGGCGATCTTGCTTAATCCTGTGCATCGAAGCGAGCAGCGTTTACCTGAGCAACCAGGACAGGTTCATTTCCTGGTGGATGTTTCGCGAAGCATGGCACTTGAGCAACCCCAGAGTCGGATGCTTCAGGCGCAGCAGTCGATCGCGACGGCTTATCAATCCTTGAGTGCGATAGACAATCCACCCCGAGTGCAGATGTATCGGTTTGGCAATCAGCTTTCGAGCGTTTCTAATCCTGGGGAGCTCAAGCCTACCGATAACACGACGCTCTTGGCCGATGCGCTCGAGCAGTTACCGAGTCGTTTTTCGAGAGACTTGCCAAGAGGAGTCGTAGTTTTTTCCGATGGGATGGTCGATGATGGCAAGCGTCTTGAGGAGGTATCGCGTGTTTATCGTGAGTTGGGTGTACCTATTCATGTTTTCCCTGTGGGCGATTCTAAAGTGCTCGGGGATGTTGCCATCGACGACCTCGTGGTTCCACCGCGCGTAGATCCAGGAGTGAGGGCTCCGATTCGTGGTGTGGTTCGCGGAACGGGCTTTGAGGGGAAAAGGATTGTTTTGGAAGTCAGGTCCGAAAACAATCCGTCCTTGCCACCCTTGGCAACGCTTCCGATTACGCTCAGCGATTCCCCCCAAGCTTTTGAAATGCTCGTCGAGGCGAAACCCGAGTATCGCGAGTTGGTTCTTCAAGCAGCACCTTTGGAAGGTGAGGCCTCGACACAAAACAACCGAATTCCGTTTCAACTGGTCAAATCCGATCGAATCTTGAGAGTGCTCTACATGGAGGGCTCGCCGGGTAATGAGTTTATATTCATTCGTGACGCTTTGATTGAGGATAAAGACATCGAGTGCGTTTCGATGGTTGTCGACCAGCAGTACGTGCAGCGCCCGAGACTTATGCGGGTCGATGACTCCTACCGGGGATTCCCAACCACCCGAGAAGAGTTATTCAAGTTCGATTGCGTGATTTGCAGTGACATTTCGATTGGTGCTTTCACCAAGGAACAACTTGAATGGACCGTCGAGTTGGTTGAGAAACGCGGTGGTGGGTTCGCGATGGTCGGGGGCCATACAAGTTTTGGAGCCGGGGGTTGGGATCAAACGGCTTGGGATCAGTTAATCCCTGTCGACATGCGAGGAGGGAAGCTAGGAAGTGGTTGGGTTGACCATCGGTTTAAGGTGAGTGTACCGACCGAGGAGTTATCGCACCCAATCTGGAAGATTGTTGATGACCCGGAGGAGAACAAACTAGCCATCCGTTCGATACCACCCTTCTTGGGTACGAATTACATGCAACGGCTCAAGCCCGCCGCGACGGTGCTTGCGGTTTCTGCGGATTCGATTCCTCAGGTTGGAATTATGCCGATTTTTGCTTGCCAACCCTATGGTCGTGGCAGGACCTTTGCTTTTGCTCCCGATTCGACGGCGGCTTGGGGAAGCTACTTCGAGACCGTTTGGGGGAAGGGGGACAATCGGTACTTCCGTCGTTTTTGGCGGAATGTGATCCGGTGGCTTACGGAGAACTCCGTTGGCGGAACCAAACGGCTAGTCTTTGAAACCGATCGAGTCATCTATCGTGAAGGCCAGCCGATACAAATAACCGCGTACGCTTATGATGCGTCTCTCAAGGCGACCACCCAGTACGATGTCTACTCGGCGATTAAATCCAGCAGGCAAACCAAGTCGACCGATGAAGTTCCTGCGGTAGCTCTCCGTCCGCAGTCAACAACGTACTCTGGGACCATCGATAGGGAATCATGGAACGCGATCCATGATGAAGCGCAAGCCTCGGTGATCAAGCCCGTAGAAATTGAGTTGATCGCTTTGGAAAAAGGGAAAGAGATTGCGCGTGCAACGACGCGTGTGATGGTGCTACCGGATCTTCACGAATTGGTACAACCCAGGGCGGACAAAGAGACACTTGAGAATCTAGCAAAATCCACTGGGGGAATGTCCCTGCGTAGCGTTCCGGAACTAACGGAATTGCTCAGTAAATTAAAATCGATTCCAGGAGAAGCGGTTGTCAGTCGCCAACCTTTATGGGACACGACTTGGATGTGGATTTTGCTCGTAGCATTGCTTTCGATCGAGTGGATAATGCGTCGACGATCCACCTACGCTTGAGCCGCGTTGGATGAGTCTGATATGGTCATCGTGCAAGCTGCGAGGAGGGTAAATAAAACTTCGAATCAATCTCATGCGCCGAAGGTAGATGACGCGTCGGATCCTGCGGGGGCTCTGCCCCCGAACCCCGGGATTTTTTGCGCATAGACTCGGAAAATCATCTGTTCATTGAGCCCTAAACTATTCCAATGATGGCGCAGGTTGAAACAGACAAAGGCTCTGTGGGGACACAACCTTCGATTCTTTTTTTGTGCGATTTGAGATGTGCGTAGTACGCCTTAATCTTCTCGTTGTGGCCGATAGCGACTAGTGTGACCATAAACAAGATGGCTCTAACGTTGCCACGCCCTCCCATGATGAATCGCTTGCAATGGGTTTGAGCACCGATGCAAATTGCGATATGACTTTCGCATCGATCTGATCGGTTTGCCCAAGCCCCAAAAGGGTTCACCAATCGCATTGGTATGAAGTTGGTTTTGATCCCTTCTGGAACGTTTATCATGGGTTCACCAGCGGGCGAAGAAGGACGCAACGCCGATGAACTTCAACATGAGGTGACCATCAGCAAAGAATACTACATCGGGGCTTATGAAGTCACTCAGGCACAGTATCGTGTTGTGATGGGGCATAATCCAAGCAAATTTCAGGGCGTTGTCGTCGATCATGAGAATGCTACCCTACCCGTGGATACTGTAAGATGGGAGGATGCGGTGGAATTCTGCAGAAGACTCTCTGAGCTTGATCCAGAAGAGACTTCAGGAAAAGTCTATCGATTGCCCACTGAGGCCGAGTGGGAATATGCGTGCCGAGCCGGGAGCACAACCGTTTATTCGTTTGGAGATGAGAAGTCACTGGTTTCGGAATACGGTTGGTTTAACAATAATAGTTCTTCAAGACCGCACACGGTGGGGCTCAAGGAAGCGAATGCTTGGGGACTTTACGACATGCATGGAAATGTCTGGGAGTGGTGTTGGGACAGATATGGCGAATACCCCAATGAACCAATTGCAGATCCTCAAGGACCGGACCAGGGTTTGCGTCGAGTTCAGCGAGGTGGGAGTTACTTGCTCGGGTTCGAGGATCTCTGCCGGTCAGCCTCTCGATTTGGTGCAGAATCAACTTACCGTAGAGCGGATATTGGCTTTCGTGTTGCGATGGATTTACTTGACAGTCCAAAGGTGCTAAAGGGATCGATTAAGTAATGAAGATGCGTTCCGAGTTTGTATCGACTATCTTCGAATTTCGCCTCCCCCGCGGATTTGATACTCGTACTCGAAAGGACGTGTTGGGATGTAGTTGAAGGCTGATCGCCTTGAATCGATTCAAACGTTTTCGAGTACGAGCACGCAGCAGCCATTTAGAGCCGCAAACCATGCATGGAAAGCCTGTTGCGATATGGTATAAATGGTGAGGTATTTCAGAACTCCAGGATGCCGACCGTAAGGCAGATCAAGGAATTTCATTTGCAGATTTGGGTTGATGCCGACGCTTGTCCTAAGATGATCAAGGATCTGCTATTTCGTGCAGCCATCCGGACCAAGACCATGCTAACGTTGGTTGCAAATCAGAGCATGGCAACCCCGAGGTCTGAATTCATTGCAGCTTTGCTTGTCCCGTCTGGGATGAACGTCGCTGATCGAAGAATCGTCGAATTGGTCCAACCAGGCGATCTGGTCATCACTGCCGACATTCCACTGGCGGCAGAAGTTGTGGCAAAAAATGGACTTGCTCTCGATCCCCGAGGAGAGCTCTATACGGTTTCGAACATTGGCCAAAGGCTTGCGATACGCAACCTACTCGACGAGTTGCGAGGGGGTGGCCATGTTGGTGGCGGCCCTCCTAATTTCAGCCCCAAGGATCTGCAGGCCTTTGCCAATCAACTCGATCGCTGGCTAACGGCAAAAAACAAGAAGAAATCGTAACGACTGCTACTAGCTACTCGAAGGGAAGTGTTGGGATGTAGTCGACATACGGACCAAATACTGAGGTTCCAGCTTCCTTGAAAAGGAGATCGCCTTTAATCGATTCAAGCGTTTTCGAGTACGAGTACCGCGAGGCTGAGCACGAAAAAGCCGAGCTTTTAACCACTAAAATACATGAAGCTCCCTTTTTTCTTTACGAGAAACATTTAGGGAAAGAAGTAACACTGCGCCGGAACCGATGAGCAAAAGTCGTGAGTACGTCGCAAACAAGGTCATGCCATCGAGTAAAGCTATTTCGCCCGATAGTACTCCTTGTTGCATTGCCGGAAGCTTGGTCGTGATTAGCCCTAATGGCGATATGATACAAGTTTCTCCAGTGGATGCACAGCGCACGAAAAACCGTCGTGTTTCAATCGCTCGAGATTGCGAAAGCAGGCGGTGCTGGCGAAGTGTAAAGGGACTTTCGAACGCTGATCCATTGATCAAAGACACCAGGAGATTTGCGTTGCAGTGAACCAGTTCGATCGCTGCTTGTGGAATCATGTCTTCGTAGCACAGAAAGGTACCAATCCTGGCACCACTGAGACTGTTAAGAACAATCGGTTCCACGCCCGGATCGATCTGATCCTGCATGTCAAAAAATTTATCTAGGGCAGGAATCCACTTCCCAAATGGTACGTATTCTCCGAACGGCATCAGGTGTCGTTTGTGGTAACGTCCCGTAATGCGCTCAGAGTCGCTAATGAGCATGGCTGTAACGTGCAAAACCTCTCGGCCTGACTCGTTTTTATTGAGATAGTTTTTTCCACCGACTAAGAGTTCGCAGTGCGGATTGGGCCAAGGACGAATGCCTTTCAACGGATGCTTCGATCGTAGGAAGGTAGCCTTTTGATCATCCAGTTGATTCAATGCCATATCCAGCGTACCTCCAGAGGACTCAGGCCAGCATATTAAATCCACCTCGTCTTTGAGACTGTTTGAAAAAACCTGCATTTTGCCCAGGCTTTCCTCGAATCCCGGGTCAACCTGGACCATGCCTATCTTGAGGTGAGGCGAATCTGCGACGAATTGGTTCCAACGGTTCCATGCATAGGTGCAATAAACCGCATTGAGTGCTAATGCAAATAGGGGAAGCGTATGGGTAGGAGTGAGAAATCGGTTAGGCATCCAGACGTGGTCTTTGCTGCATGTGGCGATCGTAGAACCTACGGAAACAACCCAACCGGCGATCAGATAATCGATCACGGTTGTCCAACTCGAGCCGAAAACTTCAACTCCCTGAACCAGCCATGGAGCATTTAAGTATGGGAGTCCGGCTTTCCATGGGAAGATACTCGGAACCGTCGATTCCAGAAGAATCGTTATGGCGACCGACGGAACCCAAATCCAACGTAGATCGGTCGTGACTTTCGAGGCGAGCCAAAACCCTAATGCGAGCCTCATGCCGTCCCAAAGAATAAACGGAATCGAAACGATCAAACCAAGCCAGTAGCTTGACGATAGCGAGTAGGCCATGGCCGCTGGAGACCAATGGAATGCGATTGCGATCGAGCAGGAACACCACAGCCAAGTTAACCACAGGGAACTTAGATTTCCACTTCGTGTTACCAGATAGAACGCGAGTGATGTCCCCACAATTTTTAGGGGAAGCAAAAAACCCCAGAGCCAGGGAAAAGCAGTGCAAACTGTTGTGGATAGAACGAGTATCGCGCTGGTTAAAACTTGCCAAGACATCGAAAACACCTTTGTATGAGTCGCCCTGCGAGATGTTCGGGCTAGATGGGACAGTCTCTCGCATGACAATATGATCCACTGAAACAGATGCCCCCGAATGCAATTACAATCGGGGGCATCTCGATAAGAAAACCAATCGAACATTCAGCCGATGTCGTCTAGCTTAGTAAGCGACAAACACGTTGCCGTTCGTGAAGGCATACCTTAAGGTTTTAGCCTTACCAATCGTAACATTGATGAGCGCATTGTTGACCATATCGGATGCCAAAACCGGAATGGTACCGGCAACAACTTTGGTATTCAATTCATTTCCAGGATTCACAATAACGCCGCCAGCGGCTTCAATTTGCGCTTGGGTTGGTGCTGGTGGAAGTCCTTGAGCATTCGCAACTGCAGTTTGCCCAACGAAAACCGCAATGGGGACAGCTTTGTCATTGCGAACAATGATTGTGGCGTCCTTTTTCGCCCCGCCACTCCCCGCAAAGGAAGGAGATGCAAAAACCAACAAAGCTACTAATGCCATGAACATTCGTCGACTAAACATAATTTAAACCCTTCTAGTGAAAATTTTTACTAAACACATTAAATCTTTGGAGTAGCAATTTGACCCGAAATCACCTCTTTCTATGGGTCCGAAACTAAGCTGAATCCGTTCGGAAAAGGACAATATCCCTTTCAGTCCTCGCTATTTCTGGTTGTCTCTCCGCCGTTTCTCGTACACCAAGCACCAAGAACGCGGGTGTCTATGGATTTCGAAACCAGGTTCAACCGACCATCCATAAAGAGTGCATGTACGCCCGAGTGTTTTGAAATCATTCCATCTGATTGGCTATCGTCTAAGCTTTGGTTTTGTGAAAAGCAGTTGCGCCCGCATGCCCAGCGCCCAGAGTTCTCCGAATTCCGATCGACCGACTCAGCGATGATGATGGTGTTCGAGAACCCATCGGTAATGGCAGAAGGGCGCAGTGGATTTGGTTGATCTCGAACGCGTACGATGAGACTCCCACAACCAAACGCATCGTTTGCAGCCATGCCGAGAGAAAGGCCCGTCAGTCCACTCCCCTGAATGCCTCCGAAATCGATCTTTCCATCGAATATTTTCAAAGCGCTCGGACATCGACAAATAGCGATGTTTGCTTTAGCCACCGAGTGGTTGGATATTGGGTCGTCCCATTGTTTATTAAAATCAAAGCGCGCGAACAGTTTCATCTCTTCCACGTAAGGTAGGATATTGGAAGCCCATGAATGTTCCGTAGAAGAAAGTAGATCGTTTCCGATCGGAATCCTGCGCATGGCGGTTACGTAGTTATCGACTCCGAGCCCTAAATTACGAAGATTGCTCGAGCAAGCAACGCGACGTGCAGCTTCCCTAGCCATCTGAACAGCTGGAAGCAAAAGGCCTGCAAGCAACCCAATGATCGCCATGACGACGACTAGTTCAACAAGCGAAAAGGCTTTCCGTTGCATTCTTAAATCTCGATCTGAATTTAGTGTTGGTCAGAACCTCGCTTATTTCTAGTACCCTTCCGAGGTATTGGCTATTAGCGCGATCGGAACAGAACCGGAACGCTTTAAGCTTTAAGTAGTCGACATCGTCTTGTTGTCAGCGATGGTGCGATAGGCCCCGGGCTGGTGGATTTCACCATGGCGTTTTCAGAGGTTTATTGATGAACGACAAGCCCACTGACAAGTTATCCTCAAGAGATGCAACAAGAGGAGGGATGAGGAGGGACAATGAACAGACGCACGGTGAAATCCAATGGTCTATCGATTAGGAATCTGAGGAACCAACGAGGCTGGACACAGAGGGATCTTGCACGCCGAGCTGGGTATACGGAGCGATTGATTCGGAAGGCGGAGTCAGGTGGTGCATTAGATATTCAAACCGCGATGGATATTGCCGAAGCGTTATCGCAAGACCTGCGGAAAGTTTTTGTCGATGAGTTTTTTGCCGCTCGAGATCGCTTGACCATAGCCAAGAATTTCCTGGATGCATTTGCATTGTACGGGCGGGATATGGTAGCTCACGTGAAGCATGATTTGACGATTGATTTTCGAGTGAGATTGGCAGCTTTTTCTCGATCATCCACCTGCTATCTGGATGATTGGTTTGGTTTAAACGGACTGCATCTGCTCTTGGATAGGATTGTCCGAGATTTTTCGATGGATGAGGGTGTAGCTGATCAGGCCTATACAGAGGGTGTTGATTTGGTTTCCGCTCGTTACCGCCAAAAGCTTTGGTTTGCAGGTCATGCACTTGAGCCCTTTTGGGTTAATTTGCACTTTCGATTTGAGTCCGATAGGATTTCGACTTTAGAGGTCGACTACGATACATTTGCTGTTTCGAGGATCTTCTCGAATTTGCAGAGGGATGAATCGCAACCGTATGAGTCATCTTCATCATGAGTCATCTTCATCGTGACATCCATAAATTCTGGCTACAGCTTTCGACATCATCTCGGCCCATCGGCAGCGGGCCACACTACCCTTACTTATTTGGTCGAGCACTTTAGCCATTCCACAAAAGTCCAGTGGATCGAGAGGATTCAAGCTCAGGAGATTCGAATCGACGAGTCTATCGCGACAGGGTTCGAACGGCTCAAACCAGGCGGAATCTTGGTCTGGGATCGGCCTGGCTGGGTAGAGCCGCAAGTCCCCACCGAATATCAGGTTCTCTATCGCGACGAGAGTTTGTTAGCCGTCCATAAACCGAGCGGACTACCGACACTACCAGGAGCGGGTTTTTACCGAAACACATTGCTGACCCAGGTGCAGTCGTTATACCCAACGGCAATCCCCCTTCATCGTCTCGGTCGCGCCACCTCAGGGATTGTGCTGTTCGCATTCGATCGCAAGATATCGGCGGTAATGTCGCAGCATTGGGGGGAGGTCCAAAAAGAATATCGCACCTTGGTACAGGGTGTCACGGATTTTGATTCCGTTTGCGTAAGAACACCCATTGGATTGATACCCCATCCTCGACTTGGAGAGATCTATGGTGCCACTTGGGGTGGAAAAGCGTCGCGAAGCATCGTGACTGTCATGCAACGCCATGAATCTGCAACAGTGTGTTCGGTGCAACTCGTAACAGGGCGACCGCATCAAATCCGAATCCATTTAGCATCCATCGGTCATCCGCTTGTCGGCGATCCGGTGTATGGATCGGGAGGGGGGCTTGTCAGCGAAACCCCCGGCTTACCAGGTGATTCCGGTTACTATTTGCATGCCCATCGGATTCGATTTCAGCATCCCGTCCATGGGGCAGTGATTTCGATGGAAGCTCCACTTCCGGAGTGTTTGGATACCCGCTTTGTTGCCGTCGTTGCCTAGGCCTCATCGCTACAAGATCATCTATATGGTTCGGCCGACGGCCCAGGTTGTCGACTCGCAGTGGGTGATGCTTGATCGTCAGGGGCAAAAGGCTCGCTCGGAGAAGAAGCATCTGATCGAGGTTCAGGAGGCACACAGCAAGCATATCCGTGAGGTGCTGCGCACGAGCGATCGAGTCGACCTGTTGGAGGTTTCGTATCCAGACTTGGTCTCCAATCCGGATCCAATCATACAACAATTAGTGGAATTTTTGGGTGATCGCTTTGAAGCTTGTGAATCCGTATCTAGGTGTGTAAAACCCCAGTTGTTCAGAAACCGTTAAAGTCGGCCAGAGAGTAACAGGATCAGAAGTATCAAGAGAATGATACTCAGTAGACTGAATCCTCCGCTCGGCCCGTAGCCCCAACCTCGACTATGCGACCAAGTTGGCAAGGTTCCGATCCCGCCAAGAAGAAACAGGATCAAGAGAACGATCAATATGGTTTGTAGCATGGGAAATCTCCTTTTCAAAACTACAGGGACTTGAGCGGTTTAGACGAATTGAATGCATTGACAGCACCCGTAAAAGAATCGGACTTGCGATCCGAGTTATGCAATTGGAGGCTTTTGGGTAAGGGCGCTAAATCCACTCCAAATACGCGTTTTCGAAACTCCATATAGTTTCTAACATGGTCCACCTTTGCTCGGATGACACCGCCAGACATTGGATGAGTTTGTCGCCATGCGCAGTATCGAATGAACGTCGACATCGCCAAGCTTCCGAGTTTTTCCTTAAAACCTCCTCTACCATTCTTGCGATTCTTGTTCCGAATGTTCTTCAATGAGTGACCCAGCGAGTTGAACTGGCTGTAGCATTCATAAAGAAGTCGCGATAGCCTTGCGTGCGATAAATTCGGATGCCGCCATGTCAAGCTAGTCGTATCGAAGCGGTCAAGATTAGGTTCAACGATCAAGCCCTCTTCGAGGAAATCATCGTATTGTTCGGTGCCCGGGATCGGGCAAAGGATGTAAAAAGAAGCCCAGTTTGGCGCGATGGATTTGAGCACCTCCAGATGATCACGGATCGATTCCTCGGTGTCGTGCGGGAACCCGATAATATTCGAAAAATGGGAACTGATCCCGTTATCGCTACAGAGCCGGACAATGTTGTGATACGTATCGGGGCGATTCTGCTTTTTGTTCGCAGCGATCAATGTTTCCCGGTCAAAGGATTCGACTCCAACGAACATCTGGTAGCAACCAGCCCGAGCAAGCAATTCCACAAGGCTCTCTTGTCTGGCGATCTGGGTGTCGCACTGAACAAAGAACTTGATTTGAATTTTTTCGTCGATCATCGTTTGAAGTAAGAGTTCAGCTTGGGGATATTTATTGAAATTGTCCGAAGTGAACATAACCGTGCTTACCCCCGACGATTTCGCAGCACGTAGACTTGCCATGGTCGTGGCAATGCTTTGGCTGCGGATCTTTCTCCCTGCGATCTTAGTGACGGAGCAAAAATTGCACAGGAATGGACATCCTCTTGCAGGATAGACCCCGAGCATGGGCACGATGTACCGCTGCAATTCCTTTCGGCTCGGTGGGATCAGCACTGGGGATTCGAGTTTTTCTTGCCAGCGAAGTCCTTCTCCGTAGAGTGGTTTGAGTTCGCCAGAAGCTGCGTCTTTTAGAATTTCATCCCACACGAGTTCTGCTTCGCACTGCACAAAGCTTACGCCTCGGCTATGAAACATGGATGTGTCACAGGTCATGACATGAGGCCCTCCTATGACGACCAGGCAACCATTCCTGTGAGCCAGAGCAGCAAGATCCAAGGCACGATGAAACTGATGGCTTTGGACACCAACGAGCGCAACGAGCGTTCGAGAGTGCCGAGTTGGTTCGAGCTGACTGAGATACTCTAGATTTGTGTAGACATACTCGTCGATTGCTCGGGTTTCGGTGGGGTGCTGATTGACAAACGCGGGAACCATACTCCGTATGTGAGGAACCGTGCTATTGGGCATGAACCCTCGATGGAATCGCTCGACGTTTCCGTCGACCATGTATTTACTGGGCTTGATGATCACAACTTTCAGGGATGATAGCATCGGCGAGATCCAACGGGTAAGACGACTTGCGAGTGAACTTTGCTCCGGGTTACTTTTATGGATTTGAAACGACTAGGAACATCGAGGAGACCATGTAATCGGCTTAAGGGGTTCCGCTAAGACTCGCAAGGCATTCGGTCGATTGAGAGTCACTGGCAGCGTGTAACTGACACATGCAAAAGAAGAAAGCTCAAGCGCTCATGGTACTGGTCACCATCAACGCTCGGCCTTCTTTGAATTCCTCAACTTACCATCGCAAGCAGGATCGATCGCCAAAACTACTCGCCGATGCACCTCATTCTTGACAAAGCTTGCACGGATTCGATTGTGTCACTTTGCCTGGAGACTGAGAGTCGTGCTCACTTTGCTGTGGCGGAAGCTTCAGGATGACTAAGCGATGGGATATGCTTACCGCAATCGACTGCAAGAATCTTGGTCTTGTCGTCTTTGCTGGTAGTCATTCGAATCGTATCACCCGATTTGAGATCCGTCATTTTGGCTTCTTTTCCATCGCAGGTCACCTTCACCTCCTGGGTTACGGTATAGCTGTGCTCCTGGCCTTCCCCATTGATGGATGTTAGTTTGTCGCCTGAGAGCTTAACAAACTTCTCATCGCAGGAATCCCCAGCAACTTTTGTGGTGTCTGTCTTCATTTCTAATCCCTTTCAATACAACGCGAACCTGCACCCACTCTCCAACGCATGAACAAACGTTGGAGAAATCATGGGCAACTTTGCCATCGAGTTTATTCTTGCATCGATGGCCAGGCGATCTATCGAAGGAATTCTGCAAGGCGCGTGGTGGATAAGGCCATTGAGTCATACGCTCAGAGCCCAAACAAGGAGCGGCGAGGGTCTACAAGGCATCGCTTGCTACGCTATATGCTTCTCCCCCAGCCAAAGCCCTGGGGGCGAAAGGGGGCCAACCGGGGTTAGGCTTAGGGCTTGAGGGGAACAGCCAAACAGCCTTAGGCGCTTGATGGTACGTTCCGCGGTTGGTAGTTGATCTTGGTGAGATCCATGCATAGCAACTGTGTCTAGAATCAATAAAGCGTCTGATCGTCCGCAACCGCTTCACGTACCCTACGCGCTGCATTAGCGTTCATCAGTGTTCATCAGTAAGGCCTCTGCGAAAGCTTTGCCCATTTGTGCGAAGATCTTCGCGCTGCCCCAATAGTGGTAACCGCCATTGGAAGCTCCTTTGAGGACCTCTCGGTCCTGGGCCGAAAGGATCTCCTCCAAGGCGAGATCAAGTTTTTGCTGGTCGGCTTTGGTGATCCCCTCAATCCTCGCGTCGATCGCCCCATAATGGTCCGGAGATTTGAGATCATATTGGTCGTTGGCATAGACCGCCAATACGTTCCTCCCCTTGTTTAGGTATTGGATCTGTTCCTTACCAAGGATGATGCTGCGGTATCGCGGATTGTCCGCCCACCAGATGTAAGTGTGTATCTTGTGGCCGTTCAAATAAACGTGGAACCCTTGTCTGGCTAATATCGCGATGCGATAGGATTCGAAGTTGAGGTCGTCGACTTCAAACGTCGTGCGCATCAAGAGGAATTCACCATTTCCCCATGCTGAGGGGTGTTTATCCAAATTGACTCCGCTGTGTTTCCAGATCCCCTTACCGATCGGGGCATTGCCATTCATCCATTGGCTATCATCGAATTCCGGCTTATACCAATTCTCGACTTCGGCTGGCAGTTTGATGTCACGGAATCGCCTATTGTCATACTTTTCTAGCTTTTCCTTGTCCTCCGTGGGATCGACCGACATGAATCGCCAGGTCCGTTCTTCGGGCAGCGGTCGGCCAACCGGCTTCCAATAATTCTCCCATTTCCAGTCCTTGTCGAAACTGCCGTCTGCTTTCAAGGTGTGAGCCGTACTGACAAGATTCTCATACTCGCTCTGCTTAGGTTGTGCAGCGGCGATGTCTTCGTCCCAGAAGGGGGCCGTATCGACAGCAATGACATTGCCTTTGAATTCGGACAAGTCGGCTGGCGCTGCCATGGCTTTGCGAAAATTCGCATGTTTGTAACCATCGACTCCCAGCACACCGATCACAAATGGCATCTTGGGGGCCGAAAGATCTTTGCGTACGTCCCGTATGAAATGGGCCAGCAATTCCGAGTAAAGATCGTACTTGACAGGTTGGTCGGGGCCTGGATAAGTCGTCCCATCGACGAGGTCGTTGAAACCTTGAAGCCAAACAAAGCCCGCCAGTTCAAAGCCAGCTTTTTGGTCATATTCCGGACAGACCCGCTTGGGATCTGCCAACACCGTTTTCACATGATCGATCATCATTCGGTAGAACACACCCGTGGCGGCATCCTTGTCGTCCTGCCATTTTTTCCGATCCTCAGCCTTGGGGATCCCGTGAGCGCCCTGGGGATGCTTGTCCCAGAGTTCTTGGATCGCTTTGGGGAGCGTGTATCGCCCAGCACTTGGCGGACGGAATTCGGTGTTGAGTGACCTACCACCCCAGGCGCACTTGATAATCAGTATGGGCTGCTTGAGTTCTTTCTCCATATAGATTCCGAAGGTGAATTCGGGCCCGATCTTGCCACCCATTTTTGTGGGTTGATCGCCGCGTGCGCCAAAGCCAGCGGTCAACTTGCCAAGCCCTTCGCCATTGGCGCTGCCATCGTAAGGCCCGGTCAAATAGGACATCCACACCTTGTCGCATACCCGGGGAGTGCCATCGGGATTGCGCATCTCCTTGAGGATCGGTGCCGTCAGAGGATCCTGGCCGATGTAATCAAAAGTGCGGATCTCCGCATGCCCCTCCATATTGGACTGCCCAGCCATGATGAAAACCTTCAGCGGCTTGGGCTCCGCCCCGGTGGCCCAAAGGGCCATCGCAAAAAACGCAGCAATGAGCGCAGTGGTTGTTTTCGTTCTCATGGTATTATTCCTCGGAGATTCGCCAGCTTGGTGTAGGTCCTTCTGGATATTGTAGTGTGTTGTAAGTTTCAAGGGAGAGAGGGATCTCGTACTCGAGGGGACGTATAGGGATTCCGTCGAAATATGGGCAAAATACCGGGCGTTATGCGTTAGGCGTTAGGAAACAGCCCTACGCGCTTGATGGTACGTTCCGCGGTTGGTGGTTGATCTTGGTACGATCCCTGCATAGCGACGGTGTCTGGGATCAATTAAGATTCCGATCGAGCGCAACCGCTTCACGTACCCTACGCGCTGCATTAGCGTTCATCAGTGTTCATTAGCGTGTGCTGTGCGGGGTCACTGCCCGACGCTGGCGCTCGTCGGCTAACGGTGTTACCCCTATCTCGGGGCACAGCCAAGCAGCCTTACGCGCTTGAAGGTACGTTCTGCGGTGGGTGGTTGATCCTGGAGCGATCCATGCATAGCGACTGTGTCTAGGATCAATAAAGCTTCCGATCGTGCGCAACCGCTTCACGTACCCTACGCGCTGCATGAGTGTGCATCAGCGGTTGGGTTTTCTTATTTCACGAAGCATCCAAAATGAAGAACGCACTCCGATTGGAGTGCGTTTTGGAATTTTTCCTGGAAGCAGCAATTGCTTACTTGCGACGGAATCGTCGTACTGCAATACCTACAGCACCAAGACCGAAAATCGCCATCGAGGTTGGCTCAGGGACCGGCTTAGAACCACTTGTATCAAAGCTCCATGAAGCGTTGACCGATCCTCCTGCATTGCGCGAGAATGCGATTTGGAGGGAAGTACCTGCGAGTGTAAGTGTGTCGCCCTCATAATGAGTATTGGAGCCTGGAGTGAAGCTACCCGTGAACTCTAGCGTACGATTGCCAGTACCCGTGCTGGCAGCCGCATTAAAGGAAGATTCCGCGGATACAACGCCACTGAAAACTCCGAACGTCGGGGAGGTGAAGGTGTAGGCATCACCTACAGTCGAACCGAGGGCGTCGAAATTTTCCGTTATAGCCCAAACGAGTTCACCTGCTTCCATGATGCCAGCGAATGCACCGAGTCGACTCGAAGGGGCGCTGTTGTAATGAAAATTGGTCACCGAGAGAGGTACAGTCAGATCCCCTGCAGATGGCACAAGCGTATCGAAAGAACCAGAAACCGATCCAATACGATTATTCGCAAGCCAAGTCCCAGCCATTGCATTGACGCAACTCATCGCCATCAATGCCAAACACGACAAAACAACCTTAAATCGTTTCATACACGAGTTCCCTTTAATTAAAGAGGTCTATCCAATCAAACTTCCTACCACGGCAATCACATGCTGCCGCGTTCGGAGGAATGATGACAAGTGGTCTGAAACAATTCAAATTATCATTCTGAGAAGTAGGAGTTTGAATTCTCCTTCGCGATGGAGATTCACCCTGAAAAACCCTGGTGTTTACCTACTAGAAGCTCATTTTTAAATAATTGCATAACCGCGTAGAAATGGCGGAAAGCACCATACGCAAATCTATTGAATCTCTAGATTGTTAGTCGTTTTTTAGGGCTATTCAGGAACTATTATGGCTGATAATTTTGTCTGATGGTACTTTTCGTACTCGTACTCGTACTCAATGAAATGGTACTTGTACTCGAAGAGAATATTGGGATGTAGCCGATACAAGAGGTCTTCTATCGGCTGGCAAGTTGATGCGAGTCGACAGGGCACAGACACCGTTTACTTGATCTTCTCGAGATCTCCAGGTTTCCAGCTTTTCTGAATTGCTGCTTCGGTTGGACCGTATAGCCTGATGATGGCGAAGTATCCCTTACCAGGGACCGTCGCAAGCCAATTGGAAGCCTTTCCTTCTGGTGCTTTGGGACCCAAGTAGAGATCCGTGCTGCCATCGACGTTTTGCTGAGGCTTGTCTCGGGAACCGAGCGAAGGAAAAGCTTGGCCATTGGCGAGTCCCGAAGCATTTTCAGCCTCGTAAAGTGTCACCGACCAGAAATTAGCGGCTGGGATATTGGGTGGAAGATTCAGTCGATAGTTACTACCTCCGGTAAGAGGCATGCCATCGCTATCGGTAAATGCGATCATGTAAGCGGCCCCTTTACCAGGGATCTTCGAGAGCATTCCGGGGCTGACCGAATAGTAATTGGTAAAAAACCAAATCCGAGCGTCCAGATCGAGATACCCACCGGCGGTATTTTTCCAAGACAGATCCAGAATATTGCGAGGTCCGGCGGGGGTCACGTTATCCAAGGGGTTCACCCAGTGGCGATCCGCGTAAACCTTGAGAGAACCTCCGTTTAGTACCTCTTCGAATCCAATGACACGGCTCATCTTGTAGGCTGTCTTGGCGGCTCGATCCAGAATTTCCCGAGATCGAGCATCGGGAGCGAAAGGTTGCCCTTTGATGATACCAATCGACGCCAACATCCCTAGCGAATCCGATTCGGCGAGGTTCGAGCCCTCCGATTCGATCAACTCCTTGAGACGATCGAAGGCACTGCCGTCAGCGATGGGCAGCATGTTCACTGGCACTCCGGAGGCATCCGGGAACTCCATAGGCTTGGCCGACGCTTTCCCGTTAAGCGGATAAATCTTAGCTTGCTCAATCAAGTCAACAGCGGGCTTTAGATTGCTTGGATCCTGATAGAAACCACGAAGAAAGACGAACACATTATTGGTTCCTGAGCGGTAGACGTAATAACCCTCGGGAACCGATCCTTGATAGCCTGGCGGAAGAAGCAGGAACTTGCCACCTTTGCCCGCATCCGGACCGGGCAAACCTACGTCCCCCTGAAATTTGCCACCGTCTACGGGAATTGGACGTTGCCAGAAATCAAGCAAAATTCCTTGAAGCATAGGTGGTGCCTCAAAGACCAGCGGCCCATCCTTGCCGAGATCAACATAACTCATTGCATAGATGACATCGGAGTTTGGAGTGGTCACCAAAGTCTTTGCATCGAGTCTCTTTTTCCAGATGGGCAAGACGTTGTAACCCTTACCGAAGGTGCTCTCGGAGCCGGTTTTCATGCCGAGGGTATTGATCAGTGGGAGCGCCCACAGATAGGTTTGCGTTGCGCGCTGAAACAATAGTTCATCGCGAAGCATTTGAGCGGTTTCGCTCGTGGGGCGGTTCTCCTTGAATGGGGCATCGGCCAACGCATCGAATCGCGACGTTTGGGCTCGCAATGGAGCACCGATGGCGACAAACGCGAGTATCGCGGGGGCAATTTTCTTAAATCGGATGGATTTCATCATGAATATTGTTCCTTTAAATAAAATAGTTCCTCTGGAGTTATCGTGAGCGAATCGTACTGCTGGCATTTTCATCGTTTCAAGCTCTAGTTGCCAGATTCATTCTGAATCTCTTCAATTGGGAGTTCTCAGAGGGCATCATACTAATGAAGCCCTCGATCGCAACCAGCCCTCGATCGATCAGAGAACGATTGCACGATTTTTCACTCAAGAGATACAAAGATTGCTAGTGGACTTGGGGTGTTCTACTTAGGGACATCCCTGCAGCGGCGGCCTCTGGGGTTGGTTTTCATCGTTCCATGCGACGGTGAGATTCTGCTATTTACCCAAATTGTCTACTTGTGCTATGGTACCGACTTGTTGTTGCTACCTGGCAAGAGGGATTCACGGAGGAGTCTAAGCCATGCATTTGGTTCGTTTGGATATCGACAAGAAAAACGCAGCTTCGCAGTATCACGTAGGTCCGTTGGGTGCGGGTCTGAATGCTGTCTATTCACCTTTGGTAGCCAACTCTACGCTACTGACTCGATTCACGAAAAGTTTGCTTTTTCGTGGCCAAACGCTAGGTGAGCTCGATGATTCTGAGTTTGCTTCTATTGATGGTTCGATGACCTGGGTCGACGCATCGGGACATTTGCGGATGATCGACTGCGTAGGTGGTCGGCCACTTTTTGCACAACTCGCCACGGCGTTGCCATCTGGCCAAGGGACGCTTTATCAGGAAGATGACGAGCGGATTCGCGGCGCAGGAAATATGTATTGGGAAGGCGAGTCGGCCGACGGTCGATGGGACGAGCTCAGGGCGGACATTCTAGGGATGATTTTTTGTTCACCTTTAGGATCCGTTTCACCAGAGAAGCTATGGTGGGCTGCTGGCAGACTAGGTGTTCATAGTCCGGCCAAAATGGAGCTTGACGAGGGATACAAGGCGCTCAAAGACGAAGAGACAAGTCTATTGGACAGGTTGCGAAACTCGGATCCTGTCGATCACGATCGGGCTTGGTGGATCGCTGAGCGCGATCGATTGCGAGGCCAATTGCAGCAGGTACAGCAACATAATTTCGAGCAGAGTCTTGGGGTTGGTAGCAGCGCTGAGGCGGTTGCAAGTCCGGCCTCGATGAATCCAAAGGTGGCGTGGGACGACGCGCAGATCCATCAAGGTTTAGCGCAGGCCGAAGCGATGATTCAGCGTTGGAATCAAAGAAGCGAGTGGCACCAAAGGCTCGCGCAAGTTCAATCGTCGTTGCTAACTCGATCGGTTTATCGTCGCACATCCTCTGGATCCTTGATCCCCTCTGCAGAGCGAATCGTAAGTGAGCTGACTGCGGGTTCGGTTCGCCAGTTACCGACATGGGCTGTCGAAGCTTCTTATTTGCATTCGGAAGCTTACAATGCCGGATTACGTCATGATGTGCTCGATGCACAGGTTCCGCCATCAGAGACTCGGCAACGCAGGCTCGTCGACTTAGCGATTCGTTTGGCCATTGCGCAAGCGGCCCGGAGTCGGATTGGCCGAATCCCGTTTTTGCTTGAGAATTCGCTGGATGGTTTCCGTGGCGAACCCTTGGAACAGATCCTGCATGTGGTGTCGAACTTCAGTCGCGACGGTTGGCAAATCCTGCTAACGACGGCCGACGAGTTTATCGCTCGACGCATCGCTGGCCATGGTGGTACGGTCGCTAGGGTCCATGAAAATCTGCGATATGCCAAGCCACAGTATGTGATCGATTCGGATACGGATCTTGGGCTTCATCCGATCTTGGATCGCGCCCCTATCGTTCCTGCTTCGACTTCGACAACGGGTGATTATAGCGATATCAATCGTCAACTCGATTGGTTGGCTCAGCAGGATTATTCGCAGAATGCTTATCGCATTGAGCCGATGGTCTATCAGAAAAACGGTAAGACTTTTTATCTTTCGAAAGAGAGCTTGATCGAATCGGTTCCTGGATTGGGAATCGAGACACTTCGAAGGCTTCGATCTGTCGGTATCCATCGCGTGGGCGATTTTATCGGGACGACTGTCCCGCGGTTGGCGAGTGTAACGGGTCTGCGAGCCGAGTGGTTGCAAAACACGATCGGAGTGGCGGAGCTTATGTGCGAGGTGCCTCAGATGCGGGTATTCGACGCTCGCGTCTTGGTGTCTTGTGGTGTGCAATCACCCAAGCAACTCTCGGGTACCAATCCATTGGTTATAGCTAAGAAGGTTCATCGTTTCCTCGATACCGATGCGGGCCGAGCGCTTCGCAAATCGGCTGAGCGTGGGGAAGTTGTTCGCTTGCAGCGTTGGATACAGACGATCTACCAACAACATGGGCTTGTTACAAGCCAAAACAACAACGCAGGGGATTTCGACTGGGATCTCATCGAGCAAAGCTACGACGCCGATAACGATCCGGATTTCCGTGAGGATGCCGGTCAGGCCGTGGCCAAATTCAATATTTACTCGGGCAAAACCGATGCGACTTGGAAGTTCTATTTGGATCTAGCCAGTCCGGTCGTTGATGCACCGACGATTGGACCGAAGATGGCTCAAAAGCTCGAGTCGATTCGTGTCAAAACGGTTGGGGATCTGCTGGCTGGCGATTCAGGAGACATAGCCGCTGCGATTGGTGAAAAAGCGGTTACCGCAGACACCGTCGAGACTTGGAAGAGACAATCGATGCTGGTCTGTCGAGTCCCGAACTTGCGAGGACAAGACGCCCAACTTCTAGTGGCTGCTGGATATCGGACTGCAGAGTCGATCGCGGAAGCTTCGGGAGATTCTTTGTACGAGGCAATCGCAAGAGTGGCCAGTAGCAAGCAGGGATTGCGATATCTTCGAGGCGGCAATCCACCAGACCGCGACAGGGTGGTCTCGTGGATCGAGTGGTCCAAGCATTCGAGAATGGTCAAAGCGGCCTAGCAAACTAGGCCGGATACGCTGAATCAACCTTCGTTGAGGGTCAAAGGCTGTGGGCTTGCGACCCAAACCTTGAGTTTGACTTCCGCGTCTTTGGGGACATAGACAACCAGTGGCAGTTTGCTGTTGTAGCGTAGGAGTTTTGGTTCGCCACCGAGTTTGACAAAGCGTTTGACTTTGGGGGCATCGGGATCGACTCCGATGCGAGTACCGGCCATTGGGCCAATTTGCTTGACGACATACTTGGGGAATCCCCAACCTTCGATCGTTTCTTCCTCAAGAGTGCCTGAGAAGAAGAAACGGTTGGCTGCATCGACCTCAACAGTTTTACCCACCATGAGTTCGACCCTGTAATCGTCTTCCTCTTCTTTGGTTTCCAGGTAGACAACCAGCCGTTTCATTCCTTCGGCTGCAGGCGGGTAGGCTTTCATGTTTTCTTGGGGATGCTGAGCCATGGCAAAAGATCCTAGAAGAATGACACTTAGGGTTATCAAAGACTTGATCATCAACGGGTTCCTGAATTGAATTCGAGATGTAGATTTTTGTCCGCAGGTAGTTTACGGATGCTTCGAAGAGTCGTCCACGGGTGGATTGTTTTTGGACAAATCAGAAATCAGTGGGTCGCTCGAACGGCTCGCCAGATAGAGGATGCCGCCGACAAGAGCTACGGCCAAGAGAACCGCGCGGTACATGGTTCCAACAATCAGGCCTGAAAATTGGGGGGAAACGGTCTGGATCTGTTTAAACAGACGATCGATCCCGACTTCTTGCAGGCCGATTCCTCCAGGAGTGATTGGCAACGTCCCAGCCAGTAGGGCAGGTGGTACGGCCAAGAAATGTTCCAGGAGGTTTGGTCTAATTGCGACATCCGAGTAGAGAGCCGAGGACACCATCCAAACCGCTGCGGTAAGTGCCGAGTGGACACCCAGGGATTGGAGGATCATGGTCACGGCAAGTTGAGGTTGGTCTTTGAAGACCATACAAGCACTGGAGACTCGGTGAAGTTTATCGCCTACCCAGGGGATCCGTTTGAAAAGATCAAGCGGTAGAGATTGTCCAAAGAGGATGATGACTAGGATCCCCAAGAGCCCGATGAGACTCAGGATCCAGGCGGCGTTTCGGATGGCCAGAAGCTGGGGTGTGAGATTATTCGCTAGAGTGGTACTCAGGGCAGCGACCATGATCAATCCGAGCATTCCAATCGCGCGATCCAACAGAACACTGGTGATGACTTCGGTTCTTCGATCTTTGCTCCGGCTAGCTGCAGCGATGGCTTTGAATAGATCACCACCGACGCTCCCGGCGCTGACCATGTTCAAAGCAACACCGAGGAATCCGAGCCTGAGGGTTTCGAAGAAAGAGATGGGAACTTCGAGGGCCAGCAGCAGTCTTTGCCATCGCCAGAAGCTCAGGATGTTCGCGCTGAGCACGAGGCATAATGCCAGCAAGAGCCACCACCAGTTTTTGGGTTGCTGGACTAAGAGATCCCAGTCTTTTTTGGGAAAGCTCAGTGCGACCCAAGCGACGATGGATGCAAGCACCAGCCACTTTATGCCGCTGAAGATGCTGCGTGGTAATTTGGTGGTTGGATTGTTCATTTCTGTAAAAAAACCTCGATAACCTTTGACGCTACCGAGGTTTGTTCTGAAATCGGGACTGGCAGGTTGGCTAGCCTATGACGGCCTTGGCCAACTCCGATGCCCGAGCGGTGCTTTCCCAACTGAATTCGGGTTCATTGCGACCGAAGTGGCCACCCGAAGAAGTCTTGACATAGATTGGACGACGCAGGTCGAGATAATCGATGATTCCTCGCGGAGTGAGTTTGAAGAACTCTTTGACGACGTTGCAAATTCTCTCGTCACTGACTTTACCGGAGCCTTGGGTATCGACTCGAACGCTTACCGGTTCGCTTACGCCGATCGCATAAGCGAGTTGGACTTCGCATCGTTGAGCGAGTCCCGAGGCGACGATATTTTTCGCCACGTGTCGGGCCATGTAAGCGGCGCTTCGATCGACCTTAGTAGGATCCTTGCCCGAGAATGCCCCACCGCCGTGTCGTCCCCAACCGCCGTAGGTATCGACAATGATTTTGCGTCCGGTAAGACCGCTATCACCGTGGGGGCCACCGACGACAAAGTTACCCGTTGGGTTGATGTGATAAACAATGTCTGGTTTGATCATGTTCGCCGGTAGGCAAGGCTTGATGATCTTTTCGATCACGAATTCCTTGATCTGCGAATGGGAAACCTCGGGCGAGTGCTGCGTCGAGACGACCACATTGTTGATGCCGATGGGCTGGTAATCGTCGTAGACGATCGAGACTTGGCTCTTGGAATCGGGACGCAACCAATTGACATCCTTGTTGAAGCGGGCTTCAGTCAGTCGATTGGTGATCCTGTGTGCCAGGGCGATCGGTAGGGGCATTAGTTCTTCAGTATCGTTGCAGGCGTAGCCAAACATGAGGCCTTGGTCACCAGCACCGATGTCTTTACCTGCCGAGGCATCGTCATCGACACCTTGAGCGATATCGGGGCTTTGGCGATCCAAAGCGACCATGACGTTGCAGGTGTTCCCATTGATACCCCATTCGTCGTCGGTGTATCCGACATCGACGATGGCTTTGCGAACGATGTCCGCATAATTGACGATCGCTTTGGTGGTGATTTCGCCAACGATGAGCGCCAGACCGGTCGTCACAACCGTCTCGCAAGCCACGCGGCTCATTTTGTCTTGAGCCAAAAGGGCGTCTAAAACACTATCGGAGATCCGGTCAGCCAATTTATCCGGATGCCCCATCGATACCGATTCGCTGGTAAATACGTACTTGCCAGATGCCACAGAAAATATCTCCAAGATAGACAAAACAGAAGGTTCTAAACTGCCCTAAACAGAACTAGCTCAGCTATTTCCAGGAGGCTAGTTTATCCGCTTTTAACCAAATCGAAAGGCTAAAGTTCCATCGGACCGTCCTGGCCTACTTAAAAAAATCGGCATGTGGGTTTAGGATTTCAAGGCTGCCGGGGTCGACCGCCTGTGGCCAAGCCAGCCCAACCAAAGGATCGGGCTAGTTCGTAAATGGATTGGTCTTATGAACGTTGACAGGTGAAAACATGATGAAAGCGTTGGTAATTTTAGTAGCCTTGGCCTCTTTATCGAGCTTGGTCTCTGTGGTGCCTTCGTGGGCTGGGTCGCAAGCAACCGAGCAAGGCAATGAAAATCTACCCGAGGAACTCCACGGGATATTAGCCAGACAACAAATAGCCTGGAACCAGGGAGATATCAGGCAATTTATGGATGCTTATTGGAATGATCCGGCCTTGACGTTCTCCTCTGGGGGTAAGACGACCCGAGGTTGGCAAGCAACCTTGGATCGGTATCGGACCAAGTATCCTGATCGTGCAACGATGGGAACATTGAGATTCGAGGCTCTTGAGTCGCAGCAGCTTGACAACAATTCCGCGTTGACTCTTGGGAATTGGCACTTGGATCGGGACAAACCTGCGAGAGGTAATTTTTCTTTGGTCTGGAAGAAGTTCGATGGAGCCTGGAGAATTGTGCACGACCATAGTTCATTGCTCGCCGAGTAGGACTAGTTGGCAATCATTCAGAGCAAGGAACTTGTATGCCTCAGATTTCATTGGAAAACGTTTCGGTAGGCTTTCGTGGCCCGCTACTTCTGGATCAGGTGCAAGCTCGGATCGAGTCGGGGGACAAAATCGGTTTGTTGGGTCGAAACGGTTCTGGCAAGACGACGCTCATGAGGATGCTTTTGGGGCTGGAACGGCCGGAGGCCGGAAGGATCGAGATCCAAGAGGGGCTCAAGATCGCTTGTGTTCCTCAAGAAGTCCCACCCGGGACATCGGGTCGCGTCTTGGATGTAGTTTGCAGTGGGTTGCCTGAGGAGTACTTGTTAGAGGAGAACCATTGGAAGAAGGATCAGTCGCTCGAACGGATTTTTGCCCAATTGCAACTTGATCCACAAGCGGACTTCGAGCGACTATCGATCGGGCTCAAGCGACGAACGCTTTTGGGAAAGGCGATTGTGGGCTCTCCGGATGTGCTCATGCTCGACGAGCCCACGAACCACTTGGACATCGACTCGATCTTATGGTTAGAGAATTTCCTTGCCGGCTTTTCAAAGACGCTGATCTTTGTGACGCACGATCGGGCCTTTTTGACCAAGATCGCCACGCGGATTTTGGAGATCGATCGGGGCAAGCTCTTTGACTGGGAGTGCGACTACCAAACGTTTTTGAAGCGCAAAGAGCAAGCGCTATTAGCCCAGGAGAAGCAGGACGCGTTGTTTGATAAAAAGCTGGCGATCGAAGAGACGTGGATTCGCACGGGGATCAAAGCCCGGCGCACGCGCAATGAGGGTAGAGTTCGAAGGCTTGAAGCGATGCGCAAGGAGCGATTTGCAAGACCCCGCAAGACCGGTTCGATGAATCTGTCGATCGATTCCGGTGAACGCAGTGGCATGCTGGTTTGCGATCTTCAGGAAGCATCGTTTGGGTATGGCACCGAACCGATCGTCAAGGACTTGGATATAACCATCATGCGAGGGGACAAGATCGGGATACTCGGTCGCAACGGGGCAGGTAAGTCGACGCTCCTAAAAGGGATCCTCGGGGAGTTGGCTCCCATAGGGGGCAATGTCCGTCTTGGAACCAATTTGCAGATCGCTTACTTTGATCAAAACCGAGATATACTCGATCCGAGTCTTACGGCGGAGGAAAACGTCGGGGTTGGCAGAACGAGTGTGACGGTCAATGGTCGAAACAAGCATGTGATTGGATACTTGCAGGAATTCCTTTTTACACCCGAGGAAGCTCGATCGAAGATTCAATTTTTTTCGGGTGGGCAGCGCAATCGTTTGCTTTTGGCAAAGCTCTTTGCGCAGCCGGCGAATCTTTTGGTCATGGACGAACCGACCAACGATTTGGATGCCGAGTCGCTTGAGATTCTCGAGGAGCGACTCGTCGAGTACGAGGGCACCTTGCTAGTCGTCAGCCACGATCGGGCTTTTCTCAACAACGTCGTTACGAGCATGATTGTCTTTGAGCCGACAGGGATTCGAGAGTACGTCGGCGGGTACGACGATTGGTTGCGGCAGTCCAAGGTTTCAGCGGCAAATCCGGTTGGAGCTAAGTCGAGTTCGAAAGCCCCTGTTGCATCGGCTGCCTTGGCGAGTTCAGGATCGAAACCTCAGACCGACAAGCTTGCATCGCAGAAGCTCAGTTACAAAGAAAAACTTGAATTGGAGTCGCTTCCGAGTTTGATTGAAAAGTTGGAGTCCCAGCAAACGGAACTTCATCAACGCATGTCCGCACCGGATTACTTTAAACGGCCGTCAGTCGAATTGACTGCAGATGCCAAAAGCATGGAATCGCTCGATGCAAAGTTGCTCGAGGCTTACGAGCGACTCGAATCGTTAGAATCCCGACAAAACGGATAAAAGCCCTGGGTTTGTCCGATCTGTGGGCCCCAAGTAAACTCCCAATTCGGGGTACGGGTGTGTTATAATCGAGGAGGTTGCGATTCTTACCCGCCTAGAGTTGATCGAGCATGCGCGCATTACAAAGTTGCTGGATTGGGTGCCTGATGGTCTGGGCCGCCTTGGCCGCCGGTGCAGTCGGCGTTGCTCAGGAAGCTCCTCCGAGGAACGCATTGGCGCCGGAAAAACTTGAGTTTTTTGAGACAAAGGTTCGACCGATCCTGGTTCAAAGGTGCTATGAGTGCCACAGCGGCCAGGAGTCCAATGGGGGGTTAAGGCTCGATTATCGAGAGGGGCTACTCAAAGGTGGTGATTCGGGGCCGGCGCTTCAAGCCGATGAGCCGCAAGGCAGCTTGTTGCTTTGCGCTATCCGGTACCAAAATGCCGACTTGCAAATGCCTCCCAGTGGCAAACTCGATGCATCGGAGATCGAAGTGCTAGAGACTTGGGTCGCCCAAGGAGCGGTCGACCCAAGGGCGGATTTGCCCTCGGGATCAAGCGACAAGCCTCAGGGGATGAGCATCCAGGATGGGCGAAATTTCTGGTCGATGATGCCGCTTAAGCCCGTAGAGGTTCCGCGTGCTGTGGATGCCGATTGGTGTCGAAATCCAATCGATGCATTCGTTTTAAAAGAGCTGGATTCCAATGGACTAAGGCCCTCACCGGAGTCTTCTCGTCGAGAAATCCTCAGGCGAGTGACTCTAGGACTCATCGGTTTGGTTCCAGAGTCTCAGGAATACAAGGCTTTTGAACAAGACACTGCGCCGGAGGCTTATGAACGTCAAGTCGATCGCTTACTTAGTTCTGAGCAATACGGGGTTCGTTTTGGTCGGCATTGGCTCGATGTGGCTAGGTATTCCGACTCGAATGGATTGGATGAAAACATCGCTTACGGGAACGCATGGAGATACCGAGACTATGTCGTCGAAGCGTTCAACTCAGATAAACCCTTCGATCGGTTCATCGAGGAACAAATCGCTGGTGATTTGCTGCCGGATGCCGACCGACAGTCCAAGACGGCTACGGGCTTCTTGGTTCTTGGCGCCAAGGTGCTTGCTGAACCGGATCGGGACAAGTTAACGATGGACACGATCGATGAGCAACTCGACACCATCGGCAAAGCCTTTATGGGAATGACCCTCGGCTGCGCTCGTTGCCACGATCACAAGTTCGACCCGATCAAGCAGCGAGACTATTACGCGCTAGCGGCAATCCTCAAGGGAACCAAAACATTTGGGGATAGCAACTTTGGTGCGATCAAGCATTGGAATGAGATTTCTTATGCGAACCCACAAGAGAAGGAACAACTCAAAGCGATCGACGCTCAGATCGCCGAGAAAAATGGAGCTTGGAATAAGCTCAAGAGTGAGGCGATCGGCAAACTTCGAGAACAGGTTCGAAAGCAAGCAGCCGACTATTTGGCCGTGGCAAGCAAGTTGACTTCGGAGGCAACTCTCAACGAATGGGCTCAGGTTGGCGAGGAATTAAAATTGCATCCGAGAGTCTTGGCCAACTCTCGCCGTTACTTGGACAATCACCGCCAGGAGCCCTTGTTTGCTAAGTGGCATGAGTTGGCAGGTCATGGGGATCATCAAGCGATTCGAGACTATTACCAAGAACTCTTCGAGCGAGCCTTGGGGGAGTGGGAGAAGGCCAAGGCAGCCGACGCACAGGTCAAGAAGCTTGAGGATTCGACCCTTGAGGCCGCCCGAGTTGCACTTGGGGATGTTGGCGGTTTTCTTGCGAT
>JAJTFC010000047.1 GCA_021298315.1 Planctomycetaceae bacterium
AACAGACTCACTGAGCTGGCCTCCTTGCCTTGGTTTGCGCTTGTGATGAAACGCTTATCCAGGGCAAGAGGCCTTTAAATCTAGGCCATTTTCCACTAATTCAACGCCATTCGGCGTAAAGCCGACGGGGCCAAGACTCTTGAGCTACAGAGGCCGTGTTGTGGGTCTGTTTTTTTCTTCCGCCGCAAGGCGGCAGACGAGATGAATGGGCTTGGGCAGATCGCACGAACAATCCCTGTGCCTTCAATGGCGAGGGACCTAGTTCCCTTGCAAGCTCAAACGCAAGCGGTTACTTGCCCGTTTGGGTCTTTTGACCGGCCATCTCCGGCTCGTACTTGACCTCGGTCAACTCGATCCCTTTGAAAGGGAGTACGTCGGGTGTGACCTGCACACCCGTCGATACCTTCAACGGAAACGGACCCCCGATATCGTAGGTAAGCTCGACGAAGCTCGCGGTCCAGCCTGCCTGTTCAGGTGCCGGGCCAGCGATGTAGTTTCCTTGCGCATCGGCTTTGAGGGTCGTGCTCTCGAAAGCCGGACCGATGGTCTGGAGTCGAAAATCCCGAGCCGTTGGGTTGTTGGCCCGCCATAGCACCACTTCGGTTGGCTTGGTCACAGGCACCACACGAATCGATCCGTCTTTTTCGAAGGTCCACGAATACTGCGGAGATTTTTTGCCCGCACAGATCATGCTGTAATAAGCCGCAATGGATTGGACCGCATCGGTATTCTTCAATCCGTGATCCCCATTGGGGACGTACCATAGGAGCTTGTCCCCCTGAAGTTCGTCGTAGTAAAACTTCGAGGAGTCCGGCAGGAAGAACTGGTCTCCACTGGCATTGACGATGTACTTGGGCAACGTCAATCGTTCTTTGTAGTAATAAGGATCGACGATACGGTAGAGCTCCTCCATGCGGGGATGATTGAACCGTTGAAGGATCTTGTGCTGGTAATAGTTGCCGATCGCTTCGGACCAAAAGCCATAAGCCTCAGCGTGGTTTTGCAGCGAGGATCGGGCGTTGGCCACATCGATGACGATCGGAACGATCGCTTCGATGCGATTGTCGGCAGCCCCGGCCAACCAAGTCGTCCAGCCACGCTTGGACCCCCCGCCAACGATGAACTTGTTTACCTTGCGTTTGCCCCCCGCTTCGCTGGCCGAAAACTCGGTGATGCAGTCCATCGCGCGCACGACACTCTTGACCATCGGCAGACGGGGTAGCCAAGTCGTATCGCCGGTCTCAAGGAACTGAGCCCACGAGTAGCCGATCAAGTCGTCTTCGACACGAGGAATACCATCGCCATGAAAGACCAAAGGTTGGTTGGGGATGTTCTTCAATTCGGCGACTACGCCGCCGGTGGTCGCTGCGATCGCTCCGGTGATCGCATCGGGGCCTTTGGGCTGCGCGCTGGTGTGACTCCCCCCACCGATCATCAAGAATACCTTGTCGGTGGTGATCTTGGCCGGAACGGTCACCACGAGCCAGTGCTCCCACAAGGGTCGATCGACCTCCTGCTCGGAGCGCCATCGCTGAGAGGTTAATCGAATCGCATGGGTCGTAAGGTTCCCGGTTTTGATCGTTTCGGCCAGCGACCATTGATAAGCGTCATCAGGCTTGGCGACATACGCGTCCAAGGGGGTTAGTTTGCTGCCCGCTGGCGGTTCGGCCTGGGCGACTGAAAACAACGATCCACATGACATCGCCAAAAGCGACAGGGTCAACAATCGTTTCATGGTATCCCTAAAACAAAAAGATTGGTCAAAAACACGTAGTGGATCTCCCGTAGAGATCCTGTTTTCCGTAGCTTTTCGTACTCGTACTCCGCGTTAGCAGTACTCGTACTCGTACTCGAAGATAAGGCATCGAGTACGATCCTGGATGTGAGTTCGATCAACGTCAAGTCGATCCCAAGCGAAAAGGTATTTTGTCACGGTTGTCTTCATTCGAGCACGAGCACGAGAACGACGAAATCCGATGCCTTGCCCTGAACTACTTGGTCAAGGCAAAGGGTGGCAACTCCTTGGTCGACGAAGTGATCTCGGTCTTTAAACCCGAAGCCCCCTTCTTGGCGTATTTGCCATTGAGAAGATCTGGGCCTAGGTCACCGAGTCCTTGCATTTTCTGAGCAGCGGTCGGTTGAACCGACGGATCTGGCCATACGACCGTGACATCATAAGCCCCCGCGGGGACGCCTACCTTGGCGCTGGTGGCCAATTGGAATTTCCCATTCTCATCGGTCGTCGCCGCTGGGATGAGTTTCATCTCTTTGTCCGTCGGATGAAAGATCAACGTTGCACCGTTGGCTGGTTTGCCATCGACCGTCACGCTTCCGGTGACCGGAAGCAATGTCGGACCTCCACTACCACAACCGGTCAATGCGATTGCGATGGAAGCAATCACTGCAAAGAAAAGACTGAACGAACAGATACGTGCCAACATGGACAACTCCAGGAGGGAAAGGGATGAAAGATAAGCATGATATCAAGACAACAAAAAATTCTACACGAGATCCCCTACCTTGCAGCTTTGCGCCTTGGCGACCTTGCGCCTTTGCGTTGACTTCTTCCAAAGAGCCCAAGGAAAAAAGCGAGCAAACCAAAGGCTTGCCCGCTTGATGGATGATCAGCTTTGTGATTGAACCGAAGCACTACTCTTCGATGTTGACCGTCTCGCCACCGTCACGAGTGACCAAAGCGGCAAAGACATTCGTCGAGATCGTGGCTGGCAAGAAGATGACCGAGCCGTCTCCGCGGAGACCTTGGACTCCACTTCCGTGGAACGAATAAGGGTTATCCTGATTGAAGATATTCATCACCGCACAACCGGCAGCCGAAGGGTTGTTTCGATCGATGCCTGAGAGGCCGCGTGGGTGGCGGGCGGTGTTCCAGTCAACATACGAAGAGTTCAACGTGAACCCTGGAACCGGAGTGGTGGTCCAAGTCCCTTGATAGGCTACGCCGTTGAAATACAGCCGTTGACGACCAGCGATCTCGGTAAAGCACAACGTGTTCGATAGCCCGTCGGTGATCGACGCAAACTTGCGCTTTGGGTTGACAACGATTTCGGCGTTCTCGCCGTTGGCATCGTTGGCTCCGAGCATCGAATTATGCGTTGTCACAGCAGGTAGGCCTACGCAAGATGCAAGCGAGCTGTGGAGGCCCCGTAAAGCTGCATAATCCGTGCGAGGCAAAAAGAAGACGACTCCTGAAGGAAGGATCCCCGCTTGGTTGAAATAAGGACCATAGTCGGATTGGGACTCAGGGGTCGATGGGCACAAAAAGCTAGGTACAGGAGTCGTGGCCGATGCTGGGACCTGGCCGATCGGAGCCGGTAGGTTGCGAGGGTCGATCAAAGGCTTCTTCATATCGAAGGCCTGATAGGTCGTATTGCCTTCCATGTAAGGCAACATCAGTCCAAGCGGAGCCATACTCCTGCGGGCATCGACTGTTGCAGCAAAGAACGGATTGCCTTGGGCTGCATAAGCGTCCGTCAAACGGAATTGGGTAGCCCAGGTCGGTACCCACTTGTTTGCAGACTCATGGTTGTGAAGCGCCAAACCGATCTGCTTCATGTTGTTGCCGCAACTCATCCGACGAGCCGCTTCGCGGGCCGCTTGGACTGCAGGCAAGAGCAAACCTACCAAAACTCCAATGATTGCAATGACCACCAACAATTCCACCAGCGTGAAACCTGCACGTCGTGCTGTTCGTTTCATCACCCACCTCCGAAAGAGAAAAAAAGACTCATAAGAACGGGACAAGGGGGGGAGCGGACTCCTTAGGGAATACTGTATGATAGAAAATTGCGGGAGTCTACTAGACACTTTCCAATTTTACGGGTTACGACTTCGATATTTTTAGTTTTTTTCCGAATCTCCGATCTCGGCCATAAGGCACCGGCCCCCCTTGGACCTGGCCCATCCGGGGGCAAACAACACTTCCAAGGTTCCACTGAAATGCAACGAAAAATGAAACAAAACGGGTCGAAAACCTACCTTAACTTGCGTTTTGCCTGCTTTTTTGCTGGCATTGGGATGTTCCTAAGCCCGTTGGGGATAGCCCAAGAAGTAGTCCCCGCCAACGGGGCAAAACCCTACAAGACCCCGGAAAAGATCGCCGGCAGTGGCTTTCGAACCGAGGTAGGGCAGGGCGATTCGAAATTCCCGTTGGCTGTCGTCCGAGGGACCCCCTACGAAATGGGGCACCACCTCGGTCGCCTGTTTTCGAAAGAAATCCAAGCGTTCGTTCCGGCGGCTCTCGAGGGAATCGGCCAAGAGCTCAAACTTGCTCCTGGGGTGCTCAACGAGGTCTGGTCGCGGACCAGCAGCTACGGCGATGATCGGCTCGAACAGGAACTTGCCGGACTAGCCGACGGATCCGGGGTACCTCTGAGCACGCTCCAAGCCCTCCATGCGGTCCCCCTGCTGATGCCTTATTCATGCAGCAGCATTGCAGCCTGGGGCGATGCGACCGTCGATGGACATCTGTACCAAACCCGCAACCTCGATTGGAGCATGGAGGTCGGTGCGCATGAGTTCCCGATGATTGTCCTGTACATTCCCGACGATGGGATCCCGCATGTGGTCCCTTCCTTTGCGGGGATGATCGGTGCGCACACCGGGATGAACATCAAGGGGCTTGCGCTGAGCGAAATGGGGGATGCATCGGCCAAAGAAGCACCTTATCAGATCCATGCGCCGCACTTTACGGTCTACTTTCGCACCATGCTCTACGACGGAGATTCCTTGGCCAAGGCCTTGTCGATCTTCAAGTCCCAAGCGGCCACGAAGCGCTATCACTTTGTCTTTGGCGATGGGCAGACCGATAAGCGGGCCGTGAAGGTCCGAGCCCATTCGCCCGAGCCGGCCGATAAGCAATTGATGATTTGGAAGGACGCTGACCCGACCGACGAGTTCGCTCCGAACGTACTTTCGTGCATCGTGTACAACGACGAAGGGCGCGGCGCATTCCCGACCCTACAGAAAGAACGAGGCAAGCTCGATGGGCCGAAACTCGTCGAGCTTGCCAACAAGATCCCGATCAAAGGTGGGAATGTCGAAAACGTCGTTTACGACGCGACGGCCCTGCGGATGTGGGTCTCTTATGCCAAGTCGGGTAAGGAGGCATACACGAGGCCCTATACCTACATCGACCTAAAAACCATCGATGCCGACGGCAACGGCAAAGCCGATCTCGGCGAGTAGATCAGACGGATCGGACGGATACTCTCGAGGAGTTTGGTCGCTTCGATTGGGCGGATCGCCACGGTTTGGGTGGGCGTGGGCGTGAGGTATTTGAGAAATTTAGGGACTACCATGGCGTTCCGGTCGATCGTAAAATCTGGCAAATCGGGAAAATCGATGTGCACGACCGCAACGGGGGATTCGATTTACCTAACCGTGTCAACGCTGACTTGGGTTGCATTAGGCTCCAATTTCCAAAAAATTGGGGGAGTTATGGTCTAGAGCCTCAAGGATTCTTGCCGATACGAAAAATTTCGAGGGGCGATTCGTGGACCAATAACGAGAAAAAAACCTGCAAAAACCCTTGGTCTGCGAACGAAAAACCGTCGAACCGCCTTCAGCCAAGAAAATTTTGGTGCGAATTCACCCAGCTATTGGCCTAGCATGTTTGACAGCACCTAGACAATCTGTTAGCATAAATGCAGTCTCGGATAGAAACCGAGGACAATTTCCAAAGGTCTCGATGACAAACTTGAGAATCAAATACACTCCATGGGGATCGTTGGAAATGCCTTCCGGTACAGTAAGTTTCGATTTTTGTTTTCGAAAAAGGGGTATGCGATGGTAAAGTTTTTTGGTTTTGTTTTGGCGGTGGCGAGCTTGGTAGGTTCTGCCAATGCCGCTCTGTTGGCGTCATGGACTTTCGTTGACGGGTCTCAGGGCGGTGAAGCAACTACGGGCGACGTGTTTGCAGGTGATCAAGCCGGAGATTTTTCCGGGAACTCCCTTGGTTATACCTCCACGTCGATCAGTACTTCTGCTGCCGGTCTCTCCCTAGTGAGGAAGGCTGTTTTTTATCTACAGGCTTCGAGCGCCTCGAGTGCTACGATTGACAGTTTTACCTTCGACGCACTTCGCGGAACTACAGCTAACCCACCTTCGAGCACTGGCGTTAGGACCGTCAGGGTCTCGGTCGAGGCAAATAAGGGTTCGGGTACTCCCGATGCTGGATTTGTTGCAGGAACGAATGTTACCGGTCTGTCCGTTTCTCCTGACTCAACCTCGAACCTGACAAACAGCTTCATCGAGTACGAGGGTCTTTTCAGTACTCCCGTTACTCTCCTTTCGGGTGACATTCTGAGGTTGGTTGTTACTTACACCGCATCGGGTACTGCAACGGCTCAGACGGTCAATCGTCTCGATAACATGAAGATTTTCGGGTCCGCAGTTCCTGAGCCTACGTCGATGGCCGTCTTCGGTCTTCTGGGCGCTGGGATCGCTGCACGTAGGATCCGTCGTAAGGCCTAGTTTTTTAAGGTTGGAAGCAATTTAGAAAAGCCCGGGAATGTTCCCGGGCTTTTTTGTTTGGTGACGTTCCGCTGAACAAGAACCGCGAATCGGATATTCCGTCCATCGCCGCGACCGGTAAAGCGATCTCGCCTTAACTACCCCAAGGAGTGCTGGTGGTCCTTTTGGCCTTTCTCGCCCGAACCGAGGATCAAGGAAATCCACAGAGCTTGGTTGCGACGATCCCTATGGTCGTAGGCGGGTTCGCGCCACAGAGTCTCAAGCGAGCCACTTTCGCGATGCCGAACGCCCGAGGCGATCAAGCGTCTAGAGAAGATTTGGTTGCAAATCCAATCTTGTAGACTCGCACGAAGTCTCTAGGCTGCTTTCCACATGTGTCAACGTCCAGATCCAGCAAACACCTCCCCATCGGTTAGCAAGCCAAAGGCTGCTACGGAGGCCACCGGTTTCTTCGATCCCATGGGTTGTTATCGAGGGAAGGAGAACAAATCAAACGCTTCCATCATACGAATGTTAGATCCGTTTACCCATAAATTTTGCCGACGAGCCTTTTTGTTCGGCCAACAAGAAATTTCACGCATAGTCGGCAATTGCTACCGATCAGTCGGATTTCGGAGAATGGTCATGAAGTCTGTTGGTAGTTGGGCACCGCTGACTGGAAGTGTCAAGGTTCCGTTTCTGTACGCTGTGATTTTCTCGCCATGTATCTCAAAAACATCAAAATCCTTGGTAGCTAAGTAGAATGCGCGGGTGCAACCCATGCTAATCCTATCATGCAACTCCACTGTCATGGAGTGTACAGAGTCTATCCAACCCTAATTTTCGGCTAACCCACGGTACTTTCCCACGACGTAATTAGAATAATAAATTGGTCGGTGAAACACAAGCCCGGTAGTCTGCGACAGCCTTGGGGCTAGCGTGCACCGGCAGAGGGTATACAAACGGTGCGGATCTGCGATCCGCGACAGATTGTCCGGCCCTGTTGCGTGTGGGTAAAGCTGCGTTTGGCATTGCTGAATTCTTTTCGATCCATTGGCGATTGGGCGTTTGATTTTTACGTTTTTACTCTTCCCGGTATCCTCTACCGGTGTACACTATCGCTACGTTTGGTTGGTCCCTAGCTGAATCCCTCACAGATATTTCGTTTTTTTATCACGGTCTGTTTGTGAAAGAATTGGCTTGAGGGGTAAAAAGTCGGGAGGTTTCGCCTGTCGGTGGTGGTCCCTAGCCACCGACGATAGCGGAGCTACTTTTCTAGCTGTCTTCTTTTGCCTTCGTCATCTGCGTTCTTTTTCAAGGCTTCGGTTCGGTTGTTGGTCACTATGCAAAATCCTTTAGCCATTGTTGGCCTCGGTTACGTAGGCCTTCCGCTCAGTCTCCAGTTCTGCCGCAAGGGGAGCCATGTGGTGGGGCTGGACATTGACCAGTCCAAGGTTGAGAAGCTCAACCGAGGAGAGAGTTTCATCCATCACATTCCTGCGGCGAGTGTTGCTCAGGAAGTTTCCTCGGGGCGATTTCGAGCCAGTTGCGATTTCGCCGAGGTCGGCCAATGCGGGGCGGTGGTTATCTGTGTTCCGACGCCACTGAACAAGAACCGGGAGCCGGACATCTCCTACATCATTGCCACGGGCAAAGCCATCGCGCCACACCTTCGCAAGGGAGTGTTGGTGGTTTTGGAGTCGACGACCTATCCAGGGACAACGGATGAGGACTTGCGAAAAGTGCTCGAAGAGGGGTCCGGGCTCAAAGCTGGAACCGACTTCCATCTGGCATTCTCTCCCGAGCGGGAGGATCCAGGGAATCCCGACAGCGTGGTTGCAAAGATTCCGAAGGTGGTCGGCGGTTTGACCCCTGAGTGTCTCAAGCGTGCAACGGAACTCTACAGTTCGGCGTTGAACACGGTGGTTCCTGTCTCGAGCTGCCGTGCGGCCGAGGCGACCAAGTTGCTGGAGAACATTTTCCGAGGGGTGAATATCGCTCTGGTCAATGAGCTGAAGGTTGTTTACGACGCGATGGGGATCGATGTATGGGAGGTCATTGAGGCGGCCAAGACCAAGCCTTTTGGGTTCATGGCCTTTTACCCAGGCCCGGGGCTTGGAGGGCACTGCATACCGATCGATCCGTTTTATTTGACGTGGAAGGCTCGCGAGTATGGGATGTCGACACGATTTATTGAGCTTGCAGGTGAGGTCAATACCGCGATGCCTGACCATGTCATCCATCGTTTATCGGACGCTTTGAACGATGCGGGCAAGCCCCTTCGTGGGAGCAAGGTTTTGCTGGTTGGGTTGGCGTACAAGGCGAACGTGGATGACGATCGTGAGTCGCCTGGATATGTGCTATTGGACAAGATGAAGTCCAAGGGATGCGACGTTTCCTATTATGATCCATACATTCCAGTGATCCGACCTAGCCGCGAGCACGGGCATTGGGCGGGGACCAAATGCGTAGCATGGGACCAAGCGACCGTCTCGGGGTTTGACGCAGTATTGATTGCCACAGCGCATGCGAATGTGGATTATGGCCAGTTGGGACAATGGGCAAAGCTGATTGTCGATACCAGGAACGCGATGAAAAACGTGCCTAGTCCTGGGGTTATAATCAAGGCCTAGCGAGTTAGGTCGGACAATCAGGCCCAGATGCGTTATCGATGCGCTGACGTTTGCCGCGAGGACGCAGGTTTCAGCGAGAGGTTTTGAAGATGTTTAGAGACATTGGCAAGGAGTTTACTCAGTGGAAGCAAGCCTTCCTAGAGGCAGTACCTGGGAAAACGGGTGAATATCTACGCAATAGGCTATATGGATATGTCTGCGGAAAGCGTGTCCGGGTTCTAAGGGGCGTTGTGCTTCATCATCCTACGCGATTAAAGATAGGGGATTTCGCTGGGATTTCTTCGGGAACGCAGATCAACGCCGCAGGCGGAGTTCAAATTGGAAACAACGTCCTGATAGGGCCACATTGCATTATTTGGAGCCAAAATCATCGATATGAAGCGCTGGATATCGAGATTCGCAAGCAAGGCTATGAGTATAAGGGCGTGGTGATTGAGGACGATGTTTGGATCGGTGCATCAAGCGTAATTCTCCCAGGAGTCACGCTCATGCGGGGTACGGTGGTTGCGGCCGGTGCTGTGGTCGTTCGTTCTACTACCGAGGGGGTAGTTGTTGCCGGGATTCCTGCGAAACCTATTTCATCTCGGCGTGCAACAGTCTGAGGTAGCTTCTCTTCGGAGGAATCTAGAGAAATAGAAGTGAGTAAACAGGAAGTACTTGAGTGAACAGTCGGGGTAGCCTAGTTCGAAATATTTCTTGGGGGTGGCTTGGCTTCGGTTACAGCGTCTTTTTGACCTTTTTTACTACTCCATGGATCCTTGATTCGATAGGCGTTGAAGCCTACGGAGTGTGGCTTTTACTTCAAAGCGTCGTGGGGTATTATGGGTTCATCGACATGGGGCTGAGGGCATCTCTGACCCAATCAATAACCACAAAACTTGCAAAGAATGACATAGAGGGGGTGAAGCGATTTGTTGGAACTGCCGTTCCTGTAATGTTTCGGCTAGGATTAATTGTGGTATTGTTGAGTTTTGTAATTGGAGCGATACTTCCGGTTGTAGTTCAGGTCAGTCCCGGCTTGAGGCAAAGCATCTGGATTGTCGTTGTTGTGCAGGCGATTGCAGTTGCTGTGAACCTAGTGTCCCAGCCCTTTACGGCGGTCACAATTGGATTGCAGCGGTATGATTTAGCAGAAGTATTGGCGATTATAACACGGACCATCTGGGCTTTGAGCCTGATCGTGTCACTGAGTATGAGTGGCACACTTCTGGTTTTGGCCGTTGTTACCTTGGCCAATGCATTGCTCGAGGCGTGGATCCGATACCTTCGTACTATCTACCTTCTTCCAGAGTTACGTACTGTCCAGTACCGGTACAACAAGGAGGATTTGAAGGAATTAAAAACAAAAGGTTTCTGGAATTTCATGGTTCAGATTTCTCACAACGCATTGGGGATGGCCAGTCCTTTGATCGTGGGAATGATGTTTTCCCCATCCGCGGTGGTGCCTTTTGCAACGGCAGCATCTCTTCTTAGTTACGGTGCCAAGTTTGTGTCTCAACCGACGCGTATGCTGTATCCGGCTTTGGTTTATGCAGAGCAGAGAAAGCGAGGGGGGGAGTTGCAGTCCCTTTTCTTTAATGCTTGTCGGTTTGTTGTTTGGATAGCGATCAGCTATGGCATAGCGGTTTCCGTGTGGTCTGGAATATTTCTCCGCTTATGGTTGGGAGAAAAGGCGGAGTACAGCAACGTGTTTCAAGACGTAGAATCTATTTTTTTAATTCTGGCGAGTGCTTTTGTTGTAACTGCCTTCCGGGGGGTCGGTAATCAACTACTCATGTCAAAAAATCAGCTTTCATTCATGGCTAAATCTTGTTGGATCGAAGCGGTTCCAAGTCTGATTTTAGGAGTATTGTTTGGATATTGGTGGGGGCCGAAGGGTGTTGCCATGGGTGGGGTTGTCCCTCTTGTGCTTGTTGGGCTATGGCTTCACGTTCCACGGTACATCCAGGTGCTCGATATTACTATCACCGCTTTAGTGAAGAATCTTGCACTCTACATGGTGTCATTCGCGGTCGCATTGTTCACTTCTCTGATGTTCTATAAAGATTACTGTCCAGAGATTGTGGGTTGGTCTAGCTTTTTTTGCTACGCATTTCTGCCAACGGCCGCGTTGATCTTGGCCCTTTCTCCGCTAGCGCTTGGGCGAGAGATGATCATGATCGGATTGAGGAAGTTTAGTCATCAGATCACCAAGAGAATTTTCCGGGTGGTAAATGTTTAATTTATACCGATGTCCATGTAGTTGAGAATCCTCCCATGTTTCATCCAGAGTTTATCGAATAATATTGATTTGTAGATACCTACTATCTATTTATGTTCAATCGAAATTAAAAACTGAGGGAATTATGGCAACTATAAAAAAGAAACTCAAGATCTTTTTAAAGGCATGTTGGGGTCCAAGGATTGGTCCTAAAGCGATAGCAGTCGCATTGAAAGGAGTGGGACTGGAAAAATCTGGTCACGTTATCATGCACAGTGCCTTGTCCAAGTGTGGCTACCTTGTTGGCGGTGGGGAAGCCCTAGTGAAAACCGTTCGGGAGTATACCGGACCGGATTCGACCCTGGTATTGCCGGCGCATTCTGGGAAGTTGGTCAGCAATGGCCTCCGGACATTTGACCAACGGCACACTCCCAGCCGGGTCGGAGCGGTGGCCGAGTGGTTCAGAAACCAACCACTTGTCAAACGCAGTCTTCATCCAACCCACTCTGTTGCAGCCTTAGGCCCCGATGTGGATTCGCTTTTATCCGGACATGAAAACGCACAAACGCCATGTGGTCGCAACAGTCCATACCATCGCTTGCTTGAACTCGACGCTAGTATTCTCCTCCTGGGAGCCCCACTTGAATCCAACACCTCTTATCATTGTTGCGAGGGGCTTATGGAACTACCTTATTTGTTGAGGCCGGAGAAGATTGAATTTAGGTTCCTCCCGATATCTGGAGAGCCGTTTAGCAAAGCATTGGCGATCCATCAGCCCCGAATACCAAGGAATTTGCAATTGATGAATCAGGAACTATCGGAATTGGGGATCTTGAAAAGCTGCAAATTGGGTTCAGGATGGATCCATAGAATCCAAGGGAAACCGTTCATGGAGTATCTCTGCGATCGCCTTAAGAAAGATAATGAATTTCTGCTCGCAGATAAGAGCAGTGGCAGTGAATCAACGCGTTGAAGAAACAGTATCTAAGGCTGATTGGAAATAGTAGATAGGCAGTTTGGTGATTGATGTCTGAACGTCGCTGCTTGATGGTCGTGCCTGTGTTTCCCCCGAGGAGCTCTGTTGGAGTATTCCGTTCGCTGCGATTTTGTAGGAATCTCCCAGCTTTTGGTTGGGTTCCCTCGGTGTGTACATTGAACTCGCGGAATGAAGCGGATAATGATCCGCTCGTTTTTGAACTCGATAAACGATCCAGGATTGTAAGAGTTGGCGTTTATGCGGATGCCTACATGCCAACAAAAAACCATCAACCAACCGAAGACTCCGGCAACCGAAAACTCAGGTTGTTGGTCGGTCGCTTACGGGGGCTCTTGCGGCCGTACAGGGAAGTGCTATATGAGACACCCGACCGAGGGATTGGATGGGTCAATTCGGTCAAGCGAAATGACAAAGCGATCCTAGAATCCACAAAACCCGATTTGGTCTACAGCAGCGGTCCACCTCACTCAACGCACTTAGCAGCAATGCATCTTGCGAAGAAAGCAAAGATCCCATGGATTGCGGATTTTCGAGATCCGTGGGCTCGCTTACCCTGGGTTGTTAGTCACAATCCAATTGGACGCAAGTGGATAATTCCAGGATTGGAAAAGCAGGTAGTTCAAACAGCATCGACTATCGTGTTGAACAACGATTCGAGCAAGGAGGATTTCTGTAAGGCGTATCCAGACTTAGCTTGGAAGTTTCATACCATTACGAACGGTATCGATCGAGCGGTTCGTGACCGAATCCAGGACGTTCTTGCCGAATATCGTCCGGATGACGAACGCAGTTCGATAACGATATGTCATGCAGGCAGTTTGTATGGACATCGTGATCCAAGTCTTTTTTTAAAGGCTCTTGCTCAGGTCAGGAACAAGGGTGTAGATATTCGTTTTCAGCAAGTTGGACCGATCGACGAATCGTTTAATACTTTGCGATTATGCCAAGAGCTAGGAATCGAAAACGCTGTCGACCTTGTACCTTCCTTGCCGCATGTCGAAGCGTTGAAAAAAATGGCCGCCGCGGATATTTTGTTGATCATCCAGCCTGATGCTCCAGTGATGGTTCCGGCAAAACTCTTCGAGATGATGATCTTCCAGAAACCTATTATAGGTGTTTGCGATAGCCCTAGTTCAGAAGAGATCATTGAGGCCTACGGTGGCTACAGTGCTGCTAGCCAAGATGTTGTCAAAATACGAGAGGTGATTGAGTTGTCTGTGGCGCAACTAGAACGCGATTCCTACCAGAAAGATCCCAGGCGATTGGCAACGTGTGAACAATACGACGGGGTTCGCCTGACAGGTGTTCTGGCTGAGCATATGGATCGTTTGATCTCCGAACGGAATTGATTGTCAATGATGCATAAGGAATCTCCGATTCGTATCGCTTACATAGTAAATGAATTCAATGTGGGTGGATTGGAGCGGTATATTGCGCGGATGTGCAACCACTTACCCCCGAAGCGATTCGAATCCGAAATCATCTGCTTACGATCTGATGGTGCGGCTCATGACTGGCTCAATCGTTCCGAAACTACAGTGCATGTGATGGGAGCAACGAGTGGAAACAACCCCGCCTTGATAAAGAATCTCGAACGTTTGCTGATTTCGAGATCTTATGATATCGTACAGTCTCATAATTGGGGTACGTTGCTCGAAACGTATTTTGCCTCTCGCTCGCATCGGACGGTTATGAAGCATATTCATGCGGAAAGGGGAACTGTCTTAGGAAGCGATTGCTCGGCCAGATGGAAGCGGTGGACTCGATCGTTAGCCATGCGATTTACCTTGCCAAGGATATCCGGAACGGTTTGCAATGCGTATGCGATCGAGAAAAAGATTCGTTCTGTAACTAAACTCACAGCATTACCCGTCGAGGTCATACCCAACGGTTTGCAAATCGATTTCAGTGAAGTGGAAGTGCAAGCGATGCGGCAGGAACTCAGGGCCGATCTTGGATTGGGGCCCGAAGTATTTGTTGTTGGTTTCCTAGGAAGATTTGCCGAAGTAAAGAATCCATCAATGGTACTCGACGCGTTTTATAAGTTCGTAACCTCTATTCGCCACATACCGGCGGAACAAGTGAAGTTGCTTATGGTTGGTGACGGTCCTTTGAAGCATCAATTGGAGCAGAAAACAAAGGAGTTAGGTGTCGATTCGATGGTGTTGTTCCCAGGAGAGCGTACGGATTCACTCAGATGGCTTTCAGCAATGGATATTCTAGTCAACAGTAGTACAAGTGAAGGAATGAGCCAGGCGATCCTGGAAGCAATGGCTCTTGGTGTCCCGCTCGTGGTAACGGACGTGGGGGATTCAAGGAGACTTATACAGGGGGATGATTTTGGCCCTGATTGCGGTGCATGGGTTCCATCGGGTGATTCAAATCAGCTTGCAGAGCAGATTGCAAGGTTTTGGCAGGCTTCTTCCATGCGGTACGATTTTTCACTGAATGCTAAACAGAGATTTGCTGACAGGTATTCCTTGCAGCAAATGCTTAATCGTTACGAGCAATATTATCGAACCGTATTGGGCCTAGATTGATAGGTACTTTGAGAAAATCCATGAGTCCCGAAAAAAAGACGCATCTTATTTCAATATGAGCCTTACAGCGATTGCTTGGTTGTTGACTTATTTTTATCTCATGCTCAGGGGGCTTGTTAACCCTGTGTTCATTTCCTGTGCGTATCTACTAACCTTTTATGCTGCTCCCCAGTTTTGGTGGTGGGGGGCTGCAATCACGTCGCTACCCATCCGCTGGAATTTAGTGACGGCATCATGCCTCGCTGTTTTTGCGTTTCTTGGGCCTTCGGAGAAGCGGCGTTTGGGAACAGCAGATCGATTTGTCCTCTTGTGTTTAGGGCTGTATGTGGTTAACGCATTCATGGTCAACTCGACTCTTGCAGCAAATCCGGTAAGGAGCGCTATGGAATTTGATACCCTTTGGAAGGCCGGAGTGTTGGCTCTGGTCCTTCGATTTGTGGTATTGGATATCAAAGGATTAAATATCTTTCTTTTTGCCATTTTGATTTTATCCGCCTACATCGCTTACGAAGTCTACTTCAATGGTGCCGGTAAAATGGTCCGAGGGCGACTTGAGGGGCTAAGATTCCCTGGGGCTTTCGCGTCGAATGGAACCGCTATTCTAATGTCGATGTCTCTGCCATTTGTTGCTTATTTTTTTATCATAAATCCGATACCTTATTCTCGATTATTCGCCTTTCTGGCTGCGCCTTTTATCCTCAATGTTGTATTGCTTTGCAACAGCCGAGGTACTTACTTAGGGACGGCCGCAGGTGGTTTGATGATGATTTTCTTCGCGCGTGGTGCGGCCAGAAAGTATTCTATTTTCATAGCTCTTGCGGGTATCGCAGCCTTCCTCTTCCTAGCCAGAGATGCGCAGATTTGGGAACGTCTATTCTCCATTACAGCCGATGCTGAGGAGCGGGAGGCTTCCGCCCAATCCCGGATCAACTTCACATTTGCTGCATTGCGAATGGTCCAGGATTACCCTTGGGGTTCTGGGGGGGGAGCTGCTTTTTATAGCGAACGAGGTTTTTCTTACATCATTCCACTTGGTCAAAAGACACCGCGTGCTGCGCACAATGGGTATATGAACATTATGGCAGGGTGGGGGATTCAGGGATTTTCTCTCTTGATCATGGCAGTGGGTACTTCTCTTTTTGCGTTGGTCGGATCGCTAAGGCGTCTGGATCCTATTCGTCATACCAAAATTGCTTTTTTGGGAGCTTGTATTATTGCGGCAATTTTCGGGCAGCTTGTTTCGACGTGCTTCGGTGACTACCTGGATGGGGAGTGGTTTCTCTGGTTAACCACTCTCGCATTATCCCTCTCGAGTATAATCAACAAGAACGATCACGACGAACTTGAAAACAGCCTTTGCTTAACTGGACAAGGAGCGCTTCACGATGAAGTTGAAGCACTAGATTTCGAACATGGAGAGGTTGTTAGCGATGCCATGGAGCAGGAAGTGACCCTCCAGTGAGATGGCCCTGCACAGCTAGCCGGGATCCTGGATCGCAAGCTTCCCAAGCTAGACATATGCACTCGGGTAGGTACCGCTCGTCGAAACTCTGTCTTCAGGTGCACCCGTGTTAGCCCAGAACTCAGTGCGCAATATTCAGGAGCAGCTTTCATTATGATCTCTCGGAATCATCAGATTGCTCGCACCATTTCGGTCACGGTTGACACCGAAGAAGAGGGATTATGGAGTGGTGGCTACCCGGTAAAAAACTGTACCACGAACAACCTCAGGGGTTTAGCGAGATTCCAGGCGCTCTGTGAGAAATATGGCGTTCCACCTACCTACTTGATCGATGCGCCCGTTTTGGACGATGCACAGGCGATCGCGGATCTTAAGCGATGGCATACCGGTGGTCGATGTGAGATCGGAAGCCATTGCCATCCTTGGTGCAATCCTCCAATTATAACAGAGTCGGTTTCCAACACGGAAAGCTACATTTGCAACCTTCCTGAGGAGCTTCAATTCGAGAAACTCCAGTGGTTAACCAATAAAATTTGCGACGTCTTCGGTAGATCTCCGACTTCTTATCGAGCGGGTCGATACGGGTTTAATGAATCGAGTGTTGGCCCACTTGTCAAGCTTGGATACCAACTCGATACGAGCGTCCTGCCTTGGTTCAGCTACCAAGACAGTATGGGGCCATGCTTTAGGCATTATGACAGGACTCCAACCCACGTGACGGATTCCATGGGTTCGAAGAAGCTACTAGAGATACCGATCACCACCGGGTTTACTTCCAAGGGGGCCTACGGATTGCGACGGCGCTTTCATAAGTTGATTGATACACCCATTGGACGATCAACGAAATTAGCTGCGGTTTGCTCTCGTATTGGGCTAACAAGGCATGTGAAGTTGTCCCCGGAGGGAACAACGCTCGGTGAGCTTGTGGGCTTGGTAGAGAGTTCTCTTCATGACGGAGTGAATCATTTAGTGCTAATGCTTCACAGCACGTCACTGCTACCGGGATTTTCTCCTTATGCCAAAGATGCCGCCGGTGTGGAAGCTTTGTATAATCGATTGGACGGCATTCTCGAGTGCGCAACGAAACGATTTTCTTGTGACGGAATCATGTTATCCGATATCCCTAAACTCCTGCCGGTAAAAGAAACCGAATAACCTTTTTGCATGAGTCTATCTCCGACTAAAAACGGGTTCGTGCGAGTCAGTCAAAACCAAGTTCTTGACTTTGCACGATGGACCGGGGACTGCAATCCGATCCACGTCGATCCTGTGGCCGCTAAAGAGTCGGCATTCGGTGGCACAATCTGCCACGGCATGCTCGTACTCATCGAGTCGCTTGCTCATTGGGATCTACCACTCGATTGTTTTCCAAAACCTCTTCGTTCACTCCAGGTACAGTTCCGCAGCGAAGTTCGTCCCGATACCAGCAGCAAGAATCTCTTCGTGATGACGGATTCGGGCCTGACTGGTAAGCTTTCGGCCAACAACTCTTTGCAAATGGAACTTACGGCCCAATGGCTGGAAGACGAGTCCAGAGGCAGTCCTTCACCCCTGGACCAAGGTTTCTCATGGATGCAGGCGGCCAGATCCTCTGGCATCGCGACATCGGTCAACGAGCAACCCCAGCCTTGGACGACCGATGAGTTTCAAAAGGGGGTTGAGACCCTCGGTGTCCATCGCTTCGCAGACCACTTGCTCTCGGAGTCTAGCAAGCTGAGTCGGGTTCAGGAACAGGTCTTTGGGCTTTGCAGTTTCATCGTCGGCATGAGAGTGCCTGGGCTCTCGTCTCTGTTCACTCGATTGAAAACTGAATTTGTCGCTGCTCCGCCGGCGACCGAGGAACTGCTCTATCGATTGACTTTGCAGAGCTATGATGAAAACTTCCGCATTTTGGAGATGCAATTGGAGGTCGCAACCGGTGATATGCAACCGGTGGCTTGTTGCCAGATTGAATGCTACGTTCGATTTCCTAAGCTGGAGCCTCGGCTTGAGACCTATGACGGGATCGTCCCCGATTCAGCATCGCAATCTTTGGCCGGGAGAATTTCATTGGTCTGTGGTGCTAGTCGCGGTCTAGGTGCCGACATCGCGGCTGCCTTGGCGTCGGCTGGCTGTGTTACGTATTTAGCAAGCCGAAGTCGCTCCAAAACCACCGACGAGCTAGTGGCGCAAATTCAACAACGTGGGGGCCAGGTCCATGTCCTTCTGGGGAATGTCGGCGATCCGAACTGGTGCACAAGCACCGCTGAGCTTATCGAACAGACTCATGGGCGTTTGGACCACTTGGTGCTTAACGCTTGTGAATTGCCCGAACTCAAGGAGTTGGCAGACACAGACCCGATAGATTCAGCAGGCTATATTCAACGCAATATCGCTTTATACCAGCAGCCCCTGATGCATTTTCTGGGGTTGTTAAAACGTTCCGAAGGAACTGTGGCGGCAATATCCTCCTCTGCTGTCGAGGAGATTCCCTTTGGCTTTGGCGATTATGTCTCGGTGAAGCTCGCCTTGGAGGGTGCCATCAGAACTGTTGCTAGGGAAAACCCTAGACTTAAGGGTCTGATCGTGCGTCCCATGCAACTCCAGACCGCATGGAATGACACTCCGATACGAGCGGTTGGTTCCGTGAGCGTGCAAGCTGTTGCATCGGAAATTCTCATCCAAATCAGCCAGGAGTCATGGGACAAGAACCTCAAGGTAATCACAAAATTTCCGAATCGCCGAAATGCTCAAAAGAAGCTAATTGCCGAAGCCGAATTGGTTTTGGTTGCCAGCTTCACTCTCGATCCGATCCACCAAGGCTTTGAAGGTTGGAGCGAGATCCTCGATATTGGGATTCAGCCTAAAATCGCTCCGTATGCCCAAATCTTGCAACAGGCCCTGGATCCAACGAGCCAGGCATCTACATCCCCAACCGGCAGTGTTTTTCTAGTTCGTACAGAGGACTGGTTTCACGAACTGCCACCCGAATCGCTCAAGTCCGCTCGTCGTGTTCGTGAAGTTCTCAACAACAGCGTTTCAGAACTGATCGATGCGATCAAGTCGCATCGCGCGATGGCAAAGGGACCAACTCTGTTTTTGCTTTGTCCTTCATTTGTCGACCAAGGCGTTTTACCTCTGTTCGCTGAAGCAGAAAGAGAACTTGAGCATGCTATCCAAGGTCTAGCAGGTTTGACCTTTTGGCGTGCAGATGCATTTCACGCCTACTACGGTTTAAAGGATCTGGATGTCCAGGATCCTTTGCGAAATACCATCGGGCATATACCCTACATCGACCCCTATTACGATTATTTAGCCACGCTGTGCATTCGATACCTGCAGCGTAAACTCGATGCTCCTAAAAAGGTGGTCGTACTGGATTGCGACAATACGCTCTGGCGGGGAGTTGTCGGTGAGCTAGGACCTCAAGGGATCGCTTTCGACTCGGTTCATCATCGTTTACACAAGAAACTCGCAGAGTTGGCCGAAAGCGGTATGCTCCTGTGTCTCTGCAGCAAGAACGAGCCCGAAGATGTTTGGGCCGTGTTCGATCAGCGATCTGATTTCGGCCTTCGACGCGATCAATTCGTTGCATCGAAAATCAATTGGATGCCCAAGGGGCATAATATTCAAGATTTGGCTAAATCACTCAATCTGGGACTCGACAGCTTTGTTTTTCTGGATGACAACCCCGTCGAATGCGCCGAAGTTCGTGCGACGTGTCCCGCCGTACTGACTCTCCAGTGGTACCAAGACAACGCGTTAGCAGATCTTTTGATCGATCACCTTTGGGAACTCGACATCCACTCGACGACCAAGGAGGATCGAGAACGTACACGGATGTACCGCGATGAGTTCCAACGACAGGAAGTTCAGGCCAACGCCGCGAGTTTCCAAGCCTTTATAGAATCACTTCAGCTGAACGTAGATTTCACCGAAGTGACCGATGAGTATCTCCAACGTGCGGCGCAATTGACGCTGCGTACCAATCAATTCAATTTCACTACTATTCGACGTAACGAATCGGAAATACTCCAACTGCAGCAAAACCCCGATGTCGATATGAGGATCGTCCAGGTCCAAGACCGTTTCGGCGATTACGGTATCGTCGGGCTTTTCGTCGCACAAAGCCAACCATCGGGTTACTCTGTCGATACGTTTCTTCTGAGTTGTCGAGTGCTCGGAAGAGGTGTAGAGCATCGAATTGCATCGCAGATCGCTAACCTTGCAGCGCAACGTGGGCATAAACAAGTTCGTTGGATTTATAAGCCGACCGATAAAAATGCCCCGGCCAGGCTTTTTCTCCAAAAGATCAATTCCGACACTCCATTGGAAGCTAAACCAACGGAGCTATCGATCGCGGTTGATCAACTTAGAAGCATCAAATTTCAGGCGGATCAAGCTCCCGAGTCAAACGACGATTCCAACCCTAAGGAAACCAAAACGAAAAAGGAATCTCGGAGTACCAAGAAAAGATCGGTTCGGGTACGCGAGGAACAGATACGCAGCATTGTTGAAGAGCTATCCCATTGGAGCCGGATTTCGGAACGATTTCGTCAGGTGTCCCTCCTGGGACATGCGATCAGTACCCCAGATCTGGATGTTGAGACCCAGGTCCTGGGTACCTTCGCGAAGGTTCTGGGGATCGAGGAGGATCGCATTAAAAATGTGGATCGACTCGACGCGCTTGGATGCGATTCCCTCCAAATCGTCGGTATCACGGTTGCACTGACCAAGGTATTCCCCGAACTACCTCCCACATTGCTTTTCGAATATCGCAGCGTTTCGGAAATCATCGAGCAACTCTCGCGGCTTTGTAACCCCTCCCATGAATCGTCTCCAGATGCTCCGTTAGATCCCAGCGGTGCTCTCCATCGACAACTTCCCAGTTCGAAGGAAACAGATTCGGATATTGCGATCGTCGGAATTGACGTTCAATGCGGGGCGGGTAACGGATTGGATCGATTTTGGAACTGTTTGCTCCACAAGGAGTCCATGGTCGTTCCGTTGCCCCAGCATCGCGACGGTTATGTCGGTCAACTAGTTCATCAGCATCCGTATTTCGCATCCCTGATGCCAGATGTTACCAGTTTTGATCCTGAGTTTTTCGGAGTCTCACCTCGTGAAGCCCAGTACATGGATCCTCAAATGAGGATGGTCCTTCAGAGCGCATGGCATTCCCTCGAAGATGCAGGCTTCTGGAGTGCTGGCTTTGATAAGACGATGGGAGTTTTCGTGGGCATTATGTATCAATGCTACGGACGCTTAGCCAATCAGATCGCGACCCGAAATGCCAGTGTGTATCGATGCTGGGAGGGATTTGGTGTCGCAAATCGACTATCTCAGATCCTTGGTGTGTCTGGGCCCAGTCTTGCAATCGACACCGCATGCTCCTCTTCGGCTACTGCGTTGCATTTTGCAGTTGAGTCGTTGCGCAACAACGAATGCCGTACCGCACTTGTCAGCGGAGTGAATTTGATCCTTGATCCAGCTCGAATCGCGCAGTTAGACAACCTCGGGATTCTTACGCGATCAGGGCAGTGCGTACCCTTCGGGGACCTCGCCGATGGTACCGTCATCGGGGAAGGTGCTGTGGCCATCGTCATCAAACGACTTTCCGATGCCTTGAAGGATTCAGACCGCATTTATGCGGTGATCAAGGGGACGGGGTTGAGTGTCGGGGCCGGGAGCGTCGGTTTCACCGCGCCAAACCCAGTTGCTCAATCCCTGGCTATCCGATCTGCACTCCTAGATGCTCGCATCGATCCGAGAACCATTGGCTACGTCGAAACCCATGGAACCGGGACGCAGTTGGGAGACCCCATCGAAGTCCGTGGCCTGGAGTTGGCTTACTGCGATAAATCCCTCTGGGACCAGGATCTCCAGTGCCAAGCCCATACCGGGATCGGCTCGATCAAACCCAACATCGGACATCTCGAAGCCGGTGCAGGGCTCGTCGGGGTGGTCAAAGCGGCACTGCAACTCCATCACAAAACTCTCCTTCCGAGCATCACCTCGGACCGCCCTAACCCCCAAATCCATTTTGATCAGCTTCCCTTCAAAATCCAAACCAAAGCCGAGGACTGGAAGCCTGTCGAAATCCTCCGCAAAAGCACTCAAATCACCGAAACGCTCCCGCGACGCGCAGCGGTCAATTCGTTCGGTGTCGGTGGATCCAATGCCCATATCATCCTAGAGGAATCGCCAAGCATTCCTGCAGAGCGCTCCGACACAGAGCGCTCCGCTCATCTGCTCACATTGCAAGCTGCCAACCCCGAGGCGCTGCGATTGCAGGCCAAGCGTTGGTCGCAATTCCTCCAAGACCAAACAAATCAAACCATCGGAAACGCACTGTATTCCAATCTGGTAGGTCGGAAAAATTTTGAGTTCAAGCTGGCTTTGCCTGTCGAGGACATCCAGGCGGCATCGAGCCAACTCGGTCTCTGGAGCAACTCCGACACCGAATTGCCCGACTCATTATCGTCCGACACGGGTATTCGATGCGGGAACGCTCTGTGGAAGAAATCCAATCGCATCGCCTACCTGTTCACTGGACAAGGGGCACAGTACCCCGGAATGCTGCGTCAACTCTATGAGCAAAGCCCTGTGTTCCGCCAAGCGGTCGATCAATGCTCTGGAGAGATAGATCCCAAGCTCGAGTCGCCTATCCGGAGCATTCTTTTCGAGTCGGACGATTCCGCAGAGCCGCTGATTCATCAAACCCGATACACCCAACCCGCGATCTTCATCGCACAATATGGATTGTTCAAGTTATGGGAGTCGTATGGGGTTCAACCCGATTATGTGCTCGGTCACAGCATCGGGGAGATCGCCGCCTACTGTGCCACCGGTGGATGTTCACTGGCCGATGCGTTGAAATTGGTTCAAGCACGCGGTGCTCTGATGCAACGCTTGAGCTCCGGTGGCGGGATGACCTCCGTGGCTGCCTCGGCCCAGAGTGTCGAATCGATTTTCACCGAATCGGGAGCGGATCTTTCAATCGCAGCCTACAACGGGCCTAATCAGACGGTTGTTTCAGGCTCCTTGGAACAAATCGCAAAGTTTGTTGATAAAGCTCAGGCGGCTGGGATCAAGACCCAAGCATTGAAAGTCTCCCACGCATTCCATTCCAAGCAGATGGAGCCGATGCTCGATGAGTTTCGAGCCGTTGTCGCCGGACTGAAACTAGGGGTTCCCAATATCGAATTCATCTCCACGGTCACGGCGAATTCTGCTGAAAAAGAACTCGCATCGGCTGATTACTGGGTCGATCAAGTTCGCCGGCCGGTTCGGTTCATGCAAGCGATGGAGACCCTCGCGAGCAAGTCGGTTTCGCATTACATCGAGATCGGTCCGCATCCGGTTCTGACGACCATGTCCAGGTCGATCGAACTGCCCAATACCGATGAATCCACCCGTTGGTTGTCCAGCGTTCGACGTGGACATAGCGATTGGTCGGTACTGCTTGCGAGCGTTGGTCAACTCTTTGTCGATGGCTATCCGATCGATTGGAAAAACGCGGAGGCCTCTTACGCCCGACATCGGGTCAGCGTTCCAGGTTACGAGTTTTCCAATCGGCGTATTTGGCTCGATGAAATGGACACTCTGGTTGCCAGCCACGAGCAGTCCGATCCGGCTCTTAATCAGACTCGCAATCAATCGACCGAAGATCGCCATTTGTACCAGGTTCGCTGGAGACGATCCGAGGGCTTCGAGCCAACCCTTGCGGTGACTTCCCAAAAAGATCTGCGGCAAATGCATTGGCTGATCCTTGCGCTGGGCGATGCATCGCTGGGCAAAAGTCTAGAAAGCCAATTGCACAACTGCAGCGTTTCGGTCCGGCTGATCCAGTGGAATCCTCTCGAAGCGAATTGGGGGCTGGCACCGAGCCATTACGCTGGGGTCGATCGAATCGTCCTGGCCGTCGGCGATGGTGCACAAACACTTGGAAATGCCGCCGAAGTCCAGCAGGTCTGCGAGTCGCGGATCGATGCGTTTTCCCAAGCGCTGTCGATGCTCCCAGGAGCACAAGCCAACAAGGTGTTCTGGCTCGTGACGCAAGGTGCAAGGCTCGTCGATCAACAACCTGTACTGTCACCCCTCGATGCGACCTTGTGGGGTGGTGCCAAGGTTGCATCGATCGAGTTGCCTGAGATCTGGGGTGGGGCGATTGATGCCAAGGATACACCGGATGCAGTTCGAAGAGCGATTCAATGGATCCAAGGGGACTGCTCCGAAGACCAAGTCATTCTGATCGACGACGGGGTCTGGGTACCGCGTCTGGAAACACTTTCGTTCGCTCCAGTGCATCCCGATACCCGAGACTCTTGGCTAGGTGGGTGTGTTCTGATCACCGGTGGTCTTGGGGCTATCGGACTGCGGATAACTGAGTATGCCGTCTCCCAAGGTGTGAAGGAGCTCATTTTGGTGGGACGCACCATGCAACCGACGCTAGAGCAACAGCAGAGGTTGGATCGCTGGAAAACGTTAGGCGTTACGGTCCAATTGATAGCTGCCGACGTCTCGAGCCAAGAGGGTATGGCCAGACTGACCTCGTCGATCGAAGGAAAACAGATTGACTCGATCTTTCACACTGCGGGGGTTGATTTTCTTTCTCCAATTGCAAAGTGGACGCCCGACGACGTTCGTCGGGTAACTCAGGCGAAAATACAAGGGGCCTGGAATCTGCATCAGTGGAGTTTGGGCCATCCGATCAAGCAGTTTGTTTTGACATCGTCGATAGCGTCCGTATGGGGGGCTCCAGACCGTTTCCTCTACGCATCGGCCAACGCGTTTCTCGACGCGTTGGGTGACCATCGAGTTTCACAAAAACTGCCAGTGACGGTTCTGAATTTCGGGCCATGGGCCGATGGCGGAATGGCAGATCAAAAGTCCTTAGAAGAGTACCGTCGTGTGGGGATGCATGGCTTGGAGCCTTCGCAGACGATCGCAAGCATTGGTCGGTTGCTGCAACAGGGCGTTACCCACGCGGTCGTCACGGACACTCAGTGGGATCGATTCGCATCGGTCATGTCGGCGCGAAGACCAAGGCCATTTTTTGAGTCGGTGCTCGATGAGCAGGCCGACTCAGGCAGGTCCATGATTCCTTCAGAGTATCCTCGGGCAGCCGCTGGGGTGGGGACCCCTCCCTGGATCTTGCAGTTATCAGGTTTAGATCGTGTTGGACAAGCCGAGGAAATCAAGCGGCTCATACGGAAAGAATTCGCGGAAGTCCTCAAATCCCAGGAGGACAGGATTTCGCTAGATCGGAATATGTATCGGCATGGTCTCGATTCGATCACAGCGGTTGAATTGTCGATGAGGCTCAAAAAATCGACGGGGATCGCGGCCGGCAAGTGGCTTTCCGGTGAGCCGACCGTCGAATCGGTCGCGAAAGGTTTGCTCGACGGTCTACAGAGCAAGTTGGTTTCAGTGCCCCAAACGCAACGAGAAATCAAAACCGGAGGACAGAACGAAACACTTGCGACTCGGAGAGAAATCGATAAAAGCCTTTCGGCTCCCTGGGCAAGTGAATTGTTGAGTTTGGCCAGCCATGAACAGAAGCGTGAGCGGTTGATCGATCTGTTCGGTCGAGAACTTGAGCGATTCATCGGAAAGAGCGGGCCGAAAGTATCAGGTTCGACGCGGATGGGTGACCTTGGACTCGATTCACTCGGGGCGGTTGATTTCGCAACGCATATTCGAAAGCAGTTAGGTTTGTCGGCACCTCCGAGACTGATGCAGTATTCGACGGTTGGAGATTGGAGTGAGTCTGTCATCGCTCCAAGGATGGCTCGGAGTGCACCGGTCGACCAACCGACCGTATCCGATGCCATTGGTGTAGAGTTGTACGAATCTTCGATGCATTGCCCCGTGATCGATTTTTGTAAGCATGCTTGGCCTAACCGCAGAGGCGATTTGATCGAAAATCGCTGGGATTGGATGTTTCTCAAGTCAGCCGCAAGACTTGGGGTATCCCCTACTGTTTGGATCGCAAAGGATCGAAGTGCGATTATTGGTCAGATGGGATCGCAATTCACCACGCTCAAGACGCCTCAAGGAGACATCGTATTGCCATGGTTTGTCGATACGATGGTTCTTGAGCAGTATCGCCATAAAGGGATCGGTTCGCAGATCCTGCTTCAAGCAGAAGAGGACATGCCTATTGCACTGTCTCTGGGCCAAACGGCCGAGATACGACGGATCCTCGACTCGCTGGGTTGGAAGCAGATCTGTCCATTGCATATCCATCTATTCATGATCAAGCCAGAGCGGGTTCTGAGAGGCAAGTTGCCCTTGGGCATCAATCGCCTTGCCGCGACTTACCTGGGGTTCCAACCAGCGCGACGAAGTGCCTTGAAGGCAAGTAGATCGCCTGAACTAAAGATTCGTAAAATAGACCGGTTCGATAAGTCGCATGATGCTCTATGGGAGCAGATGAGCCAAGGGGTCGATTGCCTAGCGGTGCGAGATAGCGAATATTTGAATTGGAAGTACATCGACCAGCCAGGTCAGCACTTTGATTGCTGGGAAGTTTACCGTTCCGGTCAATTGCGGGGGATGTTTGTAACCAAGACTGAGGAACCGAATTCGTCCTATGGGTATCGACGAAGCCAGTTGGTGGATTTGGTATGCGCCATGCAGGCCGAATCCGTCGATACCGTGATTCAAGGTTGCATATCCGCGTGCTTATCGATTCATGCGGATGCTATTTCGGTTCACCTGACCCATCGATTGATTGAGGCCAGATTGGTATCGCAAGGTTTTGTGCCAAGGGAATCCACTCGATTCCTTTACGCATCTAGAGGGCTTCTGGAGTCAGTACCTCATCTTCTTGATTGCGATTGGTTGATCAGTCAGGGAGATTCGGATATCGATCGCCCCGAGTGATCATGGAATCGCTGCCGAATCTGGCAAATACAACTTAAACCAAATTGCATATACCAATAGAAACTCTATCAAATAAAGATAAAAAATTGTGATGAGCGACGAAGAAGAATCCAAGAAAGCAATGCTCGCTGGAAGGGGTAGTTGGCACAGATTTGACCGATCGATCGAAAGCGTAGAAAACGCGGCTAGGGAATGGAAGTCCCAGGTCCGAGGTATCGAAAAGCCCTGGTTGTGTTGGCATTTATCCGAGCCATGGACACGTATCCAGGTGAATATAGTTAGGTATTACGGATGGACGCCCATCGTCGGGTTTGATCCAGATTGTGGTACCGTCCAAGCCCCTGAAATCCAGGATGCATTGGTGATTGATTTCAATAAGTACTTTGGTTTCAAAAAAATGTCGATGCACTTTCCACTTGAGTTCATGCATATGTGGACGGAAAGATTAGCTTTCTGGCATTCGGATCTTCTGGTGCGTCAACCACTTATGCAGGAAACATCAACGCTTTTTTCCAGTGTTCCAGACGGTGAAATTGCTGGAACTCCTCAGTATGGTAATGGATTCTTCGATCGATTCGCACCCCGCAAGCATCGGATGTGGGAGTTGATTGGACTCACCACCGCCGGCGCGAGTGAAGATCAATTTTCCAAGGGATTGGGGTGGTGGAGACATTTTTGGATGCACCCGAACTGTCCTAACGAGAAAGAGAGAAAAAAAAGAAGTAAATACTATTATGACCATGGAACTGGTGTATTGTATTGGCACCGAAATTATGGAGGTAAAATCCATAAGCTAGACACGGTAAAATTCAACGAGGGACACTGCACAAGTATCAGTAATCCAAATTATGTCAAAATCAAAGTAGAGCCCGGTCGGCGACTCGTTGGTAAACAGTTGGAGTTAAATTTCGATCTATCCGTTGTCGCCGAACGATTAGGTTTGTCTCAGTTCCTTTAAATGCTCCTTGGTCTTCCTGATTTGCGGTCAGTGATTCGCACCAAAATCGAATGAACAAGGAATTTTTTGGTCCATCCGGCATTTCCGTGGGTGATGGTACAATTGCAGGGGAAAGGAACCCCCAGCCATGCAAGACAAAGAGCTATACCAACATATTCTCGAACTGACATCCCCTTGGACCGCCTCCGAGGTCAAATTGGACATTCCAGCCGAAGAGATCCAAGTGAGGGTCGAGCACCCACCTGGTACAAAGTTCTGCTGTCCTGAGTTCCAGAAAGAGCTTGCTTGCTACGATCATGCAGAAGAGCGTCGATGGCGACATCTGGACTCGTGCCAATACAAGACAATCCTCATTGGCCGTGTTCCCCGAGTGGACTGTCCCGAGCATGGAGTCAAGACCGTGACTGTACCATGGGCTCTGGCGCATAGTCGATTCACGATGATGTTTGAGCGGTTTGCTATCGAAGTCCTACTGATGACTCAAACGGTCAAAGGTGCCATGATAATTTTTCGACTCCAATGGGATGCGACGTGGCATATCATCGAACGTGCAGTTGCTCGTGGAAAAGCTCGGAAGGAACCGTCGCTGCTTCCGAGGATCGGCATCGACGAGAAAGCGTTCGCCAAGGGGAGGAAGTTTGTT
>JAJTFC010000048.1 GCA_021298315.1 Planctomycetaceae bacterium
ACCGCAAGGTCAGCAACCGCAAGGTCAGCAACCGCAAGGTCAGCAACCGCAAGGTCAGCAACCGCAAGGTCAGCAACCGCAAGGTCAGCAACCGCAAGGTCAGCAACCGCAAGGCCAGCAACAACCGCAAGCACAGCAACCGCAAGCACAGCAACCACCGATTCGGCCGCCGCAGGAAACCTGGAAGCCACCAACGATTGATTGGAACCTGGGAGCCACGCTCCGTTGGCTAATCATTGCAATCTTGTCTTTGATCACTTTGGTTTTCGGTATGAAATACTTCAGGCAGTGGTTGGCTTGGTTGCGCCAAGGCCAACAGCACGAGGTCGCCAGTATGCCTACTGGTAACGCCGAACTTACCGACTCGGCCCAACCGCTTCGTTTTTGCGAGATCGAGAACCCATTCAAAGCTCATCGCAACGACCCCGATGCAATCGTTCGATCTCTTTTTCAAGCCGTATCGATCTGGGGCAAGGAGCATCGCGTTGCCAGATCCGAGGATGAGACTCCCGACGAGTATTCGCGTCGTTTGGGTCGAAAGTACTCGGAGATCTCCGATTCACTGACAAGTTTGGGTTTGATGGTCAGTCGGATGGCATACGCCAAGAAATCGATCCCACGGCAGGATGCGATGTCTTTACAGTCACTTTGGGAGTGGCTCAAAGCCCACGATTCAGGGCCGATCAAGAGTTAGAAGGCCGCATCGAACGCGACTTATCCAAGCCAAACTGAATAAGCTTTGCTTTTTTAACAGGCTTTCTTGAAAAAATGGACTAACTGACAGCCTTCTGGGGCTCGGCTTATTGAAATTCAGTCTCAATTAAGATAAGATTCTGCGACGATTGATTGAAACAAAAGTCCGTCTGGCATCTTTTACCGACTCTACCGAGTCGGGTTCTTCCCAATGTCGCTTCCAAGTAAACCTCAAGCAGTTCCGGTTGAGTTTTTGGCTCCCGAGGCCGAAGGGGTGGTTGTCGATTTGTGTGGTGAGGAGCGTAATGTTCATCGGCTCGAGGAGTTGGGTATCCGATGTGGTTGCAAGATTCGGATGTTGTGCCCTGGCGAGACCTGCCTGCTAGCTATTGAGGGCAAGAAAATGTGTCTCCGGCTTGGGGCCTCTGCAGAGATTCTTGTTCAGCCACTGACTCCCTAAGCGATACGACACTGCGGATCGTTTGCAAGCAAGGGGGGATTTGATTCTCTATGGTTACGACGACTCTGGATGATTTGCGAGAAGGTCAGCGGGGCAGGGTAGTAGAGATTCAAGGGAGCGATTCTTTATCGGCAAGGCTCATGGAGATGGGTCTGATTCCTGGTGAGGTTGTCGAGATGTTGGGCCAAGCACCGATGGGTGATCCTGTAGAGTATCTGGTGGTTGGTTATCGATTAAGCTTGAGGCGTGCAGAGGCTCGCCGTGTCTGGATCGAAAGGGCCTAGGGGGGATCGCTTGGAATGGCAACCCGGTCTAAGTCGGAATTGAGTGCGACTGTTGCATTGATTGGAAATCCGAACACGGGCAAGAGCAGTTTATTTAACGCTTTGAGTGGTGGTCAGGCCAGAGTGGGAAATTACCCAGGGGTGACTGTCGAGCACAAAACCGCCAGGATGCAGTTTGGTCGCGACAAGCAGCGAATCATCGAGTTGGTGGATTTGCCCGGTACCTATTCGCTTAGTGCTCGATCGGCCGACGAGGCCGTATCGGTGGAGGTTCTCTCGGGTGAGATGCCGGGTGTATCGCGGCCTGATGCGGTGATAGTGATCCTCGATGCGACGAACATCGAGCGCAATTTGTATCTTTTGAGCCAGGTTTTGGAATTGAAGATTCCGACGCTTGTGGCTTTAAACATGTGGGACCGGATTGAAGCCGAGGGGATTTCGATTGATCCAAATGCACTTTCGAAGTCGCTTGGAGTTCCGGTGGTTTGCACAAGTGCTTCGAATCGTCAGGGAATTCCAGAACTTCACTTGGCCCTTGAGTCCCTCTTGGAATCTCCGACATTGGGTATTCTTGCGAGTGAAAAGCTTGCTTCTGCATCCTTTCCCGAAGCATTCCATCGAAGCGTCGATGAGTTATCGCAGTGGTTCGAAACCCAAGGCGTGAGCTTACCTCGATTCCAGATAGAACGCTTGCTGATCGACGATGCGCAAGGCCATTCTTATCGTGTGATACCTAAGGGACGAGCCCATGAAATTGCCGAGCGAATCTTGGAGTCTCGCAAGTCGTTAGGAGCCCAAGGGATAGCCATCCCATTGTTTGAAACGCGAGCCCGATACGGCTGGATCAAGCAGCAGGTGGCCGGTGTAATCGAACGCAAGCCTCGCGACCGCAAGAACACGGCGAGCGATTGGATTGATCGCTGGCTGACGCATCGCTGGGTCGGTTTGCTTTTTTTCTTCCTCTTGATGTTCTTTATCTTTCAATCGATTACTCGCATTGCGGATTGGCCGATGCAGGGGATTGAGTTTGCAAGCGGATGGTTAGGGGATTTGGTTAAAGGGATGCTTCCTCCAGGTCCACTTGAGAGTCTACTGAGTGACGGGATTGTGGCTGGAGTCGGTTCGGTTTTGGTGTTTCTGCCTCAGATTGCGATCTTGTTTTTCTTTATCGCGATCCTTGAGGATTGCGGTTACATGTCTCGTGCTGCGTTCATGATGGATAAATTCATGTCGGCCATTGGCATGAGTGGAAAATCATTCTTGCCGCTGATGTCTTCGTTTGCTTGTGCGATACCGGGGATTATGGCGACTCGAACGATCGAGAATCGCCGGGATCGAATGGTAACTTTACTGATTGCTCCGCTGATGAGTTGTTCGGCTCGCTGGCCGGTGTATGTGCTCATGGTAAGCGCTTTTGTACCGAATCGAACTTACCTTGGTGGCTGGGTAGGTTTGCAAGGCGCCGTTTTGTTTGGAATGATGTGCTTGGGGGCTCTGGTCGCGATTCCGGTCGCTTGGTTGCTCAAGCGATTTGTTTTTCCAGGGGAGCCGTCGACCTTCATCATGGAGTTATCGAGTTACAAGTGGCCCAGTTTGCGCGTGGTTGCCATGCGTGTCTGGGAGCGAATCCTGGCATTCCTAGCTAGAGCCGGCTCATTGATCTTCTTAACCTCGGTGCTCATTTGGGCTGCTGCATACTTTCCGGGAGACCATAGTCAACTGGATCGTACTGTGGCACAGTTGCGAGCCGAGGCATCCCAACCAAGCCCAGACGAATCCAAGTTAGAATCGCTCGAAACGCAAGTGAATCAGCAGCGGAGCGAGTTGATTTCGCAGAGTTATCTAGGAAAGGCTGGCCACTGGATAGAACCGGTCGTGAGGCCCTTGGGATGGGATGGGAAGATTGGTATCGCCGTCTTGGCATCCTTTCCGGCTCGGGAGGTGATCGTCGCGACACTTGGTACGATTTACTCTTTGGGAGCTGACCAGGACGAGAGCAGCCAAGGGTTGGTTCAACAACTCCGCAGTGCGACATGGCCCGATGGCCGAGCGGTTTACTCGCTTGCGACGGCCTGTTCGATCATGGTTTTCTTTGCGCTTTGCGCTCAGTGTGTCTCGACGCTCGTAACGATTCGTCGGGAAACAAACTCATGGCGGTGGCCCATCTTCTCCTTTGTGTACATGACCAGCCTTGCCTACATCGGTGCTTGGATTGTTTACAACATCATGAGTATGTGGTGAAGCATTGATGGCCCATGCAACGGACTATCCTGAATTTCGATGGCTTCTAGGAGCTCACGGTTGCGCAACGATCTGCACACGGATCCTGTTTTTCTGGGCTCCGTTTGCGCTTGCCAAAGCCTATCCGGAAGAGCCTTTGTACTTGGGACTCTTGGGATTGGTGCAAGCGATTCCGGCACTTAGCCTCGCTTTATTGGGGGGGCATCTAGCGGATTTTCTAGACCGTCGGAATCTTTTAAGGTACTCCTATGGTCTCCAGTGGTTATGCGCTTTGGGGATGAGTGCATCGGTCTATACCGATGGTTGGATTCGACTCTCTGTGATCTTTGTTAGCATGTTTTTTTTGGGGGTTGCAAGGGGCTTTGCCGATCCGACGATGCCCAGCCTCGAGGCGCAGATTGTCCCGCGGATGGCTGCTTTAAGCGCCGCGACTTGGACAACGATCGTTTGGCATGCTTGTGCGGTCTTTGCTCCATTGCTTGCAGGTGCATTGATTCAGCATGTTGGGAACATCGCTCCGTTCGGCTTGGCGATGGTTTGCTCGAGCCTTTCGATCGCTTTGGTTTCATGGATTTCCCCCAAACCCAGGCCACAAAGAGGACCAACCGAACCGTTTGGCCAAGCGATAACGGCAGGATGGCGGTTTGTGATCAATCGCAGAATCCTGTGGACATCCATGGCTTTAGATCTGTTTGCCGTGTTGTTCGGGGGTGCGATCGCGATGCTGCCTTTGTATGCCGACCAGATCCTCCATACAGGGCCGATCGGATTAGGTGTGCTCAATGCCTCGCCGATGCTTGGAGCTTTGATATGTGCGATTGTGTGTATACGATTTCCTCCCAGAGCTCATGCCGGGAAAATCCTACTTTCGAGTGTTTTTGGATTCGGTCTGTGCATGATTGTTTTTGCACTCTCGAAGAACTTAGCCCTTTCGATTGTTGCTCTATTCTTCAGCGGCGTGCTCGATGGAATCAGTGTCGTCATACGAAAATCAATTTTGAGACTCTATTCACCAGAGGAGATGCGTGGGCGCATTGCAGCTGTCAATTCGATCTTTATCGGTGCTTCGAACGAACTCGGTGAGCTCGAAAGCGGACTTGCTGCTCACTGGCTGGGGCTGGTACGCAGTGTGGTTCTCGGTGGGGTCGCGACGTTGTGTATCGTCCTTGGCGTTTCAATCTTTGGCAAAGAGGTTCGGGAGTTTGATATGCGTTCTGAGATTCAGCGCAAACCGAAAGACGACTAAACTTCGAACTCGACTCTTGCTGGTCCTGCGGCGCTCGACGCACAGATCCAACCTCCCTGATGCAACTCAGGACGGATTTTTTCAAGCAACCAACTAGCCTCATTGGAATCCTGCACCATCACGAAAACCACCGGTCCCCAACTCGACTGCCCAACACCAGTGAGTCCCATGCTGCGGAATCTATCGATCCAAAAACGAATTCGAGGTGTTCGATAAGCATCACCCAGTGCAGGGGAAAAAACGCTTCCAGCTAGTTCACCGTAGAGCCCTATGCCCCGAGTTGCTTCCTGGAAATTCCGAGAACTCACCGCAGGAAGAATCTGCTCTTGGATCAGCTCAAGCATTTGTTTTCGATTGGGATTTTCGCGTTTCGAGCAATGATCGAAAATCGCTTGTTCGTTGGCACCTGAGTCCCCCTGATAGATGGCCTCATGGAGCAAAAGGACTCGCCAATCCTCCGGGAAATAATGCGACCTAGTTCGCTCGGGGAAGTTATGCGAAAGTTCGCTAGAATGCCCAAGGTCTACGACCAATTGACCGTGCAAAAAACCATGCAGGCCGATGTGAGAACGCAGCCCGCGTCCGCTATCGATTGTCCATCGCTGAGGCTCCCGAGTCTCACAAGCTTGTGTGCGATTATGTAACGAATTTAAAAGGGCTGAGGCCGCACAGGCAAACTGAGTACCCGAACCTAAGCCGATGTGGGCCGTCGGTCTGAGCTTGAGTTCGACCGGATTTATGGCAAAGCCGTTGTTGCGAGATTGAAAGTTGGCATAGACTTTGTGGAAACGCTCTTTCCAATAAGGATCCTCCCAAGTTGCACAAGGGTCGATCGATTCGGCAGAGCCGAGCATTTCTCGATCGGTTCTCACCGTCAAGCAAACCGATGGTTTATCGACCATCAGACCGATGCCTCCGAAGCAGTTTGGAGCGCCGGGATGAATCTCCAGCAGCCCAAAATGGAGCCTGCTATAGGCTTCTACTGTGCAACCAACTTGTGGGTTGTTGTCAGTTTTGTGTGGCACTGTCTTTGAGTCGAATAGGTGCTGCCGTATCGACTTTCACAGGAGCGATGACCAAAGCGTTCTCTTGAGAGCCTCGCCAACCAGGCAGTTCCAAAGTACTAGCGATCCAACCCGGGTGCAGCAGCCTGCCTTGCTCGCTAGAAATGTCACCTACTAAATTCCAACGATTCGGAGACGCCGCATCGGGAATTTCGATCAGATCGCCTTCCTCTTGGTCGACGATCGTAGTGACTTGAAGGCACTCTTCGAGACACTTGTGGGTCGCATCCAAAACATCTCTTGCCATTTTGCCAATCTGCTCGTCGGAGAGTCCCTCGAGGTCTTCGAAGATCAAGTCCACCAATCCTGCGCGACGTTGCAGCAGCGCTAGGAGGGTTATCGCTTCGCTTCGACGCGCTGTCCTTGATGAAGTCTTCCCATTCGAGCCGGAATCTGCCTCCTTGGCTTCATCGGGCTCGTCTCTGCTACTGCTGTAGTAGCTTTTGCCTAACCCCGGTGTAGCTGGTATTGTCAGCGTCGATTTTTTACCGCTTCGCTTGGATCGTCCGGAAGAATACCTTTTGGTCGACGACTCCAAAGTCATTACATCTCGGACACCTTGGGCGACGTGTCGGTTGAACAAGATGCCGAAAAAGGCTCGAATTGCTAGGAACAATCGCATGTTGGGCAGTCGAAAGGATTTCGACGGTGGGAAATTAGGCAGGGGATATAGACATTTAGAGTGTAACAAGCCATTTGTTGGGTTGGAATAATTTTTTTTCCAATTCCAAAAATTAAGAGATCCGATAGGCTCGACCCAACTCAATCGGTCGGAAAGTCAATCTTTTTCTAATCGTCAAGGGCAACGGACGTCTTTACCAACCACTACTGAAAAACGGCTCGATCAAGTAAACTTGACGAGTCTACTCCCAATCAAAATCCCAAAGAAATCTTTCATGAGAAGTCTTACTACCATTGAGGGAAAATCCGACGCAGAGGCTTTCGTTGCCTACTTGCTAACGCTAGGGATTTCCACCCATGTAGAACCCGCCTCGATACCCTCGGATGTTCCCTCGGGCTCGCCTCAGCGGGCAGATACTTGGGAAGTTTGGATCAAAAGTGAGGATCGATTGTCACAGGCCAAAGAGGAGCTCTTCGCTTTCCAAGCTAATCCGAAGGATCCCAAGTACTTGTCAGCCTTGCGTCAGGCCAATCAGATTCTCAAAGACCGACGCGAGGAAGCTCGGCTGCGGCAACGAAACATCCAAACTCCGAGGCTCGATTCCAATCGATCCTCGATGCTCAGCGGGAGACTCCCGCCTTTGACTCTCACTCTGATCATCCTGTGCTGTGTCTTTGGCCTGCTGGCAAATTTCTCCAACCCCTCGAGGGAGAATCGACTCGGAGAATCGATTGTCAAGCAACTGAAGTTTGTCGACATGGATCTATATGCCAAAGACAAAGACCCTGCGGCTTCGTTGAAGAAAGGTGAGTTCTGGAGAGTTCTCACGCCGGCATTTCTGCATGGATCCCCGATCCATTTGCTGATGAATATGTTTGCCCTTGCGTCATTGGGTAGGCTGGTTGAAAAACTCGTCGGACTGCGGCGCTATGCGATGCTTCTGGTTTTGATTGCACTAGGTTCGCATTTGCCTCAAGGTCTCTTGGGAGAGGATCTCTTTGGCATCAAAGGGATTTCCGGAACCCCGAACTTCGTCGGCATTTCAGGAGTGATCATGGGCCTTTTTGGCTACATCGCGATCAAGACCAACATACACCCCGAGTTGGGTTTCTCGCTTTCCCCTTCGTCCTACCTCATGGTGGGATTCCTGCTGGTTGTCGGATTTGCCGGGGAAGCCTTCGGAGGGCGTAGCGACCTTCACATGGCCAACGTCGCTCACTTAGGTGGCCTAGTGACTGGAGCGATCCTCGGGTTTCTTATCGAAGCAGGGCGAGGCTGATCGATTGGATCAAATCGGGGATCGAAAATGGCTTCGGTAAAACCGCTTGTGCCTCGAGCCGCCTTGCACGCTCTAGGATGCTATCGTCCAACTTGGCTGACATCAGGATGCATGGCAAGTTTGGTAATGCTCGACGCACCCGCTCCAAAGCCCCGAGCCCATCGAGTCTGGGCATATGGATATCAAAGAGAGCCAAATGAATATTGCCACACTCGATCGCCTCGATCGCCTCAATGCCATCGGAAGCTTGGCAAGTCGAATAGCCTCGACGCGTGAGGATCTCATCGAGCGTCAGCCGGAAGGCTTCGTCGTCGTCGGTAATTAGAACTCGATGTTCCATATCTGCTCTATCGCGAGAATCAACTCGGGAAACTATCCTTCATGAAATTTCCACTGAACGTTCCGGTTATCTTACATTATCGCTAATCGGCGATCTTGAATCAATTCCGCTTAGAGCGAGTTTTAGACGATGTTGACCCCAAAGGATCTTTGGCAGGCCCTCTCAGAGGACTTGAGCTGTCGGGAATCCAAAGGCCTTTTCCGCAGCCCTTTGGAAAGCCAAGCCTTAGGGCCGACCCGCATTCTCCGGGGCGGAAAGCAACTGCTGCACTTTTCTTCGAACGATTATCTCGGGATGGCTTGGCACCCCCAGGTTCGCGAAGAATATCAAGAAATAGCCAGTCAAAATGGGGTCGGCTCGGGGGCGAGCCCCTTGATCCTGGGAGCCTCGGCCCCCTATTTTCGTTTGGTAAGAACGCTGGCCCAATGGCACGGCTGCGAGTCGGCTGTCGTGTTTCCCTCGGGCTACGCGGCCAACCTCGGAACCATCACCGCCCTTGCCGGTCCAGAGGACCTGATCCTCTCGGATGCACTCAACCACGCTTGCCTAATCGACGCTTGCCGATTGTCCAAAGCTACCGTGAAAATCTACCCTCACCGGGATGTCGAAGCACTCGGCAGCCTCCTGGCTTCGGGCCGCAATCAATTCCGCATGGCCTTTGTCATCACCGATACGGTTTTTAGTATGGATGGCGACATTGCACCCATTGAGCAGATCGACTCGCTTTGCCGCGAATTTGACGCGATCGGAATTGCCGACGAAGCCCATGCGGGCGGAGTGATCGGCAAACACGGTACAGGGGTGCTTGATCAAGCTCAAGTGGATCGATCCCATTGGATTAAAACGGGAACTTTGAGTAAGGCGATTGGGTGCGTCGGTGGTTATGTCACAGGAAGCAATATTCTATGCCAAACCCTCCATCACCGAGCACGTTCTTTCATCTATTCAACCGCACTCCCGCCTGCACTCTTGGCAGCAGCATCCAGGTCGATCGAAATCATTCAACATATGGACCTCCAAAGGCATAGCCTCGTCGAGCTGAGTTCTTATCTTCGCCGAGAACTCGAACAAGCCGGTTATCGAACTGCCAGCGACACGACTCCCATCGTACCGATCTACGTAAGGGATCCTCACGAGGCCATTGACCTTTCTGCTAGGCTTCTCAAAGAGGGGATCTATGTTCCTGCAATCCGCCCCCCAACAGTGCCACCAGAGGGCTGCTTGCTTCGTGTTAGCTTAAATGCAACACACACGATCGATGACTGCCAGAAACTCTTAGAGGCCCTCTAGGCGAACAATCTCTCGATGGGTTTACCCATATCGGTGATCGGAACCGGACGATCTTGATCGTAGAGATTCTTGGTGTAGTCGATCCCCAAACTTGCGTGGATCGTCGCGAAGAAATCATCGGAAAGTTTCTCCGCGGCGCTTTTTGACGTCAGTAGTTGAACAAAAACTCTCTCGAACTCATCAGACTCCAAAGAAGATCCTCAATCGCCACGTGCCTATCCTGTGAGTTTCTTTCGAGCTCTTGGACTATCGCTTGCTGCTGACTTGCCGTCGGCTCTCGGCAGATTGTCCTTAGATACGCTGCGCGAACCAAGGCGGCATTGTCTTGAGGAAATCTTTCGAGCAACTGATCGACAACCCCACCCTCCTGCGCGAGTTTGTTGTTGAGCGTTTCGCCGTTGGCCAGATGCAAGGCTTGGACAATACTCGGTTCATCGCTCCGTTCGCATTCGCAAGTGATACGGCGTTGATTGCGTCCGAAGGTCTTTAGAAAATTGCTCTCGACGCTCGAATCAAAAAGCTGGATCGCCTTGGTTCCCTTGGGATAAAACTTGGTATCGTTTCTATCACCGCCCAGAAAGACGATCTTGTTAAATTCGCTCGGCACTGCCGTGACGCTTGCGATCGCATCATGGATCACTTCGGCCATGAGTCGCTTGGGATAGTAGTGCGAGAAATGTTTACGATCCGTCTGATTCCCTTCGCGGGGTATGCTTGAACGTTGATAAGTCTCCGAATTCATGATCTGGCGCATGAGCGACTTAAGATCGTATCGATTCTCGATCAAGTATTGGCTCAAGTAAGCCATCAGGGCTGGATTGCTTTCCGGATTGCTCGCACGCAAATCGTCGACCGCATTGACAATCCCGATGCCAAAATAAGCAGCCCAAATCCGATTGACCGTCGCGCGAGTAAAATACGGATTGTTTGGGGATGTCATCCATTGCGCCAGCACGATGCGTCGATCTTCAGTCGATTCGGAATCGATCGCAGGAGCGTCCAAGGGGGCCGGTGGTTGGGGTTTTCCCCGCAAGGGTTGGATCAGATCTCCTCGTTCAACCACAAAAACCGTCCTGGCCGAATCTCCGTTGCGAACCTCACCCCCCCAGCCTTTGGCCCGAACCCTCGCAAACAAATTCGCCATCGCATAGTACTGGTCGTTGGTCCACTTCTCTAGCGGATGGTTATGGCACTTGGCGCAACCGATCGAAAGGCCCAGAAACGCTTGGCAGGCATTCTCGGTCATCGTTTCAGGATCTTGATTGATCCCATAAAAATTGGTTGCCCCGTTTTCGAGGGAATTGCCAGTAGCGGTGAGTATCTCACGTACCATGGCATCCCAAGGTTTGTTCTGCTCAACGCTCTGCCGGATCCATTGGTAATAGGCCTTCACACCATCGCTGCGCAGAAGATTGCTATTGAGCATCAAAACATCCGACCAACGATAAGCCCAATAATCCACAAACTGAGGACTGCTCAGGAGTGATTCGATCCAGCGAGAACGCTTGTCCGGCGAACTGTCGGCAAGAAATTGCTCGATCTGATCGACCGTCGGAAGCGACCCGGTTGCATCCAAACTGGAGCGACGCAGAAACTCTTCATCGGTGCAACGGTCGGAAGGCGCGATGCGCAGAGCCGCAAGCTGCGATGCAATATGCTGGTCGATAGGATTGGCCATTCCTAATTTCTCTTGAATTGCCGCGAGTGACAAACCGGGTGTTGCATCGGTATCGAAAGGGACACGGATCCGCGAGGAAGCGATCCGGCTCGAGTACCAAGCCACAATGGTCCCTTCGCCTGGTCCAACAATCTGCACTCGACCTTGAGCATCCACCAGCGCCACGGATTCATCGCTCGAAGAGAACTTGGCCCACCGAGTCACATCCTCCTTGCGTCCATTGGAATAATGAGCGATCAGAGTCAATTGATCTCGATCGGTCGGTCTTAAAGCCACCGCATCTGGAAGAAGTTCGATCGATTCGAGTTTTGGATCCGTTGGCTTGACCGCAGGAGCACCTGCAGAAATCCAATCGAGCAAGATTCGATAGTCGCTCGAATCGGTCTGTAATCGAACACCCCCTTTGTGCTCGACGAGGCCGGTAGGTTTAAGCAGGATCAATGAACTTTCGGGCTGGGCAAGTTCGACGCGGCGAGCATTGTCTTGTTTGACGATGTTGAAGTGATCGCTTATCGGGTCATATCCCCGCAGCGAGAGCCTGAATCCACCCTTGCCAGCCAAAGCACCGTGGCAAGCACCCATGTTGCAACCATTTCGAGAAAGGATCGGTTGAACGTGGTTCTCAAACTCCCAATCAACCATCCCTTGGGTCAATGCAACGGAAACACGAGCTTGAACCTGAACCTCGATACCTTGAGGGCTTTTAACGAAGGCCTGTAGGTTTGTCGTTCCGTTGCCCTTAGCCCGAAGAATCCAAGTTCCATCGGAATGCTCGATGAGTTCAGCGATTTGTGGGTCGTGGATCTTGAGTGTCAGCCCTGAGTCTTTCGTGAGAGACTTCGAAAAAGTTTTGTCTGCAGAGAGTTCGCGGACCGAGACGATCTGCTCAGGCTGAAACGTATGAAGCTGGATTTCCTTAGGCACTACTTGAACAGACAACTGCGCCTGGGTGTCAGATACGCTCCATAGAGTGAGCGTCGCAATTGCAAGCCAAGCAACAAATAAGTTGGCGCGAAATATCATCGGAGGGATTGGTTTGGAAATGAGTGTGCGAAGTGTCTTCACATTGTAGCGTTCTTAAGGAATTATTGTGGCTGATAATTCGGACTGATGGTACTTTTCGTACTCGTACTCGTACTCAATGAAATGGTACTCGTACTCGAAGAGAATATTGGGATGTAGTCGATATTCGGAGCCACATTCCGGAGTTCCAGCTTCCTAAAAAGGAGATTGAACTGAATGGATTCAGGCGTTTCGAGTACGAGTACGAGAACCGCGACGCTGAGTACGAGAAAACCGCGTGGAGGGCACCAACTAATTCTTTGTTGAATTGTCTTCGATATAGACATCCACTTGCTGGCCGACAATCGCGTGAAGCGATTGGGGCGAGACCGAGTAGATCACCTGCATCACACGCGTGTCGACCCGTTCGGAGACCGTACCGGTAAGATTTCGTTTGGGTACAACCAGAGGTTCCGTACGGACATACTGCAGTCTTACCCCATGGCCGCTGGATCCTCGCAAAGTGGCCGTCGCAATAGCCTCTGGTCGGAACCTAGGGATTTCCGACTCATCGATATCGACACGAATATGCAGCGGGTCGATCTGTCCCATGGTGATCAAGGGGTTTGCGAGAATAGAGGCTGGGATGAATTCTCCTTGGCGAATTTTCACACTAAGCACTGTACCTGACCTAGGTGCACGAATGGTTCGCAACTGAAGATTGGTTTGAGCCCGCAACAGGTTGGCTTGCGCCTGCGCTACAGCCGCCCGTTGAACCTCTAGGCTTGCAGCCACTGGTTTGCCATCGAACATATTGAGGCTAGCCTGGGCCTCACGCACTCTAGCTTGAGCCTCGCGCGATTTAGCTTTGGACGTCTCCCAATTCAATCGCCGCGTATCGATTTCCTCCAGAGAAAGTGCGCTCGATACTCCGATGGCGTTGGCCCGATCCAAATCCCTTTTCGCGTTGGCTTCCAGAGCCGAAGCTTGATCTTGTATCGAGGCTGCAGCATCGAATCGCGCCCGCAGGACCTCGACTTGCATTTGGAGTTCGACTAGCTTGGCCTGCTGTGCCCTGAGCTCCGCTTCTGCGAACCCCACATCAGCGATTGCACTTCGCGAGTCAAGCTGCAGTAGTTCCTGGCCTTGCTGAACACTCGCCCCGGGTTCAACAAAGACTTTTTCAACCACGCCTGGGAGCTGCGATCCGATGACCGTAGCTTCACCAACAGGTTCGACGATACCCACACCTCCGACAAATGCCAAGCCCGACTGAGGGTCCTTCGAGAGTGTAGAGACTGGAGCGGTGGGAGGCAGGTTTTTGACGGTGTATTTCTTTTCGCTGGGAGTGTTTTTTTCGATCAAGCGAACAGATTGGGCTAGCAGCAACGCAGCTCCCAAGATCGATGCTAGGGCCAGCAGTGCTTTGAGGTAGCGTTCCATATTTAATCTCCCGACTAGGTGGAATTCTTACGGAATGAATCGATGCGACCGTCGGACATCGTTGCGATGTAGTCGGCGAATGGAAAAATACGATTGTCATGCGTCACGACGATCACAGCTCTGTCTTTGGCCGAAGCCACTTGACCAAGCAGTTCCATGACCTCGCGTCCAGTCTCGGCATCGAGCGATGCGGTGGGCTCATCGCTGATGACAATTTGGGGGTTGTGTACCAAGGCTCGCGCGATGGCAACACGCTGCTGCTGACCACCCGAGAGTTGGTTGGGATACTTGAACTTGTTGTGTTCCATCCCCAGCCTATCGAGCAGCACGGATGCTTGCCTCTTGGCAGCAGCCAGCGTAGATCCTTGAACAACCAATGAAACGGCTGCATTCTCGACTGCTGTAAGACTCGGTAGCAGATTGAATTGTTGGAAGATAAACCCCAGTCGATTGGCCCGAAATTTGACCACTCGGCTCCGCCGCATCTTGGTAATATCTTGATCGAGGATCCTGACCGAGCCAGCAGTTGGCGTCAAGAGTCCGGCGATGATCGAAATGAGCGTTGTCTTACCGCAGCCGCTCGGGCCGACCAAAAAGGTTGTCGCACCGATAGGAACCTGCCAATCGATACCGTGTAGCACCCGTTGTTTGACGCTCCCTGAACCAAAGTCCTTGATTACCCCTTCGCACTGGACTGCTATCTGGCCGCTCATCGCCTGCTCCTTGCTCGCAATCAACCGCGAAAGACGATCGCAGGATCGACAAAGAGCACCCGCCGCATAGCAAGTAGTGCTGCCAGTACGATGATCGTAGCAGCCACAGCGCCCGAGGCAGCAGCGACATACCAAGGCAGATAAAAACCTTGAAACGTCGGGCTTTTGCCTGCGGTCTCAAAGAACATCGTCGCTCCAAAGAGCCCCACACTAAAACCGACGAATCCCACGACCGCCGCTTGTAAAAACACCATGCCAATAAGTCGCAGATTGCTTGTTCCAATCGCTTTGAGTACCGCGAACTGCTTGAGATTCTCAAGCACAAACAGATTGAACATCAGACCAACCACAGCGATCCCTACGAGCACCCCTAAAGCCACCACGGTTCCGATACTGATGGGAATCCCCGTGTTCTGCACCACGTACATGATCGCCTTGTACCGAAAGTCCTTGGCGCTCATGGCCTGCAGACCTGTTCTCGAAACGATATTCCTAGACACCTCCTCGGGGGTCATCCCAGGGGCGCTTCGAGCAACGATGAACGACATCTGATTGCGACCGTTGTTGGTGTACTGCAAGGCCTGCGAATAGCGTGTGAAAAAAGTAATCGACGATGTAAACTTCGGAGAGTCCTTCAAGATCGCCACAACCACGGCCCGCCGGTCATTGAGTTCAGCGATGTTGCCCAGCGACAAGGGTTCATTGCGCCATACCTTTCGAAACCCATCGACACTCACGGCCACCGCATCCGGACGCCTTAGATCATCGATGTTTCCCATCACCACCTCGGGGGGTAATCCGATGAGAGTGCTGTCGTCGACTCCAATAAGCAGCGAGGCTTCGAGTTCCCCGTTGCCGGTTCGAATCGTCACGTTCGATTTGTAGAGGGGAACCGCCCAATCCACTCCTGGTACCCCGCGAACGCGCCCTAACTCGGTATCGCGCAACGGGAAGATCGTATCGAGGTTTTTTACACCCGAATCCATCACCCAAATGTCGGCTTGCGGAACGTCTACAATCACCGCCCCGGCACGGGTGATAAGCCCGATGAAAATACCAAGCTGCTGATTGATCAGCAGCGTCGAGAAGGCAACGCCTAGGACCAAGCCGAGGTATTTGGCTCGATCGTGAAAGAGCATCTTTAACGCGATTGCGAACATTCAGGCCACCACTTATCGATTTCTTCGCCTAAATCCTCTACCAATTGGATATTTGATTTCGCGACATTGTGTTCCTCGGTCGGGTCGGCTTCCAAATCATAGAGCTCCAGAACTCCATCTTTCTCGATCGACGGGTTTGGAATAATCAACTTCCATTTACCGCCAATAGCCCATCTCCATCGAAGATTCTCTTTGGGGACATCCAGGTTGTTGGCGTTGTGGGTGAAGCATTCGCCGAAGATGATTTTTCGGGCTGCAGTGGCCTTTTCATCCAGAAGATCGATACCGGGTAGCGAATCGGGTGGTTCCACATCGACGCATTTGAGGATCGTGGGCATCAGATCGATGCTATGGGCAAAATTTTGCGACTCCCGAGGAGTCACTTTGCCAGGCCAACGAATCATGATCGGTGTCCGAACTCCACCCTCGTAGGGTGATTGCTTCGACTTAGGCGCATACCTTGGACTCTGGGGATCTTGAATCCAACCGTTATCGGTGACGTACACGATGATCGTGTTATCGATCGATGCTTTGTCTTTTAAAATTTGCATCAGTTGACCGATGGTATCGTCGAACCACTCTACGTTCGCCCAATACTTGGCAACGGTTTCGCTTGGCGCAAGCCCTCGGGTTCGCTGGAGATATTTCTCCGGTGCGTTATGAGGATCGTGGGGTAGCATCGGAGCATACCAGATCATCCAAGGTTTGTTTTCTTGGTTTGCTGTATCGATGAAGCCCTCGATCGGTTTCATCGTTTTGCGACCGATCTGTAGTCCATCGTCGCCGTGCCTATCGCCCCGTGTCATGCCATGGGTGAATCCTCCATGGGAGTAATGTCCCTGCCAGAACTTACCGGTTTGCAACGTCAGATAGCCGTTGTCTTTAAGCACCCGAGGAAGGGTTGCTACAGCCTGCATGTGCTGATTCATCCGTTGGCGACCGGTTTGAAAAGCCTCCGATTCTTGAAAATTCTTGCCGGCTAAACCTGGTACGCTTGGAGGATCGTTGCTGGTGATCTTGTGCTCATGCGGGAATCTTCCAGTAAGGATCGTCGCCAAGCTCGGGCAACATAGGCTTGATGGGACATAACCTCGACGGAATAGCAGACTCTCAGAGGCAAGGCGATCGAGGTTGGGGGTTTTCAGATGCGCATGGCCCATGAACCCGTAGTCGGCCCAAGCTTGATCGTCTGATACGATCAGAACGATGTTTGGCTTTTGCGAATTTTGCGACCAAGCTTGCTCAGCGGACAAGAACACCAGTACCAGAGCTACAACCCCGGCGAGCAACAAGTTCGTTCGAAGCGTGTTTCGCAGGGATTTCCGGCTTGGCATCAGACTTGCTTTCTCATGCAGCAGTTTTTGAACTTTTTCCCAGATCCGCACGGGCACGGATCATTGCGGCCCGCTTTCTCGCCTCGGTTACGAATGGTTTTGGGTTCGGCTGGAACGCTTCCAGCCTGATCGGCCGCTTGGAGATCCTCGATCTTTTCTTGGGATAGATAGCTCGAATCGTCAAAGGCATCATGTCGGGCACTGGTCTCGACAAACGAGCTCTCGACCATCCCCTCTTCGATCGCTTCCATTCGAAAGATCACGTCGGTGATTTGCTCGCCGATGGAAAGCCACATTTGATCGAACAGTCGCATCCCTTCCCGCTTGAATTCGACCTTTGGATCCATCTGTCCCATGCTGCGGAAGCCCACGCTCGATCGGACGTGATCCATGGCCAAGAGGTGATCTTTCCAACTCGAGTCGAGAGTCTGCAAGAGAACCGTCCGTTCCATGCGTCGGATTTCAGGATGGTATCGGTCATCGAAAGCTTGGCTGAGTTTAGCGTAGCATTCCTCTCGATCCATCAGCAGCAAATCCTCGGATGTTCCTTTCCAACCGAGTTCGGTTTGCATCCATTGAGCTAAGGATTCTGCCGAATTTTTGCCAGTAGCAAATTCGGACATCTTCTTGTCGGTGTTTCTTCCGAAGACATTGTCGAGTTTCGAGACGGCCGCGTCCCAAACCCCTTGAGATCGCAGTGCTTGTGCGCGACTGACTTCAAGGAGCACATCGAAAGGCTTTTCGGAATTGGCTCGAAGCTTTTCAAAAACATTTGGATCTTGAAAACGAGCAGAAGCCCACTCGGCGAGTGCCGCCCCATCAACAGTGTAGGAGTTAGGACCTGTTTGGCTCCGGAAGCGATGGAATCCGACCAAGACTGGGAATTGGATTTCGCGTTCGAAATAGGCTTTCTCCGCCGAATCGAGCATGATCTTCTTGACGGTTTCGGCTTCGGCTCCCTTGAGTTCCGCCGGATCGACATCGATCCCAAACTTGCTTTTCATCCAAGCCGCAAGCATCTTGTTGCCATACTCGGGATCCAGCAGCACCTCCCCTTGGCTAAGGTCGATTTTGTCGATGTAGGTATTGGCTTTTCCTATGAACTCCTCGTCCATGCGATCGCGATCGATCTTCTTGAGCATGCTGACGGTGTAGTTTGTGTTGAAGCGATTGTTGACCCATTTGACCATCGCTTCCCAATTCCATTCCGACTGATCCTCCTCGACGGGTAGGTTTTCGTCGATGGCATCGAGGATCTGGGCCTCGGCGAATCGTTCGGCTTGCTCCTTGGCATAGAGTATGGCCGTTTCTGGTTCGATACCTCGGAAGTCTTTGGGTTCGAGTTGGACACCCAAACGGGGACCGGCCCACCGGGCGTATGACTCTGGGCCGAACATAGGATCAGAGAACTGATCAACATTCGATTCGATCTGCTCTCGGAGTTGATGCATGACCAACTCGCGACAACTCTTGCCTTCGAGCACTTGCTGCCTGTAGGTGTAGACTCGCTTGCGCTGATGATCCATCACCTCGTCGTACTCAAGGAGATTTTTACGAGCTTCAAAGTGCCGCTCTTCAACTTTCTTCTGAGCACCAGAGATCCGTTTGGAAACGTAAGGGCTTTCGATCGCTTCGCCATTCCCCATACCCATGCGTTGCATCATGTTGCGAACCCAATCGCCGGCGAAGATTCGCATCAGGTCATCTTCGAGGGACAAGAAAAATCGGCTCGAACCCGGATCCCCTTGACGTCCGCAACGACCGCGAAGCTGTAGGTCGATCCGTCGCGACTCATGGCGCTCTGTGCCGATGACATACAATCCGCCAAGGCTGCGGACGTATTCCCCCTGCTGCTCCATCTTTTCGTTTTCTTTGATTTGCTCGACCAGTCCGTCCCATTCCTCTTTGGGAACATCCAAGCGCGTTTGGTACTTGTGCTGAAGTTGGGCCCAAGCCATCGTTTCGGCATTGCCGCCCAAGAGGATGTCCGTACCCCGACCAGCCATGTTCGTTGCAATCGTTACGGCGTTGACACGTCCAGCCTGAGCGATGATTTCCGCTTCACGCTTGTGCGCCTTTGCATTGAGGACCTGGTGCTTGACTCCCCGCTGTTCGAGTAGGTGCGAAAGCTTCTCACTTTTTTCGATCGAGACTGTACCTACAAGAATAGGTCTGCCAGCGCGTTCGACACGAGCGACCTCGGATTTGGCTATTTCAACGACTTCATTCGAATCGGATTTTTTGATCGATATGGCTGAGTCAGATTGAGCTGTAATGGTGCCGATCAAAGATCCTTTATTGCGATCATTAAACTCAATCGTATCGTATTTGTTGACCCGATCGATTTCTTCGGCGACTGCGTCGTATTTTTCTTTTTCGGTCAAGTAGATCGCATCGGGAAACTCGATACGTTGCAAGCGACGATTGGAGGGGACTTCAACCACACCGAGCTTGTAGATCTTGCTAAACTCTTGGGCTTCGGTCATCGCCGTACCGGTCATTCCCGATAGCTTTTTGTAGAGCTTGAAGAAGTTTTGGAGGGTGATCGTTGCAAGGGTTTGAGTCTCTTCTTTGATCTTGACCCCTTCCTTTGCTTCGACGGCCTGATGGAGTCCGTCGGACCACTGGCGACCTTCCATCAGTCGACCGGTGAACTCATCGACAATGATGATCTCGCCTTCGCGATTCACATAATTGACGTCTCGACGGTACAACTGATGTGCCTTCAAGGCGTTGTCGATCAAGTGGGGCCATTCCATGTTTCCGACGGTGTAGAAACTCTCCACACCAGCGAGCCGTTCTGCTTCGCGTACACCCGCATCGGTCAGATTGACCGTATGATCTTTTTCATTGACGATGAAGTGTTCGTCTCGTTTGAGCCCCCGTGCGACTCGATCGGCTTCCGTGTACTTGGCTGGATCTCGCATGGCAGGCCCTGAGATGATCAGGGGCGTGCGGGCTTCGTCAATCAAGATGTTGTCGACTTCGTCGATGATCGCATAATGCAATGGACCCTGTACCTGCTGAAGGTAGCTCGGGAAACGATCATCGCCACGGGCAGCCATCCGCATGTTGTCGCGAAGATAGTCAAAGCCCAGTTCGTTATTCGTTGCGTAGGTGATGTCAGCAGCGTAGGCTTTTTGTCGACTGTCGTTGTCCATGCCGCTTTGGATATTGCCTACGGTCAGCCCAAGCCCCATATACAGAGGTGCCATCCATTCCATATCTCGGCGGGCCAAGTAATCGTTGACCGTCACGACGTGCACACCTTTTCCCTCAAGCGCATTGAGATACGCAGGTAGCGTTGCTACGAGGGTCTTACCTTCACCGGTGATCATCTCGGCGATGTTTCCACCATTGAGAACCATACCCCCAATGAGCTGCACATCGTAGTGACGCATTTTGAGAAAGCGTCGACCAGATTCTCGGCAAGCAGCAAAGGCTTCTACCAAGATGTCCTCGACTGTTTGTCCATCTTTGAGCCTTTGGCGCAAAGCCTGCGTTTGCTCTTTGAGCTCCCCATCGCTCAGCGCGATCATGCGGGCTTCGAGCTCCCCAACGCGTCGAGCCAGCTCGCCGTAACGCTTGAGCTGGCGTGAGTTTGCAGACCCGAAAAGAACCGTCAGACCGCGGTCAACCCCAGTCAGAACCCCGTTGACGGCGTTGGTGGTCCCTTCCCAGAGTTTTTCAATAAATTCCATGTTTCAGTAGCCGATGTGAAGATCCAGCGAGAATTCCAGGCCGCTTAAAGCCCGGTGAATTGTAAGCAATTTTCCGGTTTTTCCGAAGACCAAAGGGATCGAGGGTAGCGATTGGCCGCTTTTGCGTCAATTCAACCCGAGCCGTTGGGGCGCAGGGAAGCTCATCTGCACTCAAAAAACCTTCAAAAGCTAGCAATTTACTTAGTCGCCAAAGACACGCTTCCGCATGGCTAACTTGCAAGCAATTTTGCACCTAGGAGAGACTCACAAGCGGCAACCACACGCTCGACAACCGCATCGGCCTGTTCCCCCCGAAGGGTCTCGGTATCACTTTGGATGGTCAAGGTGAGCAATATCCGCTTCTTTCCATCCCCGTCTCGCTTCGGATCCCGATAGATCTCTCGGAATGCGACCTCTTTGCACAACTCCCCAGCGACCTCGGAAATCGTCGAGCGCACTGTGCTCCAGTTGAGAGGTTCGTCGACAACGAAATTCAAGTCCCTGAGGATCGCCGGATAGGGACTCAAGGTTCGGAGTTTCGGTACACTCCTGGCTGAAACCAATAGCCTGTCGAGGTCCAATTCCCCTACGGCCACCGCACCATCGATCTTGATGGATTGAGCAAGCGACTTACTGAGCGATCCGACCCAACCGAGCATCGCATCTTGGACGAACCAAGCCACACCCGTTGACTTTTCAAGAAACTCAAAGTCGATCAGCCGCTCTTGAATTGCCGGTCCTTCCTGGCCCCAAACTCTTGCAATGATTTCCTCAAAGACACCGCGAATCAATCTCGGCTCGCTCTCGCTAACGCAACCAAGGTTGTGTTGCTCCTTTGGCAATTGGTTGTCTTGGGCAAGATAGACGCTGGCGGTTTCAAATAGCCTTACATCTCTATTGGATTGCGCTTGATTATGCAATCGTGCTGCAATGAGACTCGGTACGAGCGACCTGCGCAAATGGCTGGCTCCCTCAAGCAGAGGAACCCAAGTGGTCAATGGCTCTAGAGCAGTCCAAGGGGATATGCGATCGATGGGAGTTTTTCCGATAAGGCTCGGGTTCAAAGTTTCGCAAAAACCTGCAGCGCATGCGACCGAGCGAACCGTGCTCATCATGGTGTCCTTGGGCCGGCGGGCCGAAGCAACCATCGGAACCATCGCGTCCTCTGGGATTGCATCGTATCCGTAAATCCGAGCTATCTCCTCAATCAAATCAGCTTCGCGCGTTAAGTCTTGTCGGTAAGAAGGGGCAAGCACCTCGAGGGTGTCCTGATCGACCTGAACCTTGCACCCCAATCGGGTCAGGATTTCAACACACTGTGACCAAGGAACGTCGATTCCTAAAACTTGAGCGACTCTAGAACGCCTTAGTTGCACCTGTGCCAACGGCTTGGCCTGGGAGTTCGTATCGATGAGACCATCGAGCAATTGGCCCCCGGCAAACTCCAGTATCCAATGGCAGCATCTTAGCGAAGCCCAGTCTAGACCGTTTGGATCGATATGCCGCTCGAAACGATGAGAGGAAGGCGAATGGAGTTTGAGCTTCCTGGCAGTTCGCCGAATCCCCATGGGCACAAACGAAGCTGCTTCGATCAGCAAGTCCACGGTCGATTCGGTCACTTCGCTATCGACTCCGCCCATGACCCCTCCGAGAGCCAGTGGTCGCTTATCGTCAGCGATGACGACCATTTGGGAATCGAGCACATAACTGCGATGATCGATCGCTTGGAAATTCTCCTTGTCCGTTGCAGGCCGAATGATGATTTGCCCGGATTCGACACGTGCCAGATCGAAGGCGTGCAAGGGTTGGCCGCACTCCATCATGACATAGTTGGTTGCATCGACGACATTATTGATCGGACGAATCCCAAGGGCTCGCAATCGTTTCGCAAACCACTCAGGGCTTGGTCCAATCTTGACCCCGCGGATTACCCTTGCAGTGTATCGCGGACAAGCCTCGGTAAAGCGATTTTCCACCTTCAAAACTTCATGCACCGATTCCTTTGAAGTCTTGAGCACTGGATTGGGCACTTGGAGCGGCACGGAGTAAAGGACCGATGCCTCTCTTGCAATTCCAATATGCCCTAAACAATCTGCACGATTGCTGGTGACCTCAAGATCGATCACCGAGTCTCCCTCTACCTCATGGGTGCTTTCGTGGTTGAGTCCCGAGAGGGCCCAGCGATCGACTACCTTATCAATCGATTCATCGAGCTTGATATAATCCGATAGCCATTCCCATGAAATCAACATGACTCAACCCGCTAAGTGATCAGGTAGCAAACTGGCTCAGAAAACGCACGTCGCTACGGTAAAGGTCGCGGATATCGGTGATTCCGAAGCGTCTCATGCACAGTCGCTCGACCCCCAGACCGAAAGCAAAACCTGACCAAGCCTCCGGGTCAATTCCTACAGAGTGGAAAACATTCGGGTCGACCATCCCGGCTCCCCCGAACTCAACCCATTGGCCATTCCACCAGTAGTCGACTTCGACACTCGGTTCGGTAAATGGAAAAAAGGATGGACGAAAGCGAATGCTGACATCACCCCCGAGATAGCTTGTAGCGAACAATCGCAAAACACTTTTTAGCTGCGCCATCGTTACATTGCGATCGACCCAAAGACCTTCCATCTGATGAAACATAGGAAAGTGAGTCGCATCGGGCGCATCAGGACGATAGACGCGGCCAAGCGAAATAATTCGAAGGGGCAGCGGTTGGGTCTCCATGACCCGAATCTGAACCGTGCTGGTTTGGCTGCGGAGCAGACAAGCCTCGGGTACTTGATTCGATCCGCTTGATCGCGGCAATGCAGACTTGGCTGTGGCCAAGTAGAAGTTGTCTAGAGGATCTCGAGCTGGGTGATCCTCAGGGATGTTCAAGGCAACAAAGTTGTGCCACTGGTCTTCAATCTCTGGACCTTCGGTCACATTGAAGCCCAAGCGGCCCATGATCTCTTTGAGGTGCTCAAGCGTCTGGGTAATCGGATGGATGGTACCCAGACGCGGACGCAGGCCCGGTAAAGTCGGATCGAAACTGACACCGGAAGCTTGTTTGGATGACCCAACCCCGAGCCTTTGTGAGGCATCTGCAAGTGCCGCTTCAATACTGTCGCGTACTTCGTTGAACTTCTTGCCCGCAGCCGGCTTGTCCTTGACATCGATCGAGCCGAGCATCTTCTGTACACTTTTCAAAGCGCCGCTTTTGGCGCCGGTGTACCTGACCCGCAGTTGCTCAAGGGCCTCAGAACTCTGAACCTCCAGCAACGAGGCGCAAGCTTCCTGAAGCATGCTGTCCAAAGCCGATACGAATTGATCCAGCGCCATAGAATCCGCCGGAATTGCTTAAGCCGACTTATTGTGTTTCGACAACGCGTCTTTGACTGCAGCAACGACGACTTCGAAACCACTCGGATCGTTGATCGCCATCTCCGAAAGCTGCTTGCGATCAATTTCGATGCTTGCAAGATTCAGACCATCGATGAACTGGCTATAGCGAAGCCCGTGCAAGCGTGCTGCGGCATTGAGTCGGATAATCCACAGACGGCGGAAATCCCGGCGTCGACGGCGTCGGTCGCGGTAAGCGAAACGACCTGCGCGAACCAAATTCTCTTTCGCGGTTCGGTAAAGCCTACGACGACCACCAACATAACCCTCGGCCCTTTGAAACATACGTCTCTTGGCCTGACGGCGAGCTGAACCCTTACGTGTTCTCATCGAAAATCTATCTCATCTTTTGGAGCGACTCAGGTCCCCGCACTCTTGAATGGATCATCAACTTTGGATGATCAACCCACCGGCCTAGATGGGGAATTGTGCGGATGTTTTTACCCAGACGCTTGGTAATTCAAAAAAAGGCCGTTAGTAGCTGTTGCCTCGCAAAGCATCGACGATCGCTCGAGTCAAATTTGGCTCAAGCACTCGGGTGCCTCGAAGCTGACGAATCTTCTTGGACGGTTTGCTAATGGCCAAGTGGCTAGTTCCACACTTGCGATGCTTGACCTTGCCAGTAGCTGTCAATCGGAAACGTTTCTTGGTCGATTTGTGTGTCTTTTGTTTGGTCATGGCAAAGCAAACCTTACTGCTGGTCGCGCTAGGGGTTTTGAGCCGTCTAGCAATTCGAATCAATGGGGCCAAAAGTGTAGCCGGAATTGGGCCGGTATCCAAGGGGAAAAACGGGGATTCCTAGGAATCGGTAGCTGGGCGTTTCAGACCGCCATCTGCCCTTCAGGCAGCGCTTTGGAATTCAGCCTCTTTTCCCGACTCGGGCGAATCGTGACCGGAGTCGAAACGCCGGCGGACTTTGTGCCTAAAAATCAGGAAAAACCTAGACCAAAAGCTGTGCTTGGTCGTCTTTGGATCAAAAACACAGCCTAAAGGCCCAGCGAGTATCGCCGGCAACAAAACCAGCTCGGCAATGACCCCGGCAATGAGAATTGTCAGCATCAACCATCCGAATCTCTGCGTGGGCGTAAAGGTGCTAAAGGCAAACACCGAAAGCCCAAGCCCGCTGATGCAAGCAGCTTGGAGCGTCGGCGTTCCGCACTGTTTGTAGGATGCAATAATCGCAGCCCGACGATCCTTCAGTTGCAAGACATTGCTTCGGAACCAAGACAGGAAGTGGATCGTATCGTCGACGGCAACTCCCAAGGCGATGCTGGCGGTCATCATTGAACCGATGTCGATGGCGATTCCCATCCAGCCCATCAGTCCAAAAATGAAGATCACGGGAACTACGTTCGGGATCATCGCCACCAAACCAGCCCTAAAACTCCTCGAAACAAAAATCATCAGCGGCGTGATCGTCAAAAATGACCAAAGGGTGCTTTCCATCAAACTAGTCAGGAGCGCCCGCTGGGCCTTGTAGACAATCGGTACTACTCCGGTAAAGACCGACGCAACCCACTGCTTGGGCTGAAGCGGATCGCGGCTCTCTAGGTCGATGATCTTGCTAAGTGCGGTCTCAAGGGTTCGAACTTCATTATTCGAAAAAGCCCCTGCCAAAACGATCGCATCGTAGTCCTCGAGTTCCTGAAGTTGAACTAGTGGCATCGATTTCGAATCGATGCTTGCACGAGCAACTTTCAAGCGGGCGTTTTTAAGCAAGTTCGAGATCTCATCGGCTCGCGCCTTGCCTGCCGTAAAGGCTTCGCCACTTGGGCCGTCAACGACCTCGGGATCCCACAAAATCACCTTCTTACCAACAAACTTGGTGTCTCCACTCCAAGCAGCGAGTCTTCGCAGAATTTGCACGCGGTCGCTTTGGGCTTGGAGCACCGGTTGAACCACATCGTGCAATTCGTGAACGAATTGGCCGTAATCAACCCCTTCAAAAGCAGCCACCCGCAAGCTGATTCTCCAAAGTTCATTCCCCGTATCGGGGTCGACCCTTAGGAAGCCTGACTTCATAAAGTCTTCACGCTTGGACTCCAGCGTCGAGTTGTAGACGCTCCGCTCGATCATCTTCTTGGTACTTGAACCGTTGGTCGGAAGGGACGGAGCAAAGGTAGCTGCCGACAAACTACGGCCCACCCAGCCCAAGGCTTCTTCGCCGAAACGCTTCTGGATCGCTTCTTGAACCCGCAGGGTCGTCTCCATGCGTTCCAAGAAACTCAGTTTGCCAATCTCCTCAGGTGAGACTTCCTCGGTGCTTTGAGCGCTTGCAGGAGTACTCGTTGCCAAGCTCGCTGGATCGAACTCCAGCACGATTTCCATAGGAACCAGTTTCCCAAGATGCGTTTCGAGCCAACGGTAGTCTTTGAGAATACGGGATTGGGAATCGAAAAGCTCCAAAAGATCGATGCTGGTTCGGATCCTAAAGAGCCCCAGTCCGACGGCCCCACAAAAGACCATACTTGCAAGAGCCACGCCGACGTGGTTTCGAACGATAAAGCCAGAAAAGGCTCCCCAAAAACGCTCGCTAAAGGATTCTTTGACCTCAGAAGCGTTCTTTAACAAAGTCTGCGGAGCAGCCCTGGCCTGCATTTCCTCGGGACTCAGTTCCCAACGTTTGGCGTATCGAATAAGGTGCAAAGTCGCCGGCAAGAGCAAAAACAGGACGACATTGAGGATCATTACTCCCGAGGCCGAGTAGAGTCCGAACTTGCGGATCGGCACCAACTCACTCGAACACAACGATAAGAGTCCAAATGCCGTTGTCAGCGAGCACAAGATCGCAGGCTTCAACGCATGGATCACAGCCCTTTCGGTCGAACCCTTCAGACCACCTTCTCGAACCGCGTCCTGGTAGTAATTGATGAAGTGAACCGCACCGGAAATCGCCAACACATAGACCAAAGAGGGCATCGACAAAACGATCGCATCAACGGTCTCTCCGGTTGCCCAAATCATCGCTAGTGCCGATGCGGCACTAGTGACCGAGCAAAGGAATACAACCCAAGTCAGCAGCAGGCTTCGTAATGACCACCAAGCTAAGAAAAGGCCCAAGATTCCGGAAAAGCCCGCCAGCCGAACCAGCGTCCGTTCACCCTCTTCGTCGATCGAAATGTTGTCGACTGGAGGGCCCCCCATGTGCAATTCCGAATCCGAAATACCTGCGCTTTCGATCAGCCTTCTTAATACCCCTGGAGGGACATTAGGTCGGAAGATTCGTTTTTGTCCGTGGCCCAATACCGGTTTGAGCTTGCCCGATGTGCTCGGATCCAACGACACGATCACGCAGGTTTGTCGACCATCGGGGCCCAAGACCGCTCCCTTGAGACGCTCGACAGCCTCTTGGTGGCTTAGAGCATGCTGGCCGCTGGTGAGTTGATCTAAAAGAGTCCTTGCAGACTGAGCCGACTTGAAATACTTCTTGGCTTCCACTGCGTCGATGTCGTTCGGATCGACCTGCTGGGGAGCAACCAAACTGATGAGCTTAGAAATCCTTGGGTCGTCCTGCTGTGGATCAGCAGGATCTTCGCCGATCGTGCAACCCGACCAGCTAACGATAATGAATTGGTCGGAAGGAAAGTTTTTCCGAAACTTGGCGAGCTCATCAGTTTCCCGGTAAGACTTCGGAAGCCAGTCTTCTACCTTGTTGACATTACTCTGAACGGCTTGGCCAGCGCCATAGTAAGCAAACGGAACGCAAGCAAGACTTACAAGCAGGACCAGCCAGCCCCATCGGTCGTAGAAAGTTTTGCCGCTACTTGAGGAGTTCTGCACTTCTTCGCCTAGATCGATTCTTTAGGGGTCGCCTAATTGGACTCTTTAGGGCTAAAGCTTGCTTGCAATCGCAAGAACTTGGCTGGCATTTTTTCACGACGAATCGTCAATCGACAGCCGACGAGGAGATCGAGTTTACAAAACCCAAAGCGATTTCCATAGTTTGAAAACCTGCAAAGGTGAACTTTTTCCCAAAGTGGGCAGTTTTAGGGGTGTCAGGCAAAATGTACCGTCCAGTGCCCGAAACGGCTCAAAACGAGGGAGTTTTCTGGACTCCTCGTTTGGTCTCCATCGGCTCGAATCGGAGTAATTGTAGAGAAAAATCCCCACTGACGGGCTTGTTGGGAAAGTTTCTGCGCATCAGACGCGGGTATACAACAAGCCTATCGCATCAGTTTTTTCAATTTCACTGGCGTGCATTAGTTGAAATTCTGCTGTAGATTTTCGAGTGCCAAACTGGTGCCAGGCACTCCATGCAAGTAGCCGAAAGTTGGCTAGCATTAGTCAACGGCGACTCCAAAAAATCAGGGTCTGTCCCCACTCGCATCAGCAATGCTTGCATTTCCACGCCGCACCCAAACAGGTGCCAGGCACCCGGTGCGAGGGCCGCAAAATGGATATTGCTTTTTCAAGCCGTTTTTCCGACGATTCCCCCCACTGCTCCTGTTGCCAAGGATGGTCAACAGCAACAGTATGCCTTGCAATCCTTCTCTCAAACTCACGGATGTGCCAAATGCCAAGCTACGGACCCTACGTCCCCTACTGG
>JAJTFC010000049.1 GCA_021298315.1 Planctomycetaceae bacterium
TTTAATCAAACTACCTCGGGTTTTACGCGCCATGGCAATAGCCCTCCTGACAAACAGATGAACTGACAAACAAACACGGTAAAAGCAATCCGCGGTGTCCATCCGCAACCACACGCAAGACATCCAAGCCTGCGCGTGGCCCGAACGCTTTGGACATGCTTGAGTGCAATGCAACAAGCATGAACAGAGGCGTTCGAATCTAGGCGAGCCCTTCGCCTAGCGAGCAATGACTCTGATTGTGCACAAAAGTGAAAAACATGCTCGAATTTGGTCAGAAAAACTTTTAACGATTTCGCGAACGCAACGATGGCCGCGTTGCAGCGACAAAATCGCCAGCAAAACTTGGGGGTGTTGCACAGGGTCTGTCCCCGCATTGTTCGATTATTCTTATTCAGTGGGGACAGTCCCTTAATAGAAGGGTTTGTATCGCTAGCAAAACTCCGCAGCAACTTGGGGACAGACCCCGCTTTGACCCACAAATGGATCGCTAGCAAATCCCCCCGGCAACTCGGGGACAGACCCCGAGTTTGAGCCCCGAGATGTTTTTAGGCATAGGCTCGGAAAATCATCTGTTCATTGCGCCCAAAACTATTCCAATGATGGCGCAGGGTGAAACAGACGAAGGCTCTGTGGGGACACAACCTTCTGAGGGATAACCGCCACTGGTTTCCATGACAAACATGTATTAGGACTGACCTTGGATTCGCACACAGAGAGCCTTGACAGATTCGGCATCATTCTTATTCCGTTCGGACTTTCCGGTGTCCGGAAAAAACAGATCCAGGTGCTTGCTGGCAGCATCTACTCCTACATAAACCTTCGCCGCACGACGAGGCGAAATCCCCGTGCAGGATGCCTTCAAACTTCGTTAGCTATGAGGCAGTAGATTCCACTTGCCGGTGAACCAAAACACCCTCACCGCTCTGGCGAACTGTCGTTGGCTGACGGAGGGTTAGGCTTTAGGTGAACCGATAGACTGTGACGATGCGCAAAAGCGTCCCAGTCCGCTTCATTCTTTTTTAAGTCCCATACTTCCAAAGTATTGCCCAAACTCAACATCCAAAGGTGGTTGTCAGGAAATGCTTTTACTAGAGCATCAAACAACTGACCGTGTGGTTCTGGAGCGATTGATTGCGGATCGGGCGAATACGTCTTGTGGAAAAAAAGGCCGAGATCCACCAACCTGTCCCTGTGCCTAACCTGCTCTGTCATTGTATCGTCAATTGCAAATCCATCTTCACTTATGCGTGGCAATGAGCTCCGTAAGCTCTCTAGTTTGCGAAGGCGATATGAAGCTTCAAATTCAGGGATACGTATCATGGAAAGAATGAATAGAAAAAGACATAATGCGCCGATAACTCCACATGCGACCAAGGTCCAACTCACGGAAAAGTACTTTTTTGTTCTCACTTGCGAATCCCCCTCGATCTTTTGTTAAAGCAAGCAGCAACGTTCTAGCTACCTGGCCCCCCTGGGTCATTTCCAATTCCACGATAGTCAGTCACAATGATCTCTTCGTTGACAAGCGGCTTCCGTGTCTCGAATCAAACTCGCAAAATCATGAAACTCAAAGCGCAAACTTTGTGGATGCGGAGCATCTAAGGTCAGAAAAATTGCACCGGGGCCGCTAGGCAATTTGTTTCGTTGCAGCCCGTTTCTATTGACGCAACTTGCGAGTTGCTTCCAGCTTTCGATCGTCGAACTTCTTACTTTCAACTTCCAATACGCATCCTCCTAAAACCAAGCGACTGCCTCCTGCCGCCGTCTTTCAAGTTCCCTCCTCGACTGTCAAACTGTGCATGCAACCAACCGCCTATGGCGGCACACTTGCAACCTCATTTAATGATTACTTTCAATACCGATTTTGTAACGAACAATTTTTTCCCACGTGACGTCTTCAATGTTGAGTAATTTTCCACGATGAATTTCCATAGCTAAAAATTCCTCTGTACTGCGCCAACGATCTTCGAAATTTGTCAGTACGAAGAAGAGTTCTGTTTGATTGTCTGGTAGACGGCAAGCTCCTATCCCAAAAATCCTCCGTTGTCCAAGGGGAATATTAAGCAATTTCGGGACGCCAGCCTGAAAATCAAACTGATACACAGAATCGTCATTCGTCCAAAGAAAGAGAGACTCCCCTTGAAACACCACTTGAACCCAATGATTGACGTTCGAAGGCAAGGAAATCCTCTGGCTGCCGCATTGCTCAAGCGTATTTAGGTCCCACAAATCGAGGTAATAGTCGCCGCGAGAACTATCCATTTGTTCCAAAATCGCGATTTTTCTGGCATTGACAGAGAATGCTATGGAAACGTGCCCCCCATTCTCTTGGTGTGGTGGTATCTCTAATACGACTTTAGGCGGATCATTTTGTTTCTCCGCCGCCTCGTAAACTCGTACTACCGGATTGCTGTATAAAGCGCCGACAGCCAACCTGTGATCGAAGCTGAAGCATCGAAGTGCTAGCGGTTGGCCGTGAGTATCTAGAGATTGGGCAACAGCAATAGGAGTTTCCAACTGATCATTCTGCAGATTGGACCGGTAGAACTCTATGTGATCATAACCGTGATCATTTGCCCAGCCCAAGGGCGCTCTATCGAGAGGACGATGCGTAAGCACGGCAAGAAATTGGTCTTGATCAAAGAGATTCGACTCGAGAATGTCTGCTTTTCGCATCGATTGCAGACATCGTACATTGACGCGACCTAAATCATTGATCGATCGAATGCTGAAAGGATTGTCACTTTCTACCGAGCTGCCACCCAAACGCGACTTCATCCAAAATCTTGCTGTTGGCGAATCTGAAGTTGTTCGACAAAAATTCGGTAGCTCTGAGGGAATAACTAGCCGCGGAGAATTCTCATCGTCTCCTACCAAATAGCATCCAACCCTTACAGCTTCGGTGCTGGTTTCAATATCTACCCAGCAAACTTTGAGAGAACTCGACAACGCTCGTAAAGGCTGGCGGTATTTCCAGGTTGTAAAAAGCACCAATGCACCCATGCACATCAATGCTAAACAGAAAAGCTGAGTTGGCCGTCTGTTCAAGTTGCTCACTAACGCAGCAAAACAGTTTATCATTTCGGAAACCTAGCTAGGATGGAATGCACTGGTATCCACTACAATCGAGTCGTTATGAGGGGGGCGTACACTTGCATCTTTGGCTGCCTACACTTGCCTGAATCCTCCTGATTTGGAAATCTAGTCTCATCTCTCATAAGTCCATCGTCCTTGGTATCGACAAGGCTGTTGTTAGGTTGACCCTGGAGACATAGTTTACGCGATCGATCGAACCGTGTCGCGAATCGACAATCAAAAATCCCGCAAGTTGCCGCTTGAAATCGTCCGGGAGCACGCATCTAGTCCCGTAGGGTGGGTGAATCGGCTTTGCCGTGCAACCCACCATCGAGCATCGGAAACAGCAAAGCACCTTTTTGATTGAAGATGGAGTATTCGGCTAGTTGGTTTTAGCCCGGAGGGCGGCACATGAACTGAGTGGTAATATTAGAGGCTGAGCATGTGTTTGCTAAATGAGATAGTACGTTAAATACGATGTATCAGAAAAGTATACTGGCGCATCTAAAAAACATAGAATAATTGTGTTGTTACCAGGGTCCGGTGGCTTACGCACAACGGCAGGCAAGTGCCGCCCTCCAGGCTTCTCCCCCGTCAAAGCCCGGGGGCGAAGGGGAGCCAAGCGGTTATGGGAGCAGGTTTGTCCAACCCAATGAGCGGCCTCGCTCAATCGCTCTCGTTGATTTCGGGGAAATCAACGAGAAGGTTCGGTATAGGCGATAATTCGTTTAACCCGTAGCCAACGGCGAGGAAATTTAATTAAGCCCGCTAGGATTCTTCGTTTGGGGCAAAACGCAGGAGTGCGCACCCCGAGGGTTCGGCGATCTTGATGGCGGTGTGACATTGAGTCTCGGTGACCAGCAGGTAACGTGGATGTTTTCCAAGTAAAACCCACAAAGACGGGAGCGTCGCTTGCTACCTATATACTGGCCCGCTGGGCCACAAACCGTAAAAACTAATCAGCGTTCCATCAGTCTACCCAAGTTGCCTGTACGCTTACGTTTGGGCAATAAAAAACCCGCGAAGCCTTTTGGATTCGCGGGTTGGAGTTCAAGCCATGGAGTCGATGCAGTTACTTCTTCTTGTTGGCTTCTTCTTCAAGTTCTTCGAGGAAGCCCTTGATCTCAGGATTACCGCCTTCGATGGCAACGGCTTCTTTTTGTGTTTTGATTGCCTCGGCGAGGTTACCCAACCCGTATTGGAGGTGAGCAAGGGTATCGAGTGTAGCGGCCTTGGGCGAACCCTCTTGCTTGGCTGCTGCTGCTTGCGCAACCTTGACCGCCTCAGCGAAGAGTTCCTTGTCCTTATCGATTTGTCCTTGCTCGGACATCTCCCAAATGGTCCAAGCGACTTGATTCGACATGGCTGGATCTTTGCTAGCCATGGCCAAGGTATCCCTGAGCGTCTTAACCACTTCGGTCTTGCTGCTGTTTGCAACTTGGTGCAATCGCAGTTTCATCATCGCGAATTGCAACTTCATTTCTGGATTTTTGATTTCGCCGGTCAGCTCGTCAAATTTGGCCATGGCACCTTTGAAATCGCGGTCACGAAGCAGACCGCCAACTTCCCTCTGCACTTTCATTTGAAGTGCTTCCATCTCTTGCTGCTCCTTGAATTCGTCAGCAAAGGCTTTGCGATCCCATTTGCCTTCGACAACAGCCTTGAGCGGATCATCCATGCTCATCGGATGGCCGATCCATTCGATCTTTCCGTCTTTACCAACGATGAATGCACAAGGGATCCCGTTTTGCCCGGCAGCTTGCATGTAGCTTTCGCTCGACGATCCGTCTGGGTCGGTGGTCAAGCAGTAGGATTTGGTAAGTTCTCGAAAGGTCATTTCCTTTTCCGAGCGTGGTACTTTGCGCTCCAAAAACTCTTCGACGGTCTCTTTGGGTTCGTCGCTGATGCTGACGATTTGAACACCCTTGTCGGCGTATTTGGCTTGGGTTTCCACGATATGGGGCATGCTCGCGACGCACGGACCGCACCAAGTGGCCCAGAACTCGACGATGTAAACCTTGCCCTTTTCGAACTTGGTAACCTTTCCGAATTTGCCTTCCCCGTTTTGTACCCAGTGCTCGACGTCCAGTGCGGGCGCGTCACTTCCAATGGTCAGCAGATCATCGGTCATGGCATGAGCCATCGGGAACGAGAACAAGCCACCAAGAACCGCTGCGACCATCGTCGCTCTAACCCATCCAAAAACTCTTTTCATCGCTGAAATCCTCTTATCTATGAAACGTGTTTCTTTCCTGTAAAACTTGCGTACTCTCGCAATCAGCCTCGGAGGCCAGGTGCTTAGAATACGGCCAATGCGATCTGGTTTCAACGTTTCCTGAGCGAACCCTGAGCGAAAAATCCGTTATCCTTTCGCACATTTCAGATATTTTCTTGGTAACATCCCAGGTTTTGCATGCAAACAAGAAACCTCGAGTCGTCCAGCAAACGAGTACGTCGTGGACTCAAACACTACATCAACGGCAAGTCTGCCTCGCGTTTTAGGTTTATGGATGGCAATTGCGATTGTCATCGGCAACACCATCGGTGCAGGAATCTTTGTCAAACCCGGTAGGATTGCTGCGGATGCGGGTGGATTCCCATTGATCTTTTCGGTGTGGATTTTCGGAACGGTTCTTTGCGTGCTGGGTGGGTTGTGTTTAGCGGAACTCTCAGCGATGCATCCGCGTTCCGGAGGTCTTTACGTCTATTTGCGTGAAGCCTATGGGCCCTTACCGGCCTTCTTGTTTGGTTGGCAAGAGTTTCTCTTTGCAAGACCTGCATCAACGGGAGCACTTGCGGTCGTCTGCATTACATCTTTCTTGCGGATCATCGACGTTGGCGCTGGACCTTGGCAAGTCGTTCCGCTTGCGATGATTCTCATCGGTTTGGTCGCCTCGTTTAATGTTCTCGGTGTTCTTTGGGGCGCTCGCTTGCAAGCCCTGACGACGGTCGTTAAGTGCGGTTTGGTTTCGGCGATCGTTCTCTTGCCGTGGATACTCTCGGTGACCGGTAAACCAACATTGAACTTTGGTTACCTTTCTGAAACGGTTTCACCCGAGCAGCCTTCGCTGGCCTCTCAGTTTGCTGCAGTACTCCTGGCCGTGATGTGGGCCTTTAATGGTTGGGAAGGCGTAGTGCCGATCGCCGAGGAGGTCAAGAATCCGGGTAGAAATCTACCGCTGGCGCTCCTGGGTGGAATCGGGCTATTAGGATTGCTCTACATGGGTGCGACGATCGCTTACCATTTGGTGATTCCAATTTCCGACATGGTGATCAAAGAGAATCGCGAGCATGTCGCGGAGCTCTTGCTGACTCGTTCGCTTGGGCCTTGGGCCGGTTCGGTCATGTCGGTTGGGTTGGTGCTAAGCACGCTCGGAACGATCAACAGCAACCTTCTTACGAGTCCTCGCGTGACGTATGCGATGGGTCGCGATGGTCTTTTGCCGGCAGCTTTTGGAACTTTGCACCCTCGATATCGAACGCCGATGGTTGCGATTTTTTTTCAAGCTGCGATGGCATGTTTGATGGTCATCGGATCGGCAGCTTTGATTCAAACCACCGACTACTTCCGAGACCGGACGATCTTTGATCTTTTGACCGATTGCATTGTATTTGCCGCAAGCCTTTTCTATACAGCGGCGATTGCAGCGCTGATTGTGCTGCGACGCAAGCAACCGGATCTTGCAAGGCCATTTCGGACACCATGGTATCCTTGGACTCCCGTCCTCTACATTGTCGCTTATCTTTGGTTTATCCTCAGTATACTTTTCGAACAGCCGATCGAAGGTGTCTTTGGGATCCTACTGATCTTGATCGGTATTCCGTACTTTATGCTCAGGGCTAAACCGACATGAGATTTCTCAATTCGACCACCTGCGAACTCCAAGTGTTACGGGTCGTGCACTTTTGCTTTTGGATTTGGCTGGTCTGTGACGTTCATGCCCAAGACTTGGCCCAACGCATCGAACCGCTCATCGAGAAGCATCAAGGAAGCGTTTGTGTTGCCATCAAGCACCTGGGCACCGGTGAGACTTATCTGCACCGTGAGAAAGAAGTTGTGCCGACGGCGAGTTTGATCAAGTTCCCGGTTTTGGTCGAGTACTATCGTCAAAGGCAAGCCGGAATGTTGCCACCCGATCTGATGGTTACATTGCAAGAAGCGGACAAAGTTCCTGGTTCAGGGATTCTTACCGACCACTTCCTCAGTGGTACTGTTGTGCCCCTGGAGACCGTCGCGCATTTGATGATTACCTATTCGGATAACACCGCAACCAATCTTGTCGTCGATAAAGTTGGGCTCAGCAATGTCGTCAAGACCATGGCTGAATTAGGGCTTCCTGAAACCCAGATTCATTCCAAGGTGTTTCGGCGAGACACTTCGATCGCGGTCGAACGAAGTCAGAAATACGGACTTGGCAGCACAACGGCCGCTGACATGTTGAGTTTACTGGAAAAGCTCCACGAGCGCAAATTGGTATCCGAGGAAGCCTCTGAGCAGATGATGAAACACCTGCTGAGTTGCGATGACAAGACGAAGTTGTTGCGATTCTTGCCCAAGGAGGTCAAGGGTTATCACAAGACCGGAGCGGTCAACGAGTCGCGTACCGATGCAGGTTTGTTTCAGACCCCAAGCGGTTGGATCGCAATGGTCTGCTTAACGAGCCAGAACCAGGACAAAAGCTGGGGGGATACGAATGCTGCGGAAATTCTTTGTGGACGCGTTGCCCAAGCGGCTTATGAATACTTCCATCCTATTGCTCGGGACGACTTCAAGCCCGAGTCGCTCAAGCTTGGATCCAACGGGCCATTGGTCGAAGCCTTGCAAGCTGCCTTGAACGATCGACTCAGTCCTTCGCCCAAGTTGAGTGTCGATGGAGACTTTGGCGGGATGACCGAGCAGGCCGTCGTTCGATTTCGTCGAGAAAACGGGCTTGAAGAAATCGGTCTAGTCGATGCGGCCATGTGGGCAAAAATCGGTGAGATCAAACTCGATAAGGATAACCAGGAGAGGCTTGAGGATCTAAAACCGCTAGAAGCACCTGACGAGCCCTCTGGAATGCCTGTTGTGTCCTGCAAAGCCTGGGTCATCGCCGACGCAAAAACAGGAGAATTGCTCGGGGGTAACCGGCAGGATGAGCCGTTGGATATCGCAAGCACCACCAAGATGATGACGGCGTTGCTACTGGCACAAGAAATTCAGTCCGATCCAAAACTGCTGGATGAGCGATTGGTTTTTTCAAAGCGGGCTGATGAAACAACAGGTTCATCATCGACTGTTCGAGCAGGGGAATCGATATTGCTTCGAGATGCATTCTATGGATTGATGCTTCCTTCGGGAAACGATGCTGCAGTTGCCGTTGCCGAATGGTACGGTCTACGCAAAGGTGCGCAGGACAAGAAGATAGACCCACTTGATCTTTTTATCGACATGATGAATCAACGAGCCCAGGAACTAGGGATGATGCACTCGGTCTTTAGAAACCCGCACGGCATGACTCATCCTGAGCACAAAAGCACTTGTTCGGATTTGCTGATTCTTGCACGTGAGTTGATCAAGCACCCGCTGGTCATGGAGATTGTTCAGTCACGCAGGCATTCTTGCGTGGTGCACGGCCTGGAAGGGTACACTAGGCGATTGGTTTGGAGCAATTCCAATCAGCTTTTGGATCGCCAAGGTTACGTTGGAATCAAAACGGGCACGACCGACGCAGCCGGTGCTTGTTTGGTATCCTTAAGTCGCCATCAAGGATTCGAGACGCTTGTCGTCACGTTGGGATCCTCCGGGTCGTCGGCTCGATACAGCGATTCTCGAAACCTGCATCGATGGGCTTGGCTCATTCAACAGGACAAGTCGTCTGCAGTTAGTCCATCAAGCGAACGAAGATAGTAGAAAAGGAGAAAAACATGCCGTCTTGGAGCGTTGCAAGATCGATCGAGATCGCTGCACCAGTATCGAAAGTCTATGAGCTGATTGCGGACTTTCATACTTGGACGTCGTGGTCTCCATGGCTTATCGCCGATCCGCTGACTACGATACAAATCAGTGATGTTCCTGATCGCGTCGGATCGAAGTATTCATGGAAAGGGGAGGTTATTGGCCAAGGAGAAATAACACACCTGAACCTCGAGCCAAACCGACTGGTCCAAACGGATCTGCGATTCATTCGCCCGATGCAAGCTGTGTGCAAAACAGGATTCCAACTCGAGAGCCATGGCCAGAAGACCTTGCTGACGTGGAACATCGATGGTTCTTTGCCTTGGTTTCTTTTCTGGTTAAAGCCAGCGATCGTCGATGGGATCGGAGACGATTACCAACGTGGCTTGCTCATGATCCGAGAGCTTGCTGAGCGGGGTAAGATTTCTTCTCAGATTGATAACATGGGGATTGAAACATTCGCTACACTGAAAATTGCTGGGATCGAGGGGACAACAGGTCTATTTGAATTCGGCCAGTCCTTTGACCAGATGCGAAGCAGATTAGATCTTGAATATCGCGAGGAAGGCTTACCACTCGAGGGACTTTTGGTATCGGTTTTGAAGCGCACGACCAGTGGGCCCCAGGGGATCGAGTTTTTAATTGGTCGGGCCATTCCTGACTCGTTGGTATTGCCCAGCCACTCAAAGTTGGTCGAATGGCGATACCCGGCTTGTAAGGTTTTTCATATCCGACATACCGGTAGCCACGAGCATTTGCCGAATGCTTTAGCCGTCGCAGACCGATTGGTAAAGCACCAGCGACTCAAACTCGATAAGCGATTCAAACTCCTGATCCATACGACGTTGCAGCCCGAGACACCTGCGGATCAATTACAGACGGATCTGTATTTACCTTTGCGAGCTTGAGCGCTATTGGAGGATAGGAACAGCATCGGATTTGTTTGGCTTTGCTGCACGCCCAATAAAAAAAGCCAAGCTGGGTATTCCCATTGCTTGGCTTTTTCCATCGTAGCTCCGGGCGGAGCGAGCTGTTTTCTGCGTCTTTTTTTACTGTATCTTTTTCGGATCGAGTTGATCGAAGGGGACTTCAAAAGTTTTCATCATCGCCTCAAGATCCCCACTCTTTAGCCCTTGAGTGAACCAATAAGCTCTAGCCTCAGCGCTGCCGTGGGTGAATAAGGCTTCGCGAACCACACCGGTCGATCGCTTTTGGAGAACATCATCTCCAATCCGCTTGGCGGTGTTGATGGCATCGGCAATATCGCCTTTTTCAAGGATCCCCTTCATCTGCTGAGCGTGGTGTGCCCATACACCTGCGAGGTAATCGGCTTGGAGTTCGAGCCTAACGCTCAACTGATTCGATTCGGCTTGGCTCGCTTGCATTTGCATGCGTTGGATTTTCATCGACAACCCAAGTAGGTTTTGGATGTGGTGTCCAACTTCGTGAGCGATGACGTAGGCCATTGCGAATTCGCCTTCGGCGCCGAGTTGATTCTTCATGGTTCGGAAGAATTCGAAGTCGAGATAGACATTTTTATCGCCGGGGCAGTAGAAGGGACCGACAGCGGCGGTTGCATCACCGCACGCCGAGCGTACAGCTCCGGTAAAGAGCACCAGTTTTGGCTCCTCGTAGCGAGCGTTCAACTTCTCGCGAAAGAGCTTGGTCCAGACATCTTCGTTATCCTTGAGCACAACGCTTACGAATTTTTTGAACGCCGCATCTTTATCGTTCTCAGCCGAAGGAGGAACGCGGGTTTGTTGCTGAGAGGGTTGTTGCTGACCGGCTTGCTCAAGCAACTGTCTTGGGTTCGCTCCCAAGAGCATGGAAATGATGACGGTGAAGATCAGGAACAGCAAACCGCCGCCGGCCATCCCTGCAACTGGCATCGCCGAACCACGGCGATCGTCGATATTTTTCGATTCTTCTCTACCTTCCCAACGCATCTTCTTTTGTACCTTTGGAAACGTTGACTATCCTTCCTGCTCCAGAGCTGTACACGTAGTGCTCTGGAATCCGATATTAACGGATGGAATTTTAGTCATTTCGTTCCAAGTGACTGCAGTACAAACGGGAAAAAGGTCGAGAATTTTCGCTTTCTTAGTGCGCTTCTTGTCGCAGAACAACAGCGATGGTTTTGACCATGATTTTCAGGTCCAGCCACAGAGACCAATCTCGGATGTAGCGATGATCCAACTCGATCCGGGCTCGCATTTTCTCGACCGTGTCGGTCTCAAGCCGGCTGCCGAGAACTTGGGCCAGTCCAGTAATCCCAGGCTTGACCTTGTGCCTGAGCATGTAACCTCGAATCAGGCTGCGGAACTGCTCGTTGTGGGCGATGGCATAAGGCCTTGGGCCAACGAGTGACATCGAACCCCTTAAAACATTGAATAATTGGGGTAGTTCGTCCAAGGAAGTCCTGCGTAGGAACCTACCGACCTCGGTCACCCTAGGATCGTTTTTAGTCGCTTGTTTGACTTCCATACCGTCGTCCATGGTGGTCATAGTCCGGAATTTCCAAACGTAGATTTCCTGGCCGTCGAGTCCATATCGTCGTTGGCGGAAAAAGACCGGACCACTTGAGTTGAGTTTGATCGCCAAAGCCGCCAGGACCATGATCGGTAGCGACAGGATCAACCCAAGGAGACTCAACACAATGTCGAAGACCCTTTTGAGACAACCGTCGATCCCGTAAATGGGGGTTTCGAAGATGCTTACGACGGTGTGTCCACCTACAAAACCCCAACGTGAATAGAGGTAATCGAAGGCTTCGAGGTTCGGAACCAGGTAAACGGAGACGGTGGTATCGGCCAAGCGGTCGATCCACTCTCGGATTTTTTGATCCCTCTGGATCGGTACAGCGATGAATACCGTATCGATTTTTCGCCGATGTATTTCGGTTAAAAGTTCGTTAAATCCATTGCCCTGAGATTCGGGATTTTCATCGAAAACCCCAACGATTTTGAGACCTTGATCTCGATCGAACGAGGCAGCTTCGGCGAGCCGATGACCCAGCGGGTTATTTCCCAAGATCGCGCATCGCCTGGAAGTCCAACCCCGCTCGCTGAGCCAAACAAAAATCCCTCGTCCGATCATGTGAAACAAAAGGATACAAAGCAGAGCGAGGATGAACCAAAGAACTTGGTGACTGCCCTGGAGAGGTTCTGCTATCGGATTGAGTAAAAACCCACCAGAAACGGCAAAGGCAAAGCCTGAGAGCCATGAGGCACCGATGAGCAAGATGTCGTAGTCAGCCGGTCGATGGTGGCTTGTATTGAATATCCCGAAGAATTCGCCTGCGACGACATAGCCAAGAGCGGCTATAAAAACATTTTGGAGGGATGGAAACGCAAGCGGAGTCGTTTGCCAGTAGAGGATGGCTAGGTAACTCCATGCAATGATTGCAAAATCCAATGCGATTTGAATCGCAGGAAATGCGGACCGAACTGGTCGACTCGTCGGCGAAATCATTATGCCTTGTGCGTAGCCGTCTAGGCAGAATTGAACGGGGATCCTTCCACAGAGGGGTTATCGGGCACTATTGCCGGGAGGTTTTCATAACCTTCGAGTAGCGGTGCGACCCTAAAGAACCGATTATCATGCAAAAATGGTGCAATCGGAAATGGTCGGTGAGACGACCATCAGGCGGAAAAGACGCTATGAACACCGCTGTCATGACCAGCGTAATAGCGATGATGGCACCGCTGACTTCTTGAATCACTTCTTTGGTGGCCGCATAAGGCCCTAAATGCTTCGAGTGCATCTTTTCGTGGACCGCTTCGACGACCACGATCGCATCGTCGACGACCACGCCGATTGCCAGAACCAACGCGAAAAGGGTGATCAAATTGATCGACATCGCAAAAATCATCATGAAGAAGAAAGTTCCGATAAGCGACACAGGGACTGCGAGCGTCGGGATCAGAGTGCTGCGGAAATCTCCTAAGAAAAAGTACACGACTAGCGACACCAAGATGAAAGCTTCGAACAAGGTATGGAGCACCTTTTCGATCGATGCGTCGAGGAACTGCGACACGTCGTAGGTTACCGCGTAGTCCATCCCAGGAGGAAAACTTTTTCGCTTGATTTCCTCGACCTTTTCCTTGACCTTCTTGATCACTTCGGCCGCGTTCGAGCCCGGGCTTTGCTTCATCACGATCGCAGCCGACGGGAATCCGTCGATATCGGAGTACAGGTCGTAGAACGAGGAGCCTAAGCGTACCGACGCGATATCCTTGAGCTTGATCTGCTCTCCCTTCCGCGTTGAGCGCACCTCGCATGCGATCGATGTCTAATTCAACCCGCATCGCATAGGCGCGATTCCCTAAAATGACGGCTTGTCCAACGCCCGGGATTCGTTTGATTTCGTTGAGGACTTTGACCGTCGCGTAGTTGTACAGAAAGTTCTGGTCGACCCCTGGGTCGGTGCTAAAGACATTGATGTACATGAGCATGCTCGTCATGTTTTGCATGACGATCACACCTTCGCGCTGAACGATATCCGGCAGATTGTTTTTGACCATCTGCGCTCGATTGTTAACGTTCATGACCGCCACGTCGGGGTCGGTACCAGGTTCAAAAATCACCTGAATGGTTCCCTCCCCTGCGCTGGTGGCATCCCCGATCATGTAACGCATGTTGGGAACCCCGTTGATGGCTTGCTCGAGCAGCACCAAGGTGGAGTCGACGAGGATCTTTGCGCTAGCACCCGGGTAAGATACCGAAACGCGAACACTCTGGGGGGCGACCGAAGGGAACTGAGATATCGGGAGGACGTTGATTGCCAGTCCACCCATGAACAAAATCAAGAGCGAAATGACGATTGCCAAAGCTGGCCGATGCAGAAATTTTGAAAACATAGGTTCGAATCGATAGGTGGACTAAGGCTTACTGGGCGTGGTACTTCAGATGTGCCAGCACGTCTTCTGGAGCTTGAAACTCGTAATCCACTTTGTCACCGTCGCGGACCTGGAGAATCCCTTCTAGCACGATTTTTTCTCCTGCTTGCAGACCCTCGTCAATCACGAAAATATCGTCTTGTTCGTGTTGGATCCGAATCTCGCGCTGATGCGCCACACCTTGCTCATCGATCACGAACACATATTTCTTAGCGAGGATTTCATAGGTCGCTCGCTGAGGGATCACAATCGCACCGGCGTCATGGTGATGGATCAAGATCGTGCCGGTTTGGCCGTGACGAAGCAAGCCATCTGGGTTTGTGAAGTCAGCCCGAAAAGAGATGTTGCCCGTTTCGTTGTCGAAATCAGCCTCGATGGCGCCAATCTTGCCGGTTTGGCCAAACATTTTGTGATTTGCTAGTCGCAATTGGACTTCATAATTTGATAGTTTCGGATCGGTACGCATCGCTTCTTGGAATTCAAGATACCGGGCCTCGGGCACATTGAAGTAAACCCAGATAACACTGTTGTCCGAAAGCGTTGTAAGGACCGCACCTTCCGCAATCAGACTCCCTTCCTGTTCATGCAATCGATCCACGATTCCGTCAAAAGGTGCTGTGATATTGGCAAAACCCATCTCGGCTTGGGCTAACTTCACTTTGGCATTCGCTTTGGCAAGTTTCGCTTCGGCGATGTCTGCATCAAGCCTAGCTGCGTAGAGCGTCGGAAGGATCTGGAATAACGGATCCCCTTTCTTGACCGTCTGGCCTTCGTTGATGTTGATGTCTTTTAAGTAACCACCCTCCAAAGCGCAAATCTCGATGTGTCGCCGTGAATGAACACGAGCCACATACTGTTGCGTGAGCGTCACGTCCTGAATTACTGGGCTGGTAACGAAAATCTTGTGCTTAGCATGGTGGCCAACTGGGTCGAAAATGGATCTCCGATCTTGGTACGGGAGTTTCAAATCATGCCTGGAGGCAATCGAAAAATACTTCTCGCATCTTGTCAGTCGTTGCAAGGTCGCGACGGTTCGGTCATGGGCAACCTGCTACAGATTAGAGACATCACGATGAGTACGTTGATGGAAGAGCAGATGAGGAGAATGGAACGCTACACCGGTCTGGGCTCGTTGCTGGGGGGCTTGCACCATGAGATTCGAAATCCTCTTGCTGCATTATCGCTCCACGTTCAACTTCTCGAGGAGCAATTGGAGATCGATGGTACCACGGATCAAAGCCGCAGTATGCTTGGAATCATCCGGACAGAGTTGACTCGAATCGGTGGGGTTCTCGAAGCCTTTCGAGATTTTGCCTCCGTAAGCAACTTGGATTTGACCCAAGTCAATCTGAACGATTTGGTGTCGCGTCAGGTGGAGTTGGTGGCACCCCAAGCACAGAGTCGGGGGATCCGACTGGAACTCAGTCCTTGCCAGATACCTTGTGTGATCACTGCTGACCGAGGACGGCTCGAGCAAGTCCTTTTGAATTTGATGGTCAATGCCATGGACGCGATGCCTCAAGGGGGAAGCCTCCGTGTCGAAGTCACTCGAGACGAAACCTCTGCGAGGATCGAGGTTAGTGATACCGGGTGCGGGATTCCCGAGAACCTGCAGGACAAAATTCTCGATCCCTACTTCACTACAAAGAGTTCCGGCACCGGCTTGGGCTTGGCTATCTGTGACAAGATCATTCGACAGCATCAGGGGACGCTTGATTTCAGGACGTCCCCTCAAGGAACTACTTTTCAGCTCACATTACCGAACGTGAATCCAACCTAGACCATGCCAGAAAACTTACCTTTTAGTGTCTTGATCGTCGATGACGAGCCGAACATTCGATCCGGACTTGCCAAGGGATTAGTTAATGAAGTGGATTTCGTTGACACCGCGTCTTCGGTGAATGAAGCCCTTGAGAAATTCGATGCAGGCAACTTCCAGTTGGTCATTACCGATGTTCGCATGCCGGGGGAGCGAAATGGTTTGGATCTCGTTTCGCTCGTTCAGCAGCGCAAGCCCGAGACGACATCGATTGTGATCACGGCCCATGGTACGGTCGAGAGTGCGGTCGAGGCTATGAAGCGCGGGGCATTTGATTTCATCACCAAGCCCGTGGATCTGAATCTGATACGCCAACAGGTCTCCAAGGCTGCCGAGCATTATCGACTGCGAAACGAAAATCTCGAGCTTCGAAGCAAGCTAGCAGCAGCCGGAGAGATTTCTGGGATCATCGGTAACTGCGGTGCATTGCAGGAAGTATTGGAACAGATCCGACAAGTTGCACCTACAGACGCGACGGTATTGATTCAAGGTGAGAGTGGGACCGGCAAGGAATTGATGGCCCGAGCCATCCACGATTTGAGCAACCGAGCCGGGGGGCCATTTGTGGCGATGAATCTCGGTGCGCTCCCGGAATCCTTGCTCGAAAGTGAACTTTTCGGGCATGAAAAAGGTTCGTTTACGGGTGCTTCGCGGCAAAAGCCGGGCTGTTTTGAGCAAGCCTTTGGCGGGACGCTGTTTCTCGATGAGATCACCGAGATACCCACGAAGAGTCAGGTTGATCTGTTGCGTGTGCTCGAAACAGGCTATTTCACGCGCGTCGGGGGCGAGCAGGTACTTCGGTCCGACGCAAGGATCGTTTCGGCAACGAATCGCAATATCCAGGAGCTTGTCGAAGAAGGAACCTTTCGGGAGGATCTGTATTACCGACTGAATATCATTCCGATCCAAGTTCCGCCCCTTAGGAGCCGTCGCGAGGATATTCCTCTTCTGATCAAACACTTCTTAGACCATTTTTGTTTGAGGCACCATCGACCTTCGAAGGTGCTCGATTCGGCGGCCTTGAAATTGCTCACCGAGAACGCTTGGCCGGGGAACATTCGGCAACTCCGCAACGTGATCGAACGATTAGTGATCACCAGTGTAAGTGAAGAGATTCAGGTCAAGGATCTACCGGCCGAGTTGACCAGGGGGCCCAAGGAGGATTCGACGCTCAAGGGGACGCTGATCGAGATCGCCGAGGCGGCAGAGAAGGTGGCGATTGCGCAAGCTCTGACAACCAACGACTTTCATCGCGAGCGGACTGCAAAGTCATTGGGAATCAGCGTTCGAACGCTTCATTACAAAATGAACCGTTATAACTTGCATTAGATCGGACGGATCAGACGGATCAGACTCCGGCATCGGCCAATTGTTTTTGGGCTTGGTTTAGCCGGTAATAAGTACCTTTTTTGGCCAGCAACTCTTCATGGTTACCGATTTCGGTAACCCTTCCTTTCTCGAGCACGATGATTCGATTGGCTTTGCGGAGTGTGCTGATCCGGTGAGCGATCGCGATCGTTGTGCGGCCTTGGACAAGCACATCGAGGGCTTCTTGGATTTCTCGCTCGGTCTCGGTATCTACCGCCGAGGTGGCTTCGTCGAGAATCAGGATTCTCGGATCGGTGAGTAAAGCTCGGGCGATTGATATCCGTTGTCGCTCGCCACCCGAGAGAGATTGGCCCCGTTCGCCCACGAGCGAGTCGTAGCCATCGGTCAGTTTCAAGATGAAATCGTGGGCTTTGGCGGCTCGAGCTGCCGCGATGATTTGATCTCGCGTGGCGTTTGGGCGACCATAAGCAATGTTCTCGGCGATCGAGCCGAAGAACAAAAAAGGTTCTTGGAGAACGATCCCGATATTGCTGCGGTACTCGCTAATCGGGTACTGGCGAATATCTACGCCATCGACCTGGATCGATCCGCTGGCCACGTCATAGAACCGGCAAACGAGGTTTACCAGCGTGCTTTTGCCAGCACCACTGGGCCCGACAAGTCCGATCATTTCACCCGGCTCGATGACCAAGTTCACGTCGTGGATGACTTGGCGGGCTCCGTAGCTAAAAGTGATTTTTTGGATTTCGATCCGGCCTTGGACTCGTCCGGGATGCACAGGACTGGTCGGTTCAGCGACACTCGGTACTCGGTCGAGTATCTCGAAAATGCGGTGGGTGGCGGCTGCCGTGCGCTGTGCGTTGGCCAGCAGTCGGCTCATATCATCGAGTCGAAGATACAGCCGAGATACCCACATAAGAAAGACCGATAAATCTCCTACCGAGAGTCTGTTTCTCGATATTTGGTAGGCACCGAATCCATAGATAATCAGCAATCCGATGTCTGTCAGCAAGGTGATGATCGGTGCAAAGGCGGCCCAGAGCCGATTGACCCGGTCATTGGCATGCAAAACATGATCGTTTCTCTGTTGGAAGCGAGCGACTTCACGATTTTCTTGGGCAAAAGCTTTGACAACACGAATCCCTGGGATCGTGTCAGCAAGAACATTCACCATTTCGGCCCAAGCCGAACTGCCTCGGGCAAAGCCCGCTCGCATGCGAGCTTGGACTCTAGCAACGATCCAAGCGATGAACGGGAAGGGGAGCAAGCCCACGAGTGCCATGGTCGGATCGAGCCAAATGAGCAAAGCGGCTGTGATGACGATCATGATGATGTCGGTAGCGAAGTCGACCGCATGGATCGAGAGAAAGTCGCAGATGCGTTGGGTATCGTCGCTGACGCGAGAGATTAGATCGCCGGTTCTCTTACCACCAAAAAATTCTAAGGAGAGTTTCTGCAGATGCCCATAGGTCGCATTTCTTAGATCGGCGCTGATGCGTTCGCTGATGGTCGCCATAACATAAGTCTTGGCCCAGCTCAAAGCCCAGCTCAGCAGCGCAGCCAGAAGCATTCCACCCAGGAGCCAGGGAACAAGATCGAACCGCGCAGGCAGGTTGCTCTGGTGAGGGATCAGCACATAGTCCATCAGCGGCTTGGTCAGCAGCGGAGGGATCATCGCCGCAGTGGTGCTAAGGACCGTCAGTGCAAAGCCGACGGCGATGATGAGTGCTCGCGGACGGGCAAAGCGGGTCAATCGCATCAGCGATCGAGAGGTGCTCGGGACTGCGGTCGGTGCGCAATTCGAGCATAGGACTTGGCCGTCTTGCATCGGTCCACCGCAAGACGGACAGATCGACGCGGCCCCCGAATCGTCTTCGCCAGAACGGATCTTTTGGAATTCGGTGACAATCGACGCAGCACCATTGAGTTGGGCTGCTGTGTATCGCCAGTGGGCGATGAGGCCTTGGTCATCGAAGAGTTCGAGAACCCCAAGGCCAGCCCGATCCACCTTGCGCAGACTCACCGAAGGGCTCAGCGACCAACGTTTCCATTGGCTTGTAGGTTTATCCCAAGCATAGAGGGCTTGCTGGGAAAGAACCACCAGAGTCGATTCGAAGCGAAGGCGATCATCGAGGTTTGGCTCGAACCAGGCCTCTAGCTTTTCGGCGCTTGCGATCGAAGCAAGCAGGCCTTCGCTACAGGCGTTGCCGTAGCGGGCCAGGATCGCTGAAAGAGCTTCGGGGATGTTTGCCGGAGTGGGCAAGGTTCGTCTTCCAAAATCTTCAGTTAGTCATTAAGTCGATTCGGTAGATTTACCAGCTTCGCGGTTTTTCCGGGCGTTGATGAAGGACTTGACGCATAGAAAGACGTACAGTCCGCAGAGGATAGCCATGGAAAAGACCGATCCGGCGCGCATCGGATCGAGTGATTCGCCTCTGGCGAGCTTTAGGAGTTGAATGACAGTTGGTACAAGGGAAGCAAGAGCCCCTAGGAGTCCGACGGTCACGGCGATGTGCATCAGCAGTTTGCGTTGCATCGGTTGTTTGTCGGCCAAGAATCCCAGGAGCAACAAGGGTAGGCCGACGGCAGCCGGGATAAAAATACTGGGGCTGCCTACCTTTTGGGTAAATACCAGGATTAGCAGGGAAATCCCCAAGAGCAGGGCTCCGAAAAGCATGGTTGTTTTTGCCATAATTCGCTCGATTGGGTGCCTAAATCTCGATTAGGTGCCTAAATAAGGTGCTCGTTATTTGACGCTAAGGGATTGACAGCGTAAATTTTTATCACGTTTAGACGGTTTGGTATAGGATAAATTTCACAACCTACGAGCGGCCCATCATGGCAAACATGGGATTTTTGGTTCCGACCGGTGGCGGGGAAGACATTCCGCTGAAGAAAAACCGTATTTTAATAGGCCGTCGCGAAACTTGCGATGTCGTATTGAGGTTCCCGAATGTTTCAGGACAGCACTGCCGCTTGACCCTTGAGCAGGGCTACTGGTTCATCAAGGATCTCGATAGTCGCAATGGAACCAAGGTCAACGGATATCGGGTATCTCGCAAGCGTTTGGATCCGGGTGTGGTTATATCCATTGCCAAACATCAATATGAGATTCGATACAATCCCGAGGAACTCGGTGCCAGCGGACCGCCTCCTGGGGATGACGATCAAATTGAAATCTCGCTCCGCTCGTCGCTCATGCAGCGGGCTGGTTTGGACAAGAGCAAGAATATAGAAGGACAAGACGACCAATAGCCTTTGCATGCTTGCAGATCCTTAGGTGGCTTGGGTATACTCCGAGTTTCCGCTACATATCTCGCAAGCCACTCCTGATTTGGGACTTCAAAGGTTATGGTTAAGACTGCCAGTACGATGTTACCCTTGGGAACTCCTGCTCCCGATTTCCGATTGCCGAATATCGATGGTGCCCAAGTGTCCCTTGGCGATTTGGCCGGTGGAAAGGCCTTGGTGGTGATGTTCATCTGCAACCACTGCCCCTTTGTAAAGCATATCGCGGGTCAGTTGGCAAAACTCCACGAGGACTATCAACCCAAGGGGGTGCACTTTGTTGGGATCAGTTCCAACGACATAACGACCCATCCAGAGGACAGCCCAGAGGCGATGAAGGGCGAGGCCAGGGCCCAGGGGTATCGATTCCCCTATCTGTACGATGAAACCCAAGAGGTCGCGAAAGCTTATCGGGCGGCTTGTACACCCGACATCTTTGTGTTTGATCACCACCAAAAGTTGGTCTATCGGGGCCAAATCGACGATTCTCGTCCCAGGAACGACAAGCCTGTCACTGGTGCAGATCTGCGTGCTGCATTGGATGCGATATTAAGCGGAAGTAGCGTGTCTGCCAAACAGACTCCAAGCATCGGATGCAACATCAAATGGATTGAGGGCAAAGAGCCTGACTACTTTAATCCCAAGGGTGTTTAGTTTTTGCTCGGCTAGGCCCACGGTGTAAGTCATGGACGGGAAAAACACGCTGCTCAATGCGATTCGGGTCGGGATGGGGTACGATTCCCACCGAATCGAGACAGGTGGATCGATGATTCTCGGTGGAGTGGTCATCGAGCAAGGTCGGCATTTTGTCGGGCATTCGGATGCCGATGTGCTCTTGCACGCAATCACCGATGCAGTCTTAAGCGGAGCAGGCTTGCCGGACATAGGTCAGATATTTCCCAACGATCGACCAGAGAACCGAGGGAGAGATTCTGCTGAAATGCTTCGTTTAGCTATGGCGAACGTTCGACAAGCTGGTTGGGATCTTGTAAACTTGGATTGTGTGGTCTTGCTAGAGTCGCCCAAGCTATCGCCGATCAAATCGGAGTTAGTAAGAAGGATATCCGATATCCTTGAGGTTGGGCCGACGCTCGTGGGACTGAAAGGAAAAACGGGAGAGGGTGTCGGTGAGGTTGGGCGAGGCGAGTTGGCTGTCGTCCATGCTGTTGCTTTGCTTCACCGCACTTGAAGCCTTAAGTAATGATACTCTAACCCTCGGGAACCCAGAGTGACAGGAAAATAATTGCCCTGTTGCTCTATTGCCATGATTGATCAAGATGGCCAAGAATTCGAAGATCCAGGCAAGCAGTCCTCTGGCAAATCGGAGTCGACCGATCGAGATTTGTCCGATTGGCTTCGTAAATACAGACCTCTACTGAAGTCGATCGCGGCCAAGGAAATCGACCCAGAGCTTGGGCAAAAAGTGGATGATTCGGACGTGATCCAACAGACACTCAATGCGGCCCAGGCAAATATCCAAGACATCGCCGATAAGAAGCCGAAAGAGATTCGCGGTTACCTACGGCGGGTTCTTATGAGTAAAATCGAAGACCTTCGGCGTCGTTTTCTGAAAGCTGAGAAGCGGGATGTACGAAGGGAGCTAACAACCGACGAGATCACCTCAGATGAATTCCGTAAGATTCTAGGCGATGAGACTTCCCAACTCGATTCGATGATCGATGAGGAGCGGTTTCGCAAGGTGATGAATGCCGTTCGATCGCTACCTGATGAAATCCAAAAAGTATTGGCTTGGCGTTTCGAACAAAACATGACTTTTGAACAGATCGGCGGTCGGATCGGACGATCGAAGGACGATGTGCGAATGCTCATTGGGCGGTGCATCGCTCGATTGAGAAAGCAATTCGATGAGAGTTGATCGAGCCAGTGAACCTTAAGTCTGCCCATAACCATGCTAGAACCCGAAAGCCTCAGCCCAAGCGCGATCGTACGACTTAACGCGTTGATTGATCAACTCAAGCAAGACGAGCGGCAGAGCGAAGGCGTCTTGCACCAAAAGGATCTTGAGGAATGTTTGCGTTTGCTCGGGGAGCAATCTCATCAGCTCGAGAGTTTCGGATCCTTTGCAAAGGGGCTAAACGCGAGTCAATCCCCCGATTTCAATTCATCGACGGATCTCCAAGACAAGCGTTTTTTGGATCCAGTCCTTATCGGCGTTGGTGCTAATGCTTTTGTATTTAGGGTCTTCGATACGATCCTGCAAATCCATGTAGCGATCAAAATGCTAAAGCCTTCGAAGGGGCAATCGCAGGAGTATCGTGCAAGATTTTTGGGGGAGGCCCAGAGTACTGCACAGTTATCCCATCCTGGAATCATCCGGATTTTTGACACCGGACGCATAGGCAACCTACCTTATATTTCTTGTGAGTATGCTCCTCTCGGATCGTTGGGGGATTGGTTCAAGAGCCAGCAAGAGCCTATGGGAGAGCAACAAGCTGCGAGTTTAATGGCTGAAGTAGCCGAGTCGGTTCATTACGCGCATTCGAAGTTAACGTTGCATCGAGACATCAAGCCAGGGAATATCCTCCTTTATGATAGGCAGCAATTGGACTACGCATCGGATGGCTTTCCCTACCGACCCGTTTTGACCGATTTTGGGTTGTGCAAACAGATTGGTGCGGTTTCATCGGACTGGACTAATGAAGGTGCTATTGTTGGCACAGCAAGATATATGTCACCCGAGCAAGCATCCGGTCCCGCAGAGGACTTACGAACCACGACCGATGTCTATTCAATGGGAGTGGTTCTTTACCAATTGCTTACCGGTCGAACTCCTTTCGATGCTGACTTTGAAAGTCAGGTTCGTAGTCTGGTTCGCATGAGTGTCCCTGCAAGCCCATCGATGATCCGACAGGAGCTATCGCGGGACCTCGAAGCCGTCGTCATGAAGTGCCTTGCAAAGGATCCTGAGCAAAGGTACCCCACTGCAAAAGAGTTTCAAGCGGATTTAAAAAGATACTTAGAAGGTCAAAACGTCTCGGCCCGAAAGCTTTCGTTTGTTAGGAGTACGATAAGAGCGATGCGAAGGCATCCACTTACAACGATACTAGCGACCCTTTTGATTGGGACCAACTTTGGCGCTCTAGCACTGATCAGCAAGTCTCGGAATGACGCGATCGAAGCTACCAATGAGACGATCCAAGTCATCGGTAAGATGCACAATGCTTTCGGGGATAACATCATCGAGCGAACATTGATTTCGCCTGGTGAATACGAAGAAAAAATATCCGAGAGTATCGCTTGTGTTGAGGATTGGATTGCCAGATACGGCGAAACTGAATCTGCTTTGCAAACTCTATCGGTACTGCGGCACTACTCTTCGCTATGCCATTATCTGCTTGGCCAGATGGATCTGGGTGTACTTGATCGATCTAAGGTCATCGAAATCCAACGACGCTTGTTAGAAACCCACCCTGATAGCCGCAAGCTTCGATTTCAGATGGCAACATCCTTGCTTCACCTTGCCAACGGAATACCAACCAAAACCCCTCAAAGTTTTAAACGAGCGATCGCGGCCTTGGAGTTGGCCAGAGAGGAGGTCGAGATTTTGATTAGCGAAAACACTGGTAAACAGGATGATAGCTATCTACTAGACTCGGTCGACCTGAGAAATGCCATCGACCGCCACAGGGCCGATTTATTGATGGAAGAGAATCCAGAGGTCGCTTTGCAAATCCTCGACCGTGTTGTCACATCGGCAGTCGAGCTATTTGTTAGCAACCCGGGGCGCCCCATGCTATTGACGCATGCGATTTTCGCCCTTCGAAGCGAATCGACTTTGTTTGCGAATCAACAGCAAGTCGAAAAGAGTGTTCAAGTCTTTGAAGTCGCCGAACGGCTCGCTCTTGAGCGTTGGGAAGGGCATTGGGATAGGGGGTGGCCGACTCGTGAAGTCTCTCAACTCTATTTTGGTTGGACGATGAAACTCTACAGACTCGGGCGTTTTTCCGAGGCGCTTTTGGTTTTGGATCGTTGGCGCACGTTTCACCAACGAGTCTTTCCGTTTTCTATCGGCGATCATGGTACACCGTTGATTTCTGATAAATACTCGACCGCTTACAGCATCTTAGCTCTGATGCGACATACTTTGTGGATCGTTGCCGGCTCGAGTATTCCTATGGAAGTAGACATGGATAGGGAGCTTGTAGGAGCCGCATCTAGGCTCGGTACGGATCAAGAGAAAGTCATTGCGCTTCGAGACCAGTTGGCTTTACTCGGTGTGCCAACGCCTGAATTGAACTCATTGATCGCAAAGCTTCATAAAGACAATGAGTAACACTTTTCATCCAGCCTATTTTGAAACTCGCTTTTATATCGCAAAACCGGAAAGAGAGTTGTGCGATCCGGCGATTGTCTTGAGTGCCTTTGCCACCACAGGAGAGGTTTGGCCGAAGGAAAAAAACCGCTTGGCAGACGAGTCACTAAAAAGCCGCTTGGACAAACTACCGCATCGAGCGATTATTCGCCTAATAGGGTACTCGCCTATGAGTGGCCACGGCGAACCGAGTTGGCTGATCGATTGCGACCTGACGACCGGATGCTGGATAGGTCGAGAGTTCCATCAAGACGCACTGTATTTGATCGAGAAAAAGGAACTCTACGTGGTTTCGTGCAATGCCCCGGGCGACATGGCGCATATAGGTAGATTTAGCGAACGTTTAGACTGGTTGGATCCCGAGTCGTTGCGCCAATGCCTTGATCGCTACTGACCAATCGGGTTTGGTTTTCAGGCACGTTTCCCACCAGTCCATCAGAAGAGGGATCAGTTCTGTCGAGACGTCCTGATTCGCAGGGATCGCAATATTCCAATTCTCGATCGCTAACTCGGCGATCGCTTCATTGCATTGAGTTAGTTCGAGAACTTCCGCAGCAGCAAGGCTCGGGATAAGCATTGCGATAGGTAGAAGATTCCTAAGACTTTCCTGTGAGTATGTTAGCTGGGAGCGAAATCCAAGTGAATGGAGTTGCGAAAGCAGCCAGCCTAGTCGCACCACTTCGGGGAGTTCGGGCAGTGGGTTGGTCAGGACAGCCTCAATGTGGATCGCTTGGTGCTCGACATGGGCCCGTCCTGCTCCTCCGAGAATCGGTTGCACGCCGATAACGCAAGCTTCTCGAATCAGTTCATCGCTTCGAGTTAAACGTCGGATGTGGGCAAGAAAACCGCTACCATAGCCGATCCACTGTTCTTGAAGTGGTCGGATGCGGTAATCGAATTGCTCGACATATTTCGGGAACAAGAGCTTGAAGGCCGCTTCGACATCCGTGATCGATCCGGTGAGCCTTTGGATCAACGATTGTTCGACGAAGCCTTGGCCGTGCTCCGTTATGAGTTGATTCGCCAGGGCGCTGTTGGAGTTGATTTTGGAGCCCAAAACGGCCAACTCATCCCAGAGACCTTGAGTTCTTTGGGCATCGAGATCTTCGAGGCAAGTCCCCAAGGCTTGGGCTGCAGGACCAAGTTTATCTCTTAGATTTTCATCCTGAACCTGGGAGGAAAATCGGCACAGGCATTCAGCTGCGTGCAGTGCGCTGGTCGAGTAACTGCTGATCCACTGTAGATGCATTCGAAAGGATCCTGATCGAGTTGGGCTATTTCGATTCCCGGGGAGACATTTGAACAGCGATCCACTCTTCGAGTTCCTTCCAGTCCACCGGTGGCAGTTTGCTCAAGTCCGGTCGCAGCGCAATGGCGTCGTGGATGTAGACATGATGGATCTCGTTTTGCGAGCGATTCGTGTTCCAATGCAGCAGGATGCGGACGCAGGACATCAGTGACCCGGGAACCTCGACCTCATAACCGCAAAGCAGCGGGACATCCAACCAACCCATTTGCCGGGCTGCCAAGGCTGGGAATTCCGCGTTCAAGTCCCGGGTTACGGTAAAGATCGCACTTGCGATGTCTTTAGACTCAATACCATTTCTGCGAATGATCAATGCGAGAAGCTGTCGAGTGGCCTTGAGGATCGCTTCTTTGGTATTTGCCTCGACGGTCGTAGCTCCGCGAACTCCTCGACAAACCGTCGGTTGGCCCAAGCCATCGTTGGGGGTTTCTGGCATAGGATCTTAGTTCCAGCTTTTGGGGTTTCCAAATTCACATCGGGCGACTCGATCACTTGGGAGGCTTTGGGCCATTCGCAAGTTCAGCAGTCCGAGTATACTGGATGTTATGGAAACCGACGACTCCAACCTTCATTCAGCAACCGGCCCCGAGGGCGAAATCCCCTCGGAGTTCGACCCCAAGCAATTCGCGTTTCTTATCGTTGACAACGATCCGGCTCATGCTCGAGCGATGACCGAGAGCTTGGAAAAGGTCGGCTATCGTTGCCAGGTCGCCACCAGCGGCCCAGAGGGCAAGCGGATGCTCGAGCAGAATACTTACGATGTTATCATCACCGATTTGGTCATGAATGATGTCGATGGCATGCAGATCCTAGCTACCGCCCGGCAATTGCTTCCAGAAGCTTATGTGATCATGGTAACCGGGCATGCAACGGTTACCAAAGCCGTCGAGGCGATGCAGCTTGGAGCTTTCAATTTCCTTGAAAAACCTATCACTCCCAATCGGCTCCGCGCCATATCGCTCAAAGCCGTTGAAGCCGTGCAACTCAGGCAGACCAACATCGACCTGAGGCGAAGGCTCGACGAAAAATTTGGTTTTGAAGGGATTGTATTTGCAAGTCCGCAAATGCAGTACTTGATCGATCGGCTTAAGCGGATTGCACCGACCGATGCAACGGTGTTGATCACCGGCGAGAGCGGGACAGGCAAGGAGATGATTGCAAAAGCGATCCATCAAAACAGTCCTCGAAAAGCCAAGCGACTCGTGGGCCTTAATGTCCGCGCGGTATCAGAAACGCTCGTGGAGAGTGAGCTTTTTGGCCATGTCCGCGGAGCTTTCACCGACGCGGTTTCGGATCGCGAAGGGGCCTTTCAGTATGCCGATGGCGGGACGCTGTTTCTGGATGAAGTCGGGGATATGCCCATGAGCACCCAGATCAAACTCCTGCGAGTTCTCGAAGAGCAGCAGATCACTCGCGTTGGTGACAACAAGTCGCACAAGGTCAACGTGCGACTGATTTCGGCCACCAACAGGCCGCTGGAAAAAATGATCGAAGACCAGCAGTTTCGCAACGATCTTTACTATCGCCTCAAAGTCGTAACCGTGCACCTACCTCCCCTGCGTGAACGCCGCGATGATATCGTCCCCTTGATGGATCACTTTCGCAAGCAATTCATCAAAAGACACAACAGGGGAGCCTGTAACTTTACACCAACGGTTACTCGCAAATTCCTTGGTTATGCTTGGCCGGGAAACATTCGGCAGCTAAGAAATTTCGTCGAGACAATGGTGGTTCTCGATACCGACGGAAAACTCGATTTGGATGATCTTCCTCCAGAACTCTACGAGGAAGGAACGCTTGGCAACTTCGGCGTAGAGCCAGGGGATTCGCCCAAGCCTGCGGTAGCTGCGACTCCCTTGGATCAACAACTCATCGGCAACCCTCCGGGTGATTTAATCGGTAAGACGATGGATCAAATCGAGCGTTGGGCCATCGAAGAAACCTTGAAAATGACTGCGGGGAATCGAGAGGAAGCAGCCAAGATTCTCGAGATAGGGGCCAGGACGCTCTATCGAAAACTCGATAAATACAAGCACGATTCGGACCTAC
>JAJTFC010000050.1 GCA_021298315.1 Planctomycetaceae bacterium
AACGCATTTGCCAAGGACTCGATACGTCTGGACGCTGGATGCTCGAATCCCAAAGCGATTCCACCAGTACACTGGAATGCTTTGACTCCAAGCTTGTATGCGAAGGAGGTGCACTCGAAACCGACGGACAAGGCACCTTGCTAACCACAAGCAGCGCGGTTGCCACGGGCACCCGGAATCCGAATTGGACCCATGAACAAATCGAAAGCGAGCTGAAACGGCAATTGAGGATCCGCAAAGTGCTCTGGGTCGACGGTGGGGAACTTGCAGGGGACGATACCGATAGCCATATCGATCAATTGGTAAGATTTGTCCGACCTGCGGTGGTCTTTGCTGCCGTTTCATCGACTTCCGACGATTCCAACGCCCCTCATCTTGCCAAACAGTACCAAGTCCTTCGCGAACTTACCGACGCACAAGGGCGCCAATTAGAGATCATCCCTCTGCGAACGCCCCCACCGAGGATGATTCAAGGCAGACGGGTTCCTGAAAGCTATTGCAACTACTACATGGCCAATGGAATCGTGATCGTCCCCCAGTTCGGTTACCGTCAAACCGATTCGGCGGCCCTTGGAATCCTCAAAGAACAGTATCCTGATCGCGAAATCATCCCGATCGATGCTTCGGATTTCATCCTAGGACTCGGTGCTTTTCACTGTGCGACCCAGCAACAACCAGCAGTCGGCTCGATTGCCCTTCCATAATTTAGCGCCTCGAAACCGCCACGAATCGGCCATCGAATGGATGCCTCGCAATTTGGGCATTCAGGAAAAAATGGGTCCATCCAGCATTATCGTGGCTGGTGAGGGATACCACTGGTTCTTTTCGTACTCGTACTCGTACTCGTACTCCCTGAAAGGGTGATCGACTTGAATCGATTCAGGCGTTTTCGAGTACGAGTACGAGTACGAGTACCGCGACGCTGAGTACGAGAAAGCCGAGCTTCTACCCACTAAAATACCCGACGAACCAAAAAGGGTGGCTAAAACCATCTGAACTTCGTGCTCGCGGCAACACACAAAAGATTTTTAAAAAACACAATCATGGAATTACTGGCTGCGTTAGCTGAACTCTTGGTCCAACTTTTCATCGAGTTGCTTGGCCACATCTTGTGGAGCTGCCTCGAATTGCCGATCGAGGCTCTGTCGACGTTCTCGGAACGCAATAAAGAAGACTAAGCGTTGGTGCTTAATCGGTGACCGATTGTAGAATTCGAACCATGTCGCGATCGAACTGGCCGCGAGTCAATACCGCATCAAGCCCCAGTTGGTTGGCGTCTTCGAGCCGATCGGCAAGCACGTGTGCACCATAGCCGAGCCACTTAGCCAGGGGCATCGCCGGACGGATCTTGGCAAGCAACGCCTCGAGATCCAAATTGGCAAGCCCCAGGTCCACAATCACTAGGATGGGTAGGTTGTCTTGGTAGTTTTCCGGATTAAAACTCTCGGGAGAACGCTGCACCTTGAGCGCAAGACCTGCGGATCTGCAAGCCGAGGCAATCTTTGACTGGAACATCAAATCGTTACCGACAAAGAGCGCCGTGGTTTGTTCGGTCGATTCCATCGCTTACCTTAGTCCCCAGAAGTCGCTTCTTGATAGAGAGTCGAGACCGCACCGCTGTGAAGATCGACGCTGGCCTCCGCGTAAGACTCATCGGTTTCCCAAATGCGGACTCGGGTGGCTTGGGCTCCGCTACCTTGCAAAATCATCGGGCAAACTTCCTCGAGCAAGTACTTTGCCATGTTCTCGGCCGTTGGGTTATACGGGAGGATAAACATCCGGCATGGAGTGACCATCTTCAAGGCGTTGATGGCGTTGTCGTCGTTTTCGCAGATCAGGAAGCTGTGATCCCAATGCTCATCGATCCAGCCTTTGCAGCGTGCTTTGAGATCCGAGAAGTCAATCACCCGGCCCACGGCGTCTTGCGTGTCGCTTGTGACGAAAAAATCGCAAACGTAATTGTGTCCGTGGAAGTTCTCGCACTTGCCACCATGGCCGTAGAGGCGATGTCCTGCACAGAACTTGATGCGACGCATGATCGTTAGGTTCATCGATACGACTCCTGGGTCAATGGCTTGGCTTTTGCAGCTTTGGGTTGGCTTGGTGGCGGTCGAAGTCCCTACGTGTTTTTTTCTCCAAGTTCGCTCGCATGGCGGCCTGAAGGTCGACTCCGGTTTGATTTGCAAGGCAGACTAGGACAAATAACACGTCTGCCATCTCGTCGGAGAGATTGTAGGCCTGATCGCTTTTTTTAAAGCTCTGATCTCCGTAAGTTCTGGCAAATATCCGAGCCAGCTCTCCGACTTCTTCCATCAAAACCGCAATATTGGTCAGTTCCGAGAAGTAACGTACTCCGACGGTATTGATCCACTGGTCGACAGTCTGCTGCAATTCGGCAAGTGAAAGCTGCTCTTGCTGACTGTCCATGAACAACGATCCAGGCGATCAACTATTGGACAACGGAGCCAAACGCTTGCGGTCGGCCGTCGACTCGTCATGCCAGTGGAAATCGTTGATGTCCTCTTGGCCCATTTGCCATGTAAAAAAAGCGGGTCGTTGATCAATCAACGTCGGGAAATCGACGATCCCCTCATGGGCTGATCGAAGAATCACTCCGAGGCGTTCCAGCTCGGTGATGTACTCGTCCAAGTGGGCCGCTTGCTCGGTGAGCTCCTTTTGCATCTCGACGATCTCTTGATCGTAAACTTGAAACCTCGCCTTCCCCTGGTGGCTTCGGAGCATGCGGCGAAGATGGGATCGTCGATCGGTCAACTCCCGGTGAGACAATGAAATATCCGCCACGATCAGTCGCAACAAAGGCAACATCGAGCGAGCTTGTTCAATCGAAAAATGGGAAGTTGTCGCGGGCACGAACCTGACCTTTTAAGAGGCTCAACGCATCGGAATTTTTGTTCAGAGGAAACCTTTCGGTAACTTTGACAATAACCAGAAACCAGTGGTTCGGATAGCTCATTTATCGAACTCTTTAGGATCACCCGTCAAATTAGCATGCTTAATAACCCGCCCGCTGGAATTGTAAGACTTCGAATGGGTTTTTATGGCCTAAGCATTCGAAAAACCGATAACTGAGAGATTCTCGTGGTTATTACGATTTGTTTTGGGGCTGGCTCCTTCGTGCTCATGCTCAGTGAAACGGTGCTCGTACTCGTGCTCGAAAGGAGTTTAGGATGGACAAATATGCGTTTGACCACGAACTTCAAGTCCATGACGCCGAGCAATTTCGAGTAAGCAATTACGAGCAGGAGCACGAGCACCAAAGGAAATTTTTTCAGCCAATATTTTTTTCTGACTAGCCGAGAAATTTACAGGTCCATCCGGCATTATCGTGGCTGGCAATTCATACCACTGGTTCTTTTCGTACTCGTACTCGTACTCAGTGAAACGGTACTCGTACTCGAGGAGAAGTATCGGGATTTCGTTGACAAAATAGCCAAATACTGGGTTTCCAGCTTCCCTCAAAGGGTGATCGAACTGAATCGACTCAGGCGTTTTCGAGTACGAGTACGAGTACGAGTACCGCGAGGCTGAGTACGAGAAAACCGAGCTTCTACTCACGAAAATACCTTAGGGACAAATTTATAGGAGTTCTGCGCAGATATAGCCGGGGAAAGCTCGTCTAGTTAGACTGGCGTCATGATTGGACCGATTTTTCAACGCGAGACTGCTGTATTGCCACGCCGGCCGCGACACTTTGCTTCGCGGGTGGTTTTTCTGGTAATGGTTTTTGCGATCATCAGCACCACCTGGCTGTTGCTAGCTGGGGTGCAACCGGTTCAAAATGCCGGAGACTTAGCACGTTTTGGGGTTTTGATTTTTCAACTCATCGCCCCTTTCCAATTGTTTGTGCTGATGTTTCTCGGGGCCCTTGCTGGGGTCATCGCCGTTAGCCACGAGAAGGATCGACAGACGCTGACGCTGCTACTGATGACTTCCTTGAGCAATGCCGAGGTGGTTTTGGGAAAGGTTGGATCGGGGCTCCTATTGGCCTTCAATGCGTTGCTCTCGGTGGCTCCGATTTTGTTCCTGCCATGTCTGCTCGGTGGAGTATCGCTTGAACAAGCCGCCAGCGCCGCGCTGATTACCGCTTCGACGATCGTGTTGACTTGCAGTCTTGGAGCGACCATCGCTTTTTGGAGAGAAAAGACTTTTCAAGCCATCGCGGTGACCCTTTTGTCGGTGGCTATTTGGATTGCCGCCGGAGAAGCGATTCGCTTGGGGGCTGTGCCGGGAATTTCTCCGCAGGTAGCGACCGTCCTGAGTCCACTGAGGGCCGTCTGGCAGGTTACCCAACCGATCGTTGGTTCCAAGTTCGGCTCACCGTTTGGCGTTTGGGAACATCCGATCATGAGTTCGCTGGCTCTCCTGAGCGCTGCAGCTTTGCTCATGTTGCTGTCGATTCTAAGGCTCCGGGTCTGGAATCCGAACCGGGAGCGTCGTAAGGTCTCGGCCGAATACTCGGATCAGGCGACTGAGAATTTAGAAGCATCCACACAGGGAGTTAGCCAAGCGGCGGGCGCCGGACGGACGGTTAAATCTTGGAAGAGCCGCGACCCGCGGCCCATGTGGAGCAATCCGATTCTATGGCGGGAAATGCGCACCTGGGCTTATGGCAAAAAGGTGCTTATCATCCGAGTCGCCTATCTGATTCTTGCGGCTTGCGTCGCTTTTGGACTTTTTCAAATCGCCCGCTCGAACCAAGGATCCTTTGCGGATCGAGGATACGAACAGCAGCTTGTCGCTCCATCTGTTAGCATCCTGGCCCCTTTGATGGTCTTCTCGTTGATCCTTATCAACGCACTGGCGGTCAACTCGGTGACTAACGAGCGCGACGGCGGAGCACTCGATTTGCTTTTGGTCACCGAGATCACTTCGGTGGATTTCATCTTCGGCAAGATCTTCGGTGTCTTGTACGTGATGAAAGAGATGGTTCTCGTACCGATCCTATTGCTCTTTATTCCCTGGTTTTATGGTGGACTTTCGACCGAAAACTTAGTCTTTTCGATCATTGCCATGTTGGTGATGGATATCTTTGTGTGCATGCTCGGGATCCACTGCGGTATGATCTACTATCAGAGCCGAGCAGCGATCGGAACGAGCCTCGGAACGGTCTTCTTTCTGTTTCTGGGCGTTGCCACCTGCATGCTGATTATGCTGATGTTCCGAGGTTCATTTGGTCGGCAACTAGCACCATTCTTGATGATCATCCTCGGAGGTGGTACCGGCTTGTACTTGGCCATCGGTAGTCGCAATCCATCTCCAGCGATCACCCTGACATCATTCCTTTTGCCCTTCTTGACCTTCTTTGCCATTACCAGCTTTATTCTCAGAGACCAAGAGCTTACGGTCTTTTCGACGGTCGTCGTCTCGTATGCCTTTGCGACTGCCGCGATGTTGATCCCCGCGCTTAGCGAGTTCGAATTTGCCTTCGGGCGAGGCAAGATGCAGCAGGAAGAGTGATCGGGTCGCTTAAGACAGATCCGAAGGTGGAATGCTCGCGGATTTCAATCCAGCTTGTGTCAAAAAGTTGCTCAGGATTGCATAGCCGTGCTGGGTCAAAATCGATTCTGGATGGAATTGCACGCCAAAGACCGGATGCTCCAGATGCTCGATGGCCATGATCGTTCCATCGGGAGTCCACGCCGTGGGTGCAAGGCAACTGGGCAAGGTCTCTGGATCGATCGCAAGCGAATGGTAGCGCCCGACTTGAAATCGCTCAGGCAATCCGGCGAGCAATCGCTGACTCTTGTGCTCGATCCATGACGCCTTGCCATGCATCGGCTCTTTGGCACGAGCGATTTTTCCTCCGAGAGCTTGACCTATGGCTTGATGACCCAAGCAGACTCCTAGGATGGGGATCGAGCCGCAAAAGCTTCGGATCACTTGCATCGAACATCCGGCGTGGTCTGGATCTTTTGGGCCAGGCGAGATCACGATGGCCGCAGGAGCCAGTCGGGCGACACCATCGCAGCCGATCGAGTCACTGCGAAGCACCAAAGTCGGATGGCCGAGTCGCTGCAGGTACCGATCGAGGTTGTAGACAAAGCTATCGTAGTTGTCCAAAAGCAAGATCATGTTTTGTCCGTCGCTTCGATTCCGGCTTTAAGCAGCTCGATGATCCGATCTGCATCGTAGACACAGCCACCCCAAGTACCACCGCTGGCACGTTGCAAAGCGGCCCAGAGACGAGTATCGGTCGGAAGCCTTGGGTCAGGTGCAAGACCGCTGTGGGATGGGCGGCTGGCTAAAATCTCTGCTCCTCGCTGGGCCGAAAATTTCGCTCCATCGCAACCGACGAAATTAACGCTGGCACTGAGTGTCACTCGATCGATGATGATTTCGATCAAATCCCCGTCTTGCAGTTTGCCAATGGGTCCTCCAGCCAGAGCCTCGGGCCCCACGTGGCCGATGCAAGCTCCGGTGCTAACGCCTGAAAAGCGAGCGTCGGTAATGACCGCGACATGCTTGCCATATTCCAAGTACCGAAGTGCACTCGTTAGCTGATAGGTTTCCTCCATGCCAGTGCCCATAGGGCCACACCCGATGAGGACCGCGATATCACCCGCTTTGAGCGGACTGGGGTGCTGACCCTTGGCCGCCGCAACGGCTTCTTTTTCCGAGCAGAACACGCGGGCGGGTCCTGTTTTGCGATACACGCCATCGGAATCGATGACACTTGCGTCGATGGCCGTCGACTTGATGACCGATCCTTCTGGGGCGATGTTTCCTTTCGGAAAACAAATCGTGCTAGTCATCCCCATCTGTTTGGCTTTTGTTGGTGGAATGATGACTTCATCGGGATCCACTCCATCGCGCTCTTTGAGCAACTCGCGCATGGCTTGTCTTCGGGGTGAGTCCTTCCATCGATCGAGGATCTGATTCCAAGTCATCCCCGTAACGGTTTTGCAGTCGCATTTGGCGATCCCCAGTTCGCGCAAGTGCCACATGATCTCAGGGACTCCACCGGCAAGGAACAATCGGATGGTCGGGTGGAATTGGGGGCCGTTGGGCAAGACATCGACAAAGCGACTGATCTTGCCGTTGAGTTCCGTCCATTTCTCAAGACTTGGACGCTCGATTCCGGCGGCGAAGGCGACGGCTGGGATGTGCAACAGGAGGTTCGTCGAGCCACCGCAAGCCGCATGAACAGCGATGGCGTTATGAAAGGAGTCTTCGCAGAGAATATCGGCAAGCTTGGCTTTGCGATGATGCTGGTCCCAGAGGATTTTTGCCGATTGCCGAGCCAGATCGAGCCAAACCGGTTGACCGCTAGGAGCCAGAGCCGCATGAGGTGCAGTCAGGCCGAGCGCTTCGGCAACGACTTGCGAGGTCGCTGCTGTTCCGAGGAATTGGCAACCTCCTCCTGGTGAGCCGCAGGCTTTGCAACCTGCGGCGGAAGCTTCCTCTAAGGAGATCATATTGTTGGTGTAACGGGCACCGATGGTTTGCACTTTGCCGAGATCTTCCTCGGCACCATGTTCGTTACGTGCAGGGAGGGTGACTCCCCCGGGGACGATCACACTCGGTAGATTCGAAGCTCCGGCCAGCGCTATCATCATGGCAGGAAGTCCTTTGTCGCAAGTCGCTACTCCGATGACACCGCGCCTGGTTGGGAGCGAGCGGATCAATCGGCGAAAGACGATGGCCGCATCGTTGCGATAGGGGAGCGAGTCGAACATTCCGACGGTACCTTGGGTGCGTCCATCGCAAGGGTCGCTGACATATCCGGCGAAGGGGACACCGCCGTTTTCGTAGAACCACTCGGCGGCGGCCCGGACCAGCAAGCCGACTTCCCAGTGGCCGGTATGGTATCCAAGGGCGATCGGTTTACCGTCCTCTGCTCGCAGTCCGCCTTGGGTGCTCAAGAGAAGAAATTGGGGGCCGAGCATCTTTTGGGGATCCCAGCCCATACCGGCGTTTTGAGTCCAACCGAATAGATCGCCACTGGACCAAGTGCGCAGCATTTCGTCGGTCAATGGCAAGGAGCCTTGGGGACCAGAGCCGGCGGTTTGAAGAGCAACCTCGTTACCGGTATTGGACAAGAATGCATTGAAATCAAAGGCATTGGACATAGCGGGTCAAAACTGGGTCAGGTGTCTGGGTTCGTAGGCTGTAAAAGAGCCGATTCAATGGAGTAATTGATAATGGATAATGGATAATTGACAATGGATTGGGGGCAGGGTCTTTCCATTTGCCTGACTTCGGACCGCTGATGCACACTCATAAACGCTCATAAAGCCCAAACCGGACCGCTGATGAACGCTAATGGGATGCCCCCAGAAAACAAACCACCCAAGCAGTTTTTTGGGGCGCTGCATTAGCGTTGATGAGTGTTCATCTCCTAGCGACCAGAATAATGCAAGAGGTGGTTGGACAAGTGACCACTGTGAGATCACTTCGTATGTTTTTACTCCTCCGATTGGAGACCAAACGGAGAATAGAAGGGGGCTGAGTTAAGTTCCTCGCCGTTGGCTGCGGGTTAAACGAAAACAGCGCCCAAGCGGTTTTTTGGGGTGCTGCATTAGCGTCTAGGAGCGTTCATCATCAGCGGTTCAGGGAACTAGCTTGTTTGCAATGCTATTTGCGATTTCGGCGATACACAAGTCCACCCAAGGCAACACTGCCCACGAGCAACAAAGAAGTCGGCTCGGGCACAGCCGTCGCATTGAACTGAATGTTGTCCAAGCGATTATTACCAGCAGCAGCCGTTGCCCCAGTGACAGTCAAACGCAAATAAGCATCCGTCGCACCGTTCAAACCTGTGATGTTATTGAGCGTCTGGGTGGCAAAGGCTGTCGGTAAATTCGTGATCGTCTGGTGATCGGTCCAATTGGTCCCGTCAGTACTGAACGACCAAGCTTGAGTCGTAAAACCAGTATTGGTCCGTTGCGTTGCGTAGCTGACGACCAAATCCTGGAAACCCGCCATCGAGAATTTGAAGACCGCGCTCTTGCTATTGGCCGTTTGGTTCACCAATGCGAGTGCGCCGACCCCAGTGGTGGTGGTTGAGAACCCTGGGCCGGCGTTGACTGCCGTCCCTGCAAATCCATTTAGCTCCGTGTTGGTCGATCCTGTCGCGGGTACGAACCAATCGCTCGCACCATTTTGTCCGTTGAGGTGCAACGTGCCTGCCCCGAAGTTCGCTACAAACTGCTTGGGGGTGTTAGGAGATGCTGCCACCGCTGTGCCTCCATTGGCCGTCGTTTGAAAGTCCCAGCCGGCAACCAACTCCGCATGCGAATCAACCGCACTGGCAAGAGCCAACAACACCACCACGAAATAAGAAGCTAAACTTCGCATTGTATTTTTCTTCATGTCCATTTGGACGTGTGCCAGCAACTCAACACCTCTTCCTAACGAAACCTTGACCAGCCGCCGCAAAGCCAAAGTGTCCACCTAGGATTAGCTAGCAATCGTATCGAAAATAACGATAAATCCAACCGTTAAAATCGGAAAATCCTACCCAAACCAGCCAATTAGACAGACTGTATCTGCTGAGCTAATGCTCGGTTAGACGTCCAATAAGCGGTTCACAACGCCCGCGATCTCGCTGGGAACCGTGCTATGGAGTTGGTGGTTTTTTCCTGGGAATCGAGTCCTTTGGCAATTCTTGCACCCCTGGGAAAACGACTCAGCATCCTGGTCGCTAAGCGCACCACCCGCCGCAAAATCAGCTTGCAGTAATACCGTCGGACACTCGATCCGCCCGGCCACATTGGACCACTCGATCCCCTCTAGCCAGCGACCAGCAATGAGTGGATCGAGCACCCTGGGATCTAACTTCGATAGACAACTTGCTCCCCACCGCAGTGCCTCATCGGTTCGCAACTGACGAAGCTTGACGGTGCTTCCATCGGCTTGCTTCAACTCGACGGCCCCAAGCGCCATGCTCATTTGATCGATCGATCCTCCCTGCTTGCATACGCCTTGCATCCCCTGAAAAAGGGTCTGCCAAGTCGTCCCCAAGATCGATTGCCCCATGGTCTCAAAGGGTGGATCCTCCAAAACCGCCGCGCGAACCCTCTTTGGAACCTGGGCTGCGACGATCGCTGCGACCATGCCTCCCAACGAATGTCCCGCTAGGACGACCGAGTCGCCTAATTCCCCACACTCTAAAACCTCAATCAAATCATCCGCATAGTGACTTACCAAGTACTCTTGCGCCCGATCGGAATCTCCGTGTCCTCGGTGATCGATCGCCCAGATCGTCCAGTCATGACTCAAAAATGGGATCATCGGCTCCCAATCCCGCCACATGCGAGTCACGCCATGGAGCAGAACCAACACTCGAGTCGCTTGTGCTCCTTGCCGAAAACCAACTCGGAGCTTCCTGCGGCCCGATTCGACCGCTAGCCATCGCTCTTGGAACATACTCTTAAGTCACTTTCCCTTTTTTACGTCTCTTCTACTTCTCTTGCTTGATGATCGTCGGAAAGGGTTTGGCCAACTGTCCGGCTTTGATGATGCCAGCTTGCAGAACCGCGATGAACTTGGAACGATCCTCGAGCAACTCGATCCGCTCGATGACATCTCCATCGACGATGAGCACATCGGCTAGCTTCCCGACTTCCAAGGTTCCAAACTCCTTGTCTCGACCCATGATCTGAGATCCTGTCTTGGTCGCGCACTTGATGACTTCCAAAGGGGTAAAGCCCACCTCTCGGACAAAGAAAGTCAGTTCGCGGGCATAGTCTCCGTGGGGGTTCCAACCAAATCCGTAGTCGCCACCCATCCCAAGCCGGCCACCGGCTCGCAGGATCTTCAGCGCGCTTTGGATCCCGCCATCGAGCGTTTCTTGATGTCCATCGATCACGCTCTGAGGCAATCCGAACTCGGGCCCAAGTTCGACGCTGGCTTTTTCAAAGTACAACGCTGGAACGCACGGGACATCGCGTTCCAAGAGCAAGTCGAGGGCTTCGTTGTCCATGAATGTCCCATGCTCGATGCAATCGTATCCGGCCCGCAGCGCATTTATGATCCCCTCGGTGGCACGGCAATGTCCGGTAACTTTGAGCTTGTGATTGTGAGCCGTAGCGACCACCGCATGCATCTCTTCGAAGGTCATGCAAAGGGTGTGGTGATCATTGGCATCGGGCGAGGCCGCATCGCCAGTCGGATAAGTCTTGACCCACTCGATTCCATCTTTGACCAATGCCCGCACCGCCTTGCGAGCATCTTCGACTCCGTTGATGATAAAGACCAATCCTTCCATACCGATCTTGCGAAACTCTGGATTCCAGTCCATCAGCCCACCCGCCGAACAGATCTCCCGACCGCTAGCGGCCAGCCTCGGACCGGGAACCAAATCCTCTTCGATGGCTCGCTTGAGCCAAACGTCGATATTGAACAAGCATCCTCCGGATCTCGCTGAGGTGTATCCGCACTCGAGGGCCAATCGCGCATTGACACTCGTCAACAGCGATACGTATTCAACCGGATACTTGATGTCTAAATCTTCCAAGGCTGCGATGTTGAAGTAGGTTGCATGGAAGTGGGCTTCGACTAGCCCCGGTAGGATCGTGCCCCCTTTGGCATCGATGCTAGGAGTACCAGGCGGGGTTGCGGGCAATTGGGCCTCAGGCCCCACGTAAGCGATCTTGCCATCTTTGACCAGCAGCGCACCGGCGCTTATCGCGGGTGCTCCGGTGCCGTCGATGATCTGGCCATTGCGAATGACCAAGAAACCTTGTCCGAGTTTCATCGCGAGTGTTCCGATATCAAAGGTAGAGGAAAGGGGGCTAAGCGAGCATCGATCGAACCAAATTCCCGTGGATATCTGTCAGTCGGTAATCGCGACCTTGGAAGCGATAGGTCAAATGGGTATGGTCGATCCCTAGCAGATGCAAGATCGTGGCATTGAGGTCATGCACATGCACCGGGTCTTGGGTGATATTGTAACAGTAATCGTCGGTTTGACCGATCACATGACCTCCTTGCACTCCGGCCCCTGCGACCAAGGTGGTAAAGCATCGGGGATGATGGTCTCGACCGTAGTTGTCAGCCGACAACGCCCCTTGCGAATATACCGTTCTACCGAACTCGCCTCCCCAAACGATCAGCGTGTCTTCGTATAGCCCTCGTTCCTTGAGATCCTCGATGAGCGCCTTGGTCGGTTGGTCGGTGTCTCGGCACTGAAGTTTGATCGCGTTGGGCAATCCTCCGTGATGATCCCAGCCCATGTGAAAAAGCTGGATGAATCGGACATCTCGCTCGGCAAGCCTTCTTGCGAGTAAACAATTGGCGGCGTAGGATCCAGGTCGCTTGACATCGGGTCCGTATTTATCGAGCACATGCGCAGGCTCGTCGGAAATCTTGAGCAGATCCGGAACGCTCGATTGCATCCGAAAAGCCATTTCGTATTGGCTGATGCGAGTTTGGATCTCCGGATCAGCGATCTCTTGGTAATGCTGCTTGTTGAGCTCATCGAGACGATCGAGGGTCTTGCGCCGCCGCAGTGGATCCATGCCTGCGGGATTCGATAGATAAAGAACCGCATCCCCTTTGTTTCTGAACTTGACCCCCTGATGCTGCGATGGCAAAAAACCAGCCCCCCACAATCGATCATAAAGCGGCTGATCGTCGGGCCGACCGGTGCCGAACGAAGTCAGCACTACATAAGCGGGTAAATCCTTGTTTTGACTCCCTAGCCCATAGCTGATCCATGAACCGATACTGGGTCTGCCTGCAAGCTGCGAGCCGGTTTGGCAAAAGGTGATCGCCGGGTCGTGGTTGATCGCTTCGGTGTGCATCGAGCGTATTTGGCACCAATCGTCGGCCAAGCTGGACATATGGGGCATTAGCTCGCTGAACCACATGCCGGACTTGCCGTGCTGCGCGAATTTGAACATCGATGGTGCAACAGGAAACTTGCTCTGGCCAGAGGTCATCGTCGTTAAGCGCTGGCCTTGGCGAATCGAGTCTGGCAAATCTTCGCCACGTCGGTTTTCAAGCCCTGGCTTCGGATCGAACAAATCCATCTGCGACGGAGCACCGGACTGAAACAGATAGATGATCCGTTTGGCTTTGGCCCGATGGTGGATGCCGCTTTCGGGTGCTCCCTGTGTATTTTGGGTTTCCTGAGCCTCGCTTTGGCCCAGGGACATCATCGCCGAGAGCCATAGACTCCCAGCCGAACTTCGAAGAAACGATTGGCGATTGATTTGCATGGGAACAGTTTCTTTCACTCGCGTGTGATGACTTCGTCTAAGTTCAGCAGCACGTTGCCCGCAAGGGTAAACGCTGCTAGTTCGGCGGGAGATGGGGCTTGCGATTTCGACTCCCCGATGGCGATCAGTTGCTGGGCTTGCTGAACATTTTCGGAATAGTACTTGTGATCCTCGTGCCAACTTGCTTCGAGCACAGATAGTTCTTTATCGGTCGGTTGTCGGCCGGTAACGAGTCGAAACCCAAACCTGAGTTTGTCCTGGATAGCTTCAGAAGGACTTTGCATCATTCGTTCGCCAAGTTTTCGCGCAGCCTCTACGTAAGTCACTTCGTTCAAAAGCGATAAGGCTTGCAAGGGCGTGTTGGTTCGCGATCGCTTGACGATGCAAATCTCGCGGTTTGGGGCATCAAACAGCAGCATCGTCGGAGGTGCCGCAGTCCGTTTCCAAACCGTATACAAACTTCGTCGATACAAACGCTCATCGGTATCGTGTTTGTAGTTTCTAAGGTCACCGTAAACACTCGTTTCGTCCCAGACGCCATCAGGCATGTAAGGCTTGACGCTTGGACCACCGATTTTATTCGTGAGCAGTCCGCTGGCTTGCAATGCTTGATCACGCAGGATCTCCCCGGAGAGTCGAAAGCGTGGGCCGCGACCTAGCCAACGGTTCTCGGGGTCGGCTTCGAGGAGCTTCTCTTTGCCTACGAGGCTTGCCGATTGCTGATAAGCTTGGCTAAGGACGATGAGTTTTTGTAGTCCTTTGATATCCCAAGGGTGGATCGGCTTGTGGGCAACTTGGTCGAGAACAGTCGGCTCGATCCATTCGACTGCCAACCAATCGAGCAGCTCGGGGTGGCTGGGCCAGTCGGCTTGCGAGCCAAAGTTCTCCGTGGTCTTGACGATCCCATTTCCCATGAATTTTTCCCACATGCGGTTGACCCACACGCGAGCCGTCAAGGGGTTTTTGTCGCTGGCAATCCATCGAGCCAGTCCGAGTCGATCGTTGGTCATTCCCGGTTGCATTGCGGGAAGAACTTTTGGCAAGGCAGCTTCGACTCGATCGCCCCGTTTGTCGTACTCTCCCCGGATCAGCACGAAGGCTTCTCGGGGCTTGGCCATTTCCTGCATGACCATGACTGTTGGCCAAGCGGCCTTGGAGTCATTGAGTTTCTTCCTGGCCACTTCGACGTCTCGGGCGGCCCGTTGAATCGGTCCGTCGGCGACTTTGCGGTAGTATGCTTCGAGCTCCTTGCGTTGATCCTCGGTGCGATCGGACTTGGCAAGCCCGACGATGCCTTTGATCGACTCGGGAATTTGGACACCCTCGATTGCAACCGAGCCTTTGGCAAGCGATGTGGTCGCTAAGCGGAAGCGACCGATGTTATGCTGAGCTAGTGTTTCTTGAACGAGCCGAATCGTGATCGTCGAGTTTTCGGGCACATCGATAGATTGTTCCAGCAGGAACATCGCACGGCAGATCTCCTTGCGGGTTGGTCCATCGACGGCCCAGCCACGGCCCGCGTTTCCTTGAACGGTATTGGCGATGTCCCAATCTTTTTGCGAATAATCGGCTTTGGCCTCAGTGATCTTGGTCGTGATCGCAGGAGAATCATTGGGGGGGTGGACGATGGCTTCAAGACGCGTCAGGACAAAGTTGCCGTTTGAATATCGGCCCAGGCTCTGCTGCGGTAGACTCGCGTCGGGAAAGCATTCCAAAAGAATGCCCGTCAGTGGTCCTGAAGCGATCTTCGAATCGATTTGGTAAACATCGTGCGTGGGGTTTTCGCCACTGGCAAGATAGGAGCCATCGGGTTGTTTGGCAAAGACCGCTTTGCTGCGGGCTTGAACGCTCACTGGATCGAGGGTTGTCCAGGTGGGTTTGTTCGTGGCGATGGTTTTTTTGAATTCTGCTTCCCAAGGATCCATGTGCTGAGCGACGTTCGCCTCGGCTTGTGCAAGGACTTCTTGAGCCTTTTGGATTTGGGCTTCATGATTTTTCAGTTCGCTCAATTGCTCGGTTGTAGGGACCGAGACGACCGGATCGGTATTGCGAGACTCGCCTTGGAGCGTTCCGCTTTCAGCAACATTGTTGAAATACGAAAAGAGCGAGTAGAACTCCTTTTGGGCGATAGGATCGTACTTGTGATCGTGGCAGCGGCAGCAATTGAGCGTCAGTCCCAACCAAGTCGTTCCGGTGGTTTCAACTCGATCGATCACTGTCTCGACTCGCCATTCCTCAGCAATGATCCCACCTTCGCCATTGAGACGATGATTGCGATTAAATCCGCTGGCGACTTTTTGCGACAAGGTCGCTTCGGGCAGCATGTCCCCTGCGAGCTGTTCGATCGTGAATCGATCGTAAGGCATGTTGCTGTTGAAAGCCTCGATCACCCAGTCTCGCCATGGCCATTGCTGACGAGATGAGTCGACTTGGAAACCATTGCTGTCGGCGTAGCGAGCAAGATCCAGCCAAGCGATCGCCATACGCTCGCCGTAATGAGGAGAGTCCAAGAGACGGTCAACCACTTTTTCATAAGCGGTAGGAGATTCATCAGCCACAAACGCATCGATCTCTTCGAGCGTCGGAGGCAATCCGATCAGATCGAGCGTCACGCGGCGAAGGAGCGTCTCCTTGGCAGCAGGGCTTGAGAAACCAAAACCGCGAGATTGAAGTTTTTCGAGCAAGAATCGATCGATGGGGTTTGGATAGTTCGAGGCAAGCTCCGGAAGTGGAACCGCAGGTCGCCTCGGAGGTATAAAAGCCCAATGCCCTTCGTACTGTGCACCTTGATCGATCCATTTTGCCAACAGCTCTTTTTGCCGCTGACTCAGAGGCTTGCCCGTTTGTGGCGGAGGCATCACCAGATCAGGATCCTCGCTATGGATTCTTGCCCACACTTCGCTTTGTTTGGATCGGCCTGGAACAATCGCAGTTTTGCCACTATCCCCCGCAAGCACTGCATCCTGCGATTGATCGAGTCGCAAGGATCCTTGTCGCTGCTGAGCATCCGGTCCATGGCACTGGAAACAGTGTTCCGAGAGGATCGGTCGAATATCTCGATTGAAGGCAACCTATTCCTGTGCCTTAGACAGTCCAAGTGGGCCGCAGGTCAGAAAAAAAGCAAGGAGAACCAAAACGCGAGCGACTCGGCTTGGGTCAAGTTGGCTCACAAGCACGAGTCGGATCGGTTCAATCAGATAGGTCGGTCGCATGAAAGTCGAGCAAACTGGAGGGCTAAGGAAGAAGGTGGGCATTCCGTTTTATAAGGTAAAAACCGGAAGCTTGGGTATTCTAATCCCATGAATTCGCTCCTCAGAGCGTCAGAGCCTCTGGGATTTTAAGGAACCCCCGAGGTTTTCCTTTCATCCAAATGCCGCTTTTTAAAATCTATGCGGCTTACACCAGCATTCCCCATATTACCCAATCAGAGAATCGAACTCCCCGAAGAATGAAAAAACGCTAGAATTGTTTGTGATTTTCGATCCCTTGTTCGCCCACAGTACGTCTAACACCCGATTCAGTTTCTAATCGAACCCAGAGCGTTAGTCGATCCTGCGCCCAAACGAGTATTAGTTTTCCTTAACCTTTTGAAGATTGGTCTGCGATGTCATCCGGTTCTTCAGACGAAAATGTCGAGCAAACCAAACGGCAGATTCGGACTTTGGTCAACGAAGTGGCCGAGTTGTCCAAGTCGGATGTTGGGGAAGCCGAGTTTTATCCGGCTGTTTTGCAGAAGGTCGTCAATGCCTTGGCCGCCCGAGGTGGAGCGGTATGGCTATTGGATGGCGAAAATGGGCTGAGGCTGGCCCATCAGATCGACATATCGCCCAACTTGATCGATGCGAATAACAATGAGGCCATCAGTCACGGTCGACTTTTGGGGCGACTGATTCAAAAAGGAACACCCGAGCTTGTTCCTCCGTACAGCGCCTCGGAGCAAACTGGCGAGGCCAATCCGACGCCGTTTCTTTTGGTGACATCTCCTCTGGCTTCTCCGAAAGGACCGGTCGGGCTGCTCGAAGTATTCCAGCGAGCGCAGACGCCTCCGGAGGCTCAAGTCGGTTACTTAAAATTCGTCAAGCATATCACCGATCTTGTGGGCGACTGGCTCAAAGGTCGTACGCTTGAGCAAGTTTCCAACCGTCAAGAACTTTGGCAGCAATCGGATCAGTTCGCTCGACTTGTCCATGAGAATCTGGATCTTAGGGACACTGCCTTTACGATCGCCAACGAGGGTCGTCGGTTGATCGATTGCGACCGGGTTAGCGTGGCGATACTCAAGGGTGGCAAGGCCAAGGTGGTTGCGATATCGGGCCAGGATTCGATTGAGAATCGCTCGAACAACGTCCAGGCCTTGAACAATCTGGCCACTCGTGTGATCAAGAGTGGGGAGCCTTTATGGTACGATGGATCGACCGAGGATTTGCCTAAGCAGCTCGAGGAGGCGATCGAGGACTACGTCGATCTGTCGCATGGTCGCACGGTGACGGTTTTGCCAATTCGCCAACCGGAGCGAAAGCTAGAGGGCGATATTCTCGCCGAGCGCAACGAGACCAACGAAGCTCGTGTGCGTCGCGACATCATTGGTGCTTTGATCGTCGAGCAAATTGAAACGCAGCTTTCGCGACAGACCCTCGAGGGCCGCGTCGATTTGGTCTACGAGCATGCTTGTCGAGCTCTTTCGAATTCGATAAACCACAGCAACATCTTGTTCATGCCGCTGTGGCGATTCCTCGATCGATGCTTGTGGATGTTCCGGGGTTCAGCGCTTCCGAAAACAGCATCGATCTTGGGGCTCTTAGGACTTGGCTTGCTGTCGATGTTCCTGATCCCGATGGATTTCGATTTGCAAGGCAATGGCAAGTTAAAGCCGAGCGTCGAACGCCAAGTCTTCGCGCATGCCGACGGTGAAGTTGAACAGGTCTTGATCAAGCATGGTGACGAAGTCAAAAAAGATCAAACGCTCGTGACGCTCAAGAACAACGAACTTGAGCAACAGATTCAAACGACCCGCGGTCAGTACCATCAAGCGGTTCAGCAAGCTTACGGACTGAAGCGTCGTCTCGACAGCGCCACGACGTTGACGGAATCCGAACGCATACGCGATCAACAAGACTACAACCAAGCTGAGCAGGAGGCCAACAATCGCCAAGCCGAATTGCAGCTTCTTGAAGAGCGTAAAGCAAAACTTGAGCGACTCAGCCCCATCGACGGCTTGGTCACCACTTGGGATGTCGAAAAAGTGCTTGCAGCTCGGCCCGTGGTCACTGGCCAAGTTCTCATGACAGTAGCGGACCCCGATGGGCCTTGGGAAGTTGAAGTCATGATGCCTGAGAAGCGGATGCGATACTTAGACGGTGCCTTTGCCAACGAGCGGGTTGTCAAGACCGATGACCAAGGTCAGAAGTATCTCGATGTCGAAATCATTTTGATGACCAAGCCCGATACGAAGCACTATGGGAAGCTGTATCAACCAGCCGTAGGCCAGAGAGCCGAGCTCGATCCCGAGGACGGCGCTGTTGTTCGCCTGCGTTGTGTCCCGAACGATAAAGCTCTGCTGGAGATTTCCAAGCGTCCTGGGGCTCGCGTGATGGCCGACGTCAAATGTGGGAAACGCAGTGTCGCTTTCGTCATTTTCTACGAAGTCATCGAATGGATTCGGGCGAACGTTCTATTCTGATGCACGTCGGTAAACTTGCACTGGGTTTTCTATCCTTAACCACACACACAACCTTCGGATCGACCCGTTATGACTCAAAGAATCCTCGTCGCATTGTCCTTGCTGGTGATGGCTGTTTCCATCGGTGGGTATGTTTGGCAATCCAACAAAATCGCACAGAAAGATGCTTTGAAAACTTCTTTGGCAAATGCCGAGCCAGTGATGGATGTCAAGACTCCAGAGCCGACCGATCCCCCAAAACCGATCGAGCTGGCAGAGCCAGCCGAGCCCGCTAGCTCGATCCCTAAGCTTGTGCAGATCGATCGTGATCCTGTGGGCAAGATCGAGCCAAGTCTGATCCCAACCCAAGTCGAAGCGGTTCGGGTCGTCCCGATTCAAAATCCAATCGGTTTGCAATCGAGCGCTCCGACCATCGCCCAAGACGGAGTGCTCCGATACAAAGCGATTTTGTCCTTCGTCAATGACATCAAGGTGGTCGCTCAAACCGACGGCATCATCTTGGATATTCTCGTCGACGAAGGAGCCTTGGTTGCCAAGGATAGCATCATGATCCAGATCGACAATCGATTGGCAAACGCCGAGAAGGAAGTCGCAATCAAGGAGCTCGAGTCGGCCAAACTCAAGGCCGAGGACGACAGTCAGATTAAATTCTCGGAAGCTTCTTACGAAGTTGCGACAAGTGTTTTCAATCGATCTCAGGATCTGTATGTCAAAGGGGTAGAGCCCCAGGACGACTGGGAAAAGAAACGGCTTGAAAAGATCAAAGCAGCTTTTCAGATCGACGTATCGAAACGCGAGCAGATGATCAACCAAGCGGCCGTTGGTGTCAATCAAGCCAAGCTCAATGCCTCCATGGTGCAACTGGAGCTTAGGACTATCAAAGCACCTTTCAGCGGTGTGGTGGCTTCGATGCAGAAGGAACGCTACGACTGGGTCAAAGCCGGAGAAGAGATTTTGCGGCTCGTCGCGCTCGATAAGTTTCGGGTGAAGGGAACGGTCAGGATTGCAGATTCGCCCAACACCCTTGAGGGTGCCAAAGCAAAGGTGATCATTCCAGTCGGTGGTGGCCAAGTCGAGCAGATCGATGGGGTCGTGGGATTTGTTAGCCCTGAATCCCAAGGTACTGGGGCTCGCAACGATGGGACTCAGGAGTACACCGTATGGGTCGAGATTCCCAACAAGCAAATAGGTGGAAAGTATTTATTCCGCGGGACGATGGATGCGGTGGTGGAAATCACACCGAACAAATAAGTTTCGTCGGAGTTCTTTTGGCTGGCTTATCTCCTAAAGAGAGGAATTTGACTCGATGACAACGATGGCCGACTCACTGGTCAATAGCGCGATGCGGCCGCTGAAGATGCGGCGTCGCCCGGACCTTGAGTCCCGCAAACATCATTACGATGGTCGTTCTTATTGGGTGGTCAAAGAGCCGCTGGGCTTGAACTATTTTCGCTTCCACGAGGAAGAGTATGCGATTTTGAACATGCTCGATGGGGAGACCTCCTTGCAAGCGATCAAGGATCGTTTTCAAGCTGAGTTTGCTCCCCAGCGAATCAGTCTGCAGGATCTCCAGCAGTTTGTCGGGATGCTCCACAAAAGTGGGTTGGTCATCTCGCATGCGGTAGGGCAGGGCAAACCGCTTCGTCGGCGAGGGGAGACCAAGAAGCGTAAAGAGTGGCTTAGCAAGTTGTCGAACATCTTTGCGATTCGTTTTCGGGGGATCGATCCAGAGCGGATTCTCAATGGGCTTTTGCCTTGGTTTGGATGGTTGTTCACAACGTGGTGTTTGGTCTTGGCTCTAATGCTCGGATTGGCTGCCGTAACGCTTGTGCTTGTCAACTACCAGGAGTTTCGCAGCAAGCTGCCGACGTTTGAGACATTTTTTGCCGCGCAGAATTGGTTGTATCTCGGGATCACCATGGCGGCCGTGAAGGTCTTGCATGAGTTCGGCCATGGACTTTCCTGCAAGAAGTTTGGGGGTGAGTGCCATGAGATGGGCTTGATGTTCTTGGTCTTTACCCCATGTTTGTATTGCAATGTGTCTGACTCGTGGATGTTGCCCAACAAATGGCAACGGGTCTTTATCGGCGCGGCGGGAATGTATGTCGAGCTGATCATTGCCTCGATCGCGACGTTTCTATGGTGGTACAGCGAGCCTGGGATGTTCCACTTCTTGTGCTTGAGCGTGATGTTTATCTGCTCGGTATCAACCGTGGTCTTCAATGGCAATCCGCTGTTGCGTTTCGACGGCTATTACATCTTGATGGACATTTTGGAGATCCCCAATCTCAGGCAAAAGGCCAGCGAGATTCTCAAGCGTTGGTTTCAGAAGAATTGCTTGGGACTTGAGCTCCAAGAGAACCCATTTCTCCCGCAAGGGAATCGCTTGCTGTTCGGGGCTTACACGATCGGTTCATTTGTCTACCGATGGGTCGTAGCCTTTGGGATCATCATGTTTTTGAATCAGGTGCTCAAGCCTTATGGATTGCAGTCCTTGGGAAGAGCTTTTGCGGTGGCAGGATTAGCGGGGATGGTTGTTCCAGGGGTCATGTCGGTGGTTAAATTTCTTAGGCAACCCGGGAGGGCATCCAAGATGAAGCGAGCCAATATCACCACGAGCTTGATCGTCGCTTGTGCGATTCTTTCGGCGATCGCCTTTTTACCGGTGCCGTTTTACGTTTATTGTCCGACAGAGATTCAGCCCACGCGGTCGATCGAGGTTCGAACGATCGCCGCCGGTCAGCTTGTCACTTGGCACAAGCGTCCTGAGGAGCGGGTTGTAAAGGGAGATGTGCTATGCGAGCTGGATAACTTGGAGCTCAAGTACCAGCGAACCAAGGCTGTCGGGGAGTTGGAGGTAGCCAAGATCAAGTTGCAGGATTTGCAGCGGTCGGCAGCGGCCGATCCTCAGCAAGTACCCTACTTGCGAGTTCAGCTTGAGGACGTACAGGCCAAGCAGAAGATCTTGGATGTGTTGGATAAGAAGATCGCGAATTTGGTCGTGCGCAGTCCGATTGATGGTTACATTTTTAAGGCTCAACCCAAGGAGGAGAGCAAGGCGGCCAAGGCTCAGGAGCAATTGCCCGGCTGGTCTGGCGATCCTTTCGATCCGGCAAACAGCGAAGTCTACTTCAGCGAAGGGGACTTGTTGTGTCTGGTGGGTCCGGAGAAGAAGATGGAGGGGGTGATGATCGTCGATCAGCACGACCGCGATTTGCTGCAAATGGGAGATCGGGTCAGTTTGATGCTTGAATCGGCTCGGCTTGAGTCCCTCAAAGGAACGATTGTGGGTTTTAGCGCATCGGAGATCAAGGAAGCACCGCCACAGTTATCGATCCAGGTAGGAGGATCGCTCGATACCAAGACCGATGAAACAGGTAGAACCATACCGATCAGTACATCGTATCAAGTGCGAGTCGAGTTTGATTCCGATGAGATACCCAGCAGGCCTGGGTATCGGGGCGAGAGCAAGGTGCATTTGGCTTGGCGATCGCTGGGCTGGAGAATCAAAAGATACTTTATGAAAACCTTCAACTTTGAGTTCTAGGCGTTGTCGACAGAAGATGGCCAGAGGATTAAATTGTGGGGATCATTCGATAAGAACATGGGGAGTTCCCCGGTTAGTTTGTTAGTTGTTTTTTGGAGAAAGAAAGAACGATGTCCAACGAAGTAGAGCAAGAAGCCGGCCAGAACCCAGTTGGTGGCTCCCAGGCAGTTCAGCAAGTCACCGTACAGGTCAAGGACGAAGACGCGATTGCCCTGTATGCGAACTTTTGCCGAGTCACTGGATCCCCAGAAGAGTTGATTGTCGACTTTGGTTTGAATCCACAACCGGTTGGGATTCCCAAGGATCCGATCCATGTCAAGCAGCGGATCATTATGAATTTCTACACGGCCAAGCGTTTGCTTGCGGCTTTGCAGATGTCCGTTCAGCGTCACGAGCAGGTTTTTGGGGTGCTTGAGACTGACATTCAAAAGCGTCTGCGCGTCCAGTAGATCGCACGTGCAAAGATAGATTGATGGAATTTCGGCCTGTTTGGCGGTTTGCCAAACGGGCCGAATGCGTTAAACTCTCGCCCGTCGACAAGACTTGTTTTAGATCTCCAAACGCGACCCTTCGTTTGGGAGAAAGGGTCTAAGAGTTGGCAAGGTTACTTGTTCGACGAAGAATCGGGCCGTAGCGCAGCCTGGATTAGCGCGCTACCTTGGGGTGGTAGAGGTCGTGGGTTCGAATCCCGCCGGCCCGATTTTCTTTTGTGGATCTTCGCAACCGCTGATCAGCGCTGGTCATCGCGAATAAAGACCAAAGCCGACCGCTGATGAACGCTAATGCAGCGTAGGGTACGTGAAGCGGCTGCGCACGATCGGACGCTTTATTGATTTCAGACACAGTCGCTATGCATGGATCGCACCAAGATCAACCACCAACCGCGGAACGTACCATCAAGCGCGTAAGGCTGCTTGGCCCCTTTTCGCCCCCAGGGCTTTGGCTGGGGGAGAAAAGGCGGGGGGATAGAGGGGGCCGACGGCGCGTAGGACTGTTTTTTTGAACCGCTGATGGACGCTCATCAGCTCTGATGCAGCGCTCGAAAAAGACCGCTTGGACGGTCTTTGGCCCAGCGGGACAATATATTGTTAGCAAGCGATCCCCTCAAAGATTTGTTGGGACCCGGAGGGACGATGGGCACCGAAGATAGAAGCAGAAGGTGCGGTGATTTCGGAGAAATTACCGACACTGGCCCAAAAAGCGAGGTCGACGGGGCTCGAACCCGCAACCTCCGGATCGACAGTCCGGTGCTCTAACCAATTGAGCTACGACCCCGGTGGAACCAACTGGAAATCGCTCGACAACGCTGCACTGGAAGAGTCAGCCCGTTGCTGTGAGCAATGTTCCTAACCGAGAAAGTCTCGCTTTGGGACGCGATAGTATAGCGTCGATCCGCGCTGAATCAAGCGTCTCATTTTCAAAAACGAAGAGCGAATTGGTTGTAGACAATCCACCCGGAATTGTCGTTCAAAACCGCAAAATCGGTCTCCCGATAGTCGACTTGTACTCCGTACTGCAACGCAGGGGTTATGTCCCAGAAAAGACAGCCGTAGTAAGCCGAATTGCGGGCAATCGCACCGGCGCTAACAGGCAAATCCCTCCTCAATGCCGCATCGATCCCATAGCCCATGTGCAAATGCAATCGGTTCGTCAGGTAGAAAAACGCTTCCAAAAACCCACCCTGACCCCGAATGGCCTCAAATGTCTGTGAGTTAAAAGTCTGGAAAATCGTCCCAGCATAGTTGCCTAAGCCTTGGCCAAAGTACCCCTCGCCGATGATCCCTAAACGGTCCGTCAAGTTGATCTTGCTGTCGACCGACATGCCCCCGATGTCCATGATCGAACGGATCGGAATGTTCGGATCGATGTCCTCAAGGCTGTAGATGATCTGCGAGTTTCGGATCCGACCAACCAGCCCCGCTACGGCCAACTCCAAAGGTCGCTCCTTTCGCCCCCCGGCAAGCTCTTCGATTTCGCCAAAACCCAAAACACCTCGCACCTCGAAATTCGGGATCCCATCGGACTCGGTCGTCCGTCGACTCGAATCGATCAGCACCGTCGAGATCGGATCGCTCAAGGCGGTTTGCAAGGTCGCTTGAAACGCATCGTTGGGCTTCCAGAAAGCTTCTCCACGAAGCTGACCTCGGAATGTTCCTGCGTTTCCTGTACCACCCATGAGGGTCATCGGAATAACGATAGGATCGCGAGGTGCAAACAGGTCGGGTTGGAGCCCTGCTGCAAATCGAAAATGCTCATTGCGGATTTCTCCAAAAGCCACTATTGGCATAAAGCCGTAGGTGTCCGATGTGAGGCTTGAGTTGGTAAAATAGAATTTGCCAAAAGCCCCCGTCTGCCAACCAGCGACATCAGGCCCCGCATAGAGGAACTGCAAATTCGATTGCCGTGCATGAGCTTCGAACGTCGAGGTGTTGCCACCCAAGAACGCGGGAGGCAACATAAAGAGCGGACTCCATGGAACAAAGGATCGATCCGATCCATAAACGCCTAGCAACGACAACGCTCCAGAGACCTTCAATTGCCCTGCACCGCTTTGCAAAAGAACGCCACCTGCAGAAGGCTGCTTGGAGTTCGGCATGCTAGCCGCTGGGGCTTGCAAATACACAATCTTCGGAGCGGCGATCTCAGAGAGTGTCTCAGGAGGCAGACTCAGTTCTTTGGCCGGCTCGATGGAACTGGCGGTAATGACATCCGGTTCGAGCGAATTTTCGTTAAGTTTAATCTGAATCGATTCAGGGGGGATTTGACAAAAGGCCCAGCCGGCACTAGCCAAAAGCCAAGCGGCCAGACTCCATGGAATTGATTGATGGTGCGTCATTGATATCTGAAATCGATTGCGAGGATTCGAAAGCTCGAATGCCAGTGCAGATAGCAAATGCAATTGCGCAAAATCAAGATGGATGTTTGATAGCAAATCAGTCTGATCTGTCTGATTAGATCGGCAAGCCTTTCCAGCGTACGAAGGCTTCGATGGCGAGGTACTCAGGCAGGCCGAGATTGTTGTAGCTATCGGCGGTGCCTCGATTGCGGTCTTCGGCCCGCTGCCAAAATTCGCGAGGATCGCTCCCAGGGAAGAGAGCTTTGTCCTTTTGACTTTCGTGCATAAAAATCGCATTGCGTTTGAGAGCAAGGTCGCTGGGGCTAAGTGGCACAGCGATTTCGATCTCATGGAGCGGGTACTCTTGCCAAGCCCCACGATACATGAGGACCTCGGGGATCGGTTCGCCCCGCGATTTCCAATCCAAAAGGACTGCAAAGATAGCTTCAGCGCATACGCGGTGCGTGCCGTGTGGGTCGGCTAGATCCCCTGCAACATAGATCTGCTCGGGCCGTAGTCGCCTGAGCAGCTCGTCGATGATCGCGATGTCTTCGGGCCCGACAGGTTTCTTGGCGATTGTCCCGGTGCGATAAAAGGGGAGATCTAAAAAGTGGAGGTTCGATTCCGGACAGCCGATCGACAAAGCCCCAGCGCGGGCTTCGTTCTTGCGGATTAGACCCTTAATGCTGAGGATCGAATCGGAGTCGGGTTGGCCGGGCGATTTGTGATCCAAGTCGGCGCGAACCGCGAGGGCCATCTGGGATGATTTTTCACTATCGATTCCAAAAAGTTTGTTGTACTCGCTGACCAAGTCGGCGACCATTCGGGCATCGTGGTCAAAGACGGCGATGTTACCCGAAGTCATGTAGGCGATGTGCACATGGTGCTGGTCTTGTATCAGACGAATCAGCGTACCACCCATGCTGATGACATCGTCGTCGGGATGGGGACTAAAACACAAAGTCGTTTTCGGCTTGAGCCCGGCTGGATGCGATTCGATGGTGCTGATCATCCAATCGAAAACTCGATGAGAGATTTTCTCGGCACTCCCCTGTTTCCAAAGCAGTTCGTGCAAATCGTTGTTGCGAAAGTCTTCGTCGGTAAGCTTGAGCAAGGGCTTGCTGGTTTTTTGACAAAGCCAAAGCGTAGCGCGTTTTGTAAGCTCATCGGTCCATTGGACATGGTGCAATAGCCAAGGTGTCGCAACACCTTTGAGGTTGGCTGCAGCGGGCGTGTCGATCAGCGCGCGAACATCTCCGTGATCCTGAAGAAGCGAAGCGGGCAGTCGCTCGGTTGCCGGGCCTTCGAGCGTCTCGGCAACGACCTTGGCTTTGTGCTCGCCTAGTGCTAGCAGCAGTATGCGTCGGGCTGCAAGGATACTGCTTAGGCCCACCGTAAGGGCTTCGCTCGGTACGTTGTCCTCACCAAAGAAATCGCTCGCGACACCTCGGCGCGTCACCGAATCCAACGTGCATAGACGCGTCTTACTCCGCCGCGAGGAGAACGGTTCATTAAAGCCGATGTGGCCATTCATGCCGATCCCCAAGAGCACCAAATCGAAGCCCCCGGCAAGCTCGATCGATTCCTCGAAACGCAAACAATGCGCATCGATGTCTTCTTCGGCAATGTTACCGTCCAGATAGTGCACCTGTTGTTTAGGAATATTGACATATTGGATCAAGTGTTCGCGGAGCCAGGCTTGGTGCGACTGCGGACTATGGGCAGGCAGTCGATAGTATTCATCGAGCAGAAACAATTCGACGCTGCTGAAGTCCAACGATTCCTCGCGGTGCAATCGGATCAGCTCTCGAAACGTCGTCAGTGGAGTTGAGCCGGCAGGTAGTCCGATGACGGTTCGTTGACCCAAGGCCGCCCGTTCGCGGATCAAGCCCGCTACGATGTGGGCCGCGTAATGGGATAGTTCCTGGATGGTATCAAAGCAGAATGCCGGTAGATTGGTGCCTGGCACCGGGTGAGCCTTGGAGTTTTTCGGAGCAGTCGCCATGGGCTGGGGGTTTTTCAGTTTTGAGTTGAGGTTCGTAGCGAGAGGTTTTCGAAAATGACAAGTGCAAGCGATCGGCTGGGCCACTTGGAACAAGCAATTTACTCGAAAGTTCTCGAAGTGATTAGGCTACTTCGGGAGTCCAACCAGAGGATCGTGCTAGCAGAAAGCTGCACGGGAGGACTGGTGTCGGCAGCCTTTACAAGTGTTCCGGGCGTTTCGGATGTCTTTTGCGGCTCGATGGTCGTTTACCGCAACGACACAAAATCCAAGTGGTTGGGTCTCGATGAGCACATGCTAGCCGAACCAAAAATCGGACCTGTCAGCCCCCAGGCCAGCGAGGAACTGGCTCGAAAGGTTCTTTTGCTTACCCCAGAGGCCAACCTAGCCTTGAGCATCACCGGGCACTTGGGGCCGAATGCGCCAGCGGCCCTAAACCGCAAGGTGTTCTTTGCCGGAGTGCATCGAGAGCCAAAGTCCGAGCCACAGTCACCGAACAACCAAGGATTAGGGCTCTTAGGGAGGGAGCCAGGGAAACAACCGTTGATCCATTCCCAGGAGTGCAACTTGGAGCGATCCAGGTTTTTCAATGCCAACCTTAGTGATAATCGACGCTTTCTACAGTCTTTAGCCCTTTGGGAGACTTTGTGTTTCGGGGAGGCAACTCTCAATTTGTACCCTTAGGTTTCGGAGCAGAAGGGCGAGTCGTGCGTGTGCCCAACACTCAAGCGTGTTGGACAAGGGTTGATTGCAAGGATTTTTAGGGGGGCTTTGTAGTGAAGCTGTTTAGAGTTTTGGTAATCGCTACTGCGGCGTTGATTAGCAGTACAAGTGCACAAGCAGGCGTGGTGTTGCAATTGTCCAATATGGGTAGTTCAGGTAACTCTGATACTTCAACCGGCTCTTCACAAGCTCAAAGCGCAGTGAGAGTCGTAGCAGGATTCACTACTGGGAACAATGCACTGACGGTCAAACAGATTAATGCTGTTCTCTTCGGTATTGCTTTTCCATCAACGGTCAACATTACTCTTGGGATCTACAACGATGTTGGGGGTAATCCAAATCTTTTGACTCCCGTTGCTTCCGACTCCGTTACGGTGAATGATAGAAGTGTTGTGCCATTTTCGTTCAACACCACTTTAAACGCGAATACGTCGTATTTCATCGCTGTTTCTACAAATGCCACTTGGTTTCTTGAGGGTAGCTCCAATTCTCCGTCACCTCAAAATAGGTCTGATTGGACTTTCACCGGCTACAAACAAAATTCTGGAAGTGGTTGGAGTAGTTCCTCCCTTGCTGCGACTCTCGCTATTTTTAGCGAAGGTGCACCTTCTGTAGTTCCTGAGCCAGCCTTGACTTCCCTTCTTTGCCTTGGCGGTGTAACTCTCATCCGCCGCCGCATGAAGAAGTAAGCGATTTGCTTGCGGCAATCTGACAAGTATTGAAAAGCCCTGACAACGCGGTCAGGGCTTTTTTATTGGGGTGAATGAGATCCGTAAGATCCGTAAGATCCGTCAGATCCGTCAGATCAGACAGATCAGACAGATCAGACAGATCAGACAGATCAGACAGATCAGACAGATCAGACAGATCAGACAGATCAGACAGATCGGACGGATCAGACAGATCAGTCTAAGACTCTTGTCTTGCGGGCAAGGTCACCAAGAACGTCGCTCCCGACTGATTGATTCGCTCCGAGACAGTGATCGACCCTTTGAGTCGCTCGACGATCGATCGCACCAAAAACAGCCCTAAACCCACCCCAGGTTTGCGCCGCTCAAGCTCATCTCCTGACCGATAAAACCTGGAAAAAACCTTACGACGCAAATGCCTAGGGATCCCCGGGCCATTGTCTGAAATGGCAATTAAAGCCGATTGATTCTGGAAAGTAATCCGAACCTCCACCTGCGGCTCGTTCGAGGAATACTTGATCGCATTGTCAAGCAAATTCCCCAAGAGCACATCGATGTCAATTCTGTGAGCCAGAACCTGGCAGTCCTCGATAAAGACTTGAAACACCTCACTACTGAGCGCATGTTGTTTTGCCAGGCGACCAACGCACTCGTTGGTAATAGGTCTGAGCGAAACCCATTCTTTGGACGATGGGTCTTGCTGATCCCTCTGAAGCCTTGCTACATCGAGCAATTGGTTAATCAGCCTATCCAATCGATCGACATCCTCCATCATCGTCCCATAGAACTGCTGCCTTTGTGGGCCTTCGACATCGCGTCGATTAAGCGTTTGCAAATAGAGTTTTAGGGAAGCGATGGGTGTTTTGAGTTCATGCGTTACCGCATCGATAAAATTACTCTGGCGACGATTTAGATTCACGTTTTGTATGATCCAGATCAGGTAGAGAATCACCCCTGCTAGCAAAAAAGCGAAAAAGATCGCACCGACGCTCAGCAAGACCCAGTAGACCGCAGAGCGATTCTTTGTTCCGGCATCCCAAGCGCTCGAAATGTTGAGCAAGACCCAACCGACGGTCAGTCCCACCAACATGACGATCATTAGAATGGCGACGAGGATCGGCCACTTGAGGCTTTTTCGTTCGAACAAGGCGTTTTGCCCCCAAATTGGTTGGTTCAAAATCCGTGGGTTCTCTTGGAAAGATCCCTTTGGAGATTGACTGCGGATCTATTATATTACGAACCTTCAGAAGGAAGTGACCAAGAAGGAATCTTACCGTGAGACATCAAGTCGAGCACATCCAGTTCCCCAAAAAAACTTGGCAGGCCGTCACCGAGCATGCCCTTCGGGAACTTTCGTTCCGAGAATCCGAGGAATCTGCCTCACGTATCGAGAACCTTCGTCCCTACCACTTCGAGGAAGAAACCGAAAGCAAGTACGGTCGACAGATCTGGTGCTTTGAATCGATGACTTGCCAAAGTCCCAGCGATCGTCGCATCGAGTGTGGTGTTTTAGAATTTTCGATCGAATACGGACTGCTTGAACTGATCGATTGCCACTGGTTTTCCAGTGGCTCGCAGCGAGATCAATGGATCGGTCAACGACTCGATCCACCCGCAGAAGTCGCATCCTCCTGCATGCTGACCAAGGTCTGGGTTTATCTTGCTATTTTGGGAGTCATGTTTCTTGCCATCGGTTGGACGATCTCGCTTCTTCGTTTTCTGAATGTCGCGATCTAACCCAATGCCTTCAATCGAGCTTCGGGGGGCAATCGAGCTTCGGGGGGCAATCGAGCACAACCTCAAGCATCTGGATATCGACATCCCGCTTCACCAGTTGACGGTCATCTGCGGAGTCAGCGGCAGTGGGAAAACCTCGCTCGCTTTGGATACCTTGTATGCCGAAGGCCAACGTCGGTACATCGAAAGCTTTTCGGCCTATGCCCGGCAGTTTCTTGCTCGTCTGGACAAACCAAAATTTGATAGGCTCGATCACTTACCACCGACGCTTGCCATCACCCGTTCGGATCGATCTAGAAACAATCGCAGCACGGTTGGTACGGCCAGTGATCTCTTAGAGCCGCTGCGCGTGGTCTTCTCGCTGATCTCCAAACCCACTTGCATCGCATGCGATTGCCCGATCGAGTCCTACACGACCGATCGTGTGGCTCGTTTTATCGAGCGATTGCCGAGTTGCCGAGCCATGCTCGTATTCCCGATCGCATGGACTAGCAAGTCCCAGTTGTCCGAGTTGCTCTTTGAACTACAAGCCACGGGTTGGATTCGATTGATCGTCCAAGGGGTCACCGTCGAGCTCTCGGCGGATAAGAAAAAGCTCGCGAGTGTGTTTCCAAAATCAGGCCAAGCCTATGTGGTGATGGATCGATTTCGTATTTCATCATCGATCGATAGTGCATTGCGTCAATCGATCGAGCAAGCATTCGAGCGGAGTCCAGAGCAGATTGCAGTGCTCGTCGAATGCGATCCTCAAGAGGATTTGCAACCAGAGTGTTTTCTGGTCGACGGCAAAGCATTTCACGTTCATCGGTTTTCATCGGAGCTTCGTTGCTCGAAGTGTGGTTTGCAGGTTCCGATGGCAGAGCCGAGGCTTTTTAGTTTCAACAGTCCCATAGGAGCTTGTCCCGATTGCACTGGTTTTGGGGAAACATCGACGCTCGATATGGACAAGATCCTGCCGGATCGATCCATGAGTCTTCGCCAAGGAGCCATTGCGCCCTGGCGAACACCGGCCTACAGCCATGAACTCGATGAGCTAATCGAACTGGCTCCTGAATTCGATCTCCCTTTGGATCTCCCTGTAGAGAAGCTCAAAAAGAAGGATTGGGAGCTCATTGAGCAAGGATCTAGTAAACATCGGTTTGGTGGATTGCAGGGTTTCTTTGCGTGGCTCGAACGCAAAAAGTACAAGATGCATGTTCGGGTCTTTTTGACCCGTTGGAAGTCGTATCGCAAATGCACAGCTTGCAAGGGTCAAAGACTCTCGAATGCTGCTTTGGCATATCGGCACAACGCATCTACATTTTACGAATGGACCGAGGAATCGATCGATCGGCTTGTCGACCGAATGCTTCTTATTGAGCGAGAACTTGTTGAATTTCCAAGCGACTCTCAGGAGGGAATCTCCCGAGGCATTGCCGAGGTTCTTTCCCGATTGCGATATCTCCAGGAAGTGGGGCTCGGATATGTCACCCTATCTCGCACCATGCATACCCTCAGTGGGGGCGAAGCACAGCGAGTCCATTTGACCAACCTGCTCGGATCGGATTTAGTGGACATGCTTTATGTGCTCGACGAACCAACGGTAGGTTTGCATCCGAGCGACACTCAGAGGGTAGCCCAATCGGTAAGACGGTTGGTTGATCGCGGTAACACCGTGGTTCTGATCGAGCATGAACCTTATTTGCTACATCAAGCAGATCAGGTCATCGAGATTGGGCCGGGTGCCGGATCCCGTGGGGGAGAGGTTTGTTTCCAGGGTAGCCCCAAAGAGCTCAAGCGTTCGGGTTGTCTGACGGCCAAGTATTTGAATGCAAAGGTTCTAACGCGAACGAAGCGTCCGCTTGAACACGGTTGGCTTACCCTCTTTGGAGCCACAGGGAGAAATCTCAAGAATATCGATTTGCGCATTCCATTGAAGTGCTTTGTGAGCGTGGTAGGGGTCAGCGGTTCTGGAAAAAGCTCCTTGGTGCTCGATACGCTTGTGCCTGCGGTGCTCAAGAGAACCGGTGAAGATTCCGTTGGTGGTTTGGCATGTAAGGATCTTGAGGGTTCAGAAGCGATCAAACGGGTCATTGCGATCGATCAAACGCCCATCGCCAAATCGATTCGATCTTGTCCTGCGACCTTTTTGAAAGTTTTGGACGAGATCCGAAGTCTCTTCGGCTCGACACCGATGGCCAAGGCCTCGGGGATCAGCGACAGTCATTTCAGTTTCAATTCAGGGCAAGGTCGCTGTGAGGTGTGTGAGGGTTTGGGGTTTACGCTTGTTGACATGCAGTTCATGGCAGATGTTCAGTTGCAGTGCACCGAGTGCCGTGGGCAAAGGTTCCGTCCGGAGGTCCTCGATGTGACTTATCGGGACCGCAACATTGCGCAGGTTTTGGAGATGAGCGCCGATCAAGCGGCGGAGTTTTTCCGAGGGGAAAAGAGACTCAATCAGAAGCTCAAGCCTTTGCGGGACATTGGGCTCGGGTATTTGCCCTTGGGCCAGAGTCTATCGACCCTTTCGGCCGGCGAATCGATGCGATTGAAATTGGCATCGTACTTAGAAGACAAGAGTGGGTCGCTCATTGTGATGGACGAACCGACAACGGGATTGCATTTCCAAGATGTCGAGCGGCTTGTCGAGTGCATTGGGTTGTTGATCGACAAAGGCAACAGTGTCATTGCGATCGAACATAACGAGATGTTCAACTCGGCTGCCGACTACACCATCGAACTTGGACCGGGAGCCGGTCCAGATGGTGGTCAGATCGTATCCCAGGGATAATTCGGTTTTCTCGTAATCAGCATCGCGGTGCTCGTGCTCGAAAACGCCTGGATCGATTCAAGGCGATCACTTTTTCAAGCAAGCTGGAACCCCGGTATTTGGACCGTATGTCAACGACATCCCAATACGTTCCTTCGAGTACGAGTACCGTTTCACTGAGTAGCCAAATCGCGAATCGCTTGGTCGATCTTTTCGAGATTCGCTTCGGCACTTTGAGCAACGGCATTGGAGTGGCTGCTTGAGGCATCCACATGAGCGACTTTTTGGTAACCTATAAAACGAAGGACTTCGAGTATTTCGCTGCATGTCGGAAACTTGCGTCCACTGGAATTTTTGTAGCGTTCGAGCGCTTGCATGAATTCCAGTTCATCGCTTGAGTAATCCCTTTCGCATGTCGTCGGGTCAATTTGTTTGCGTTTGGAGGATTTGTGGTAGGTTCGATTTGCGGGAGGTTTGAACATTTTCTCGATGGGACTCTGGCAAGGGGACACTAAGGTTGGCAATGAGGATCTTCCGTCGGTGCGATCCGCATAACTGACGAGTTTTACCGACACGCTAAAGATGCCCGATAACAAAAAGCTCGTTGTGGAAGACTTTAGAAAAATCCCGAACAAATCTTCCGAATGATTTTTCCGGTTCGGTTGGTAGCGACCGAATCGATTTTGACAGCGGTGTTTGTGGAGATTCGGTTGATTATTCAGGGAAAACCCTTGCACGCCGTTGGAAGCCTGGCCCCCTTGAGCAAACCTGACGATTTAGAAATTTAGAAAGGAGCTAACTGGCTTTTCTGCATCAGCCCAGTTTCTTAGGGGGTGATGAGGAGGTTTTTAGGGAAGCCAGAGGGAACACCGTCGGTTTTGCAATTCTGTTAAATGGACTGTCCTCAAACCCCTTTTTTCTGAGTATATTGGAAAGCGGTAGTGGTGGCTGGTTCGTGGTTCTCGTGCAGTCCCGGCCCGCCGTTGGTCTTGTTTCACTTTTCTTCAAAAGCACCGCGATTCTCATGCATATTCGTGCGGAAGTTTTAGCCTCATTCCCACCGCTGCCCCTGATCTTGGGGGATGCATCAGATGTTTTCAATAGGGATCTGGTTGGCTCCGGATTGGCTCAGGTTCCGGAAGCTTTCAAAATCTGTGCGTTACCAGAACAGAAGCGTGACATTCGCCATCGTGCCTAGAAAACCAAGCCAGCCTAGTTAGCGAAAACGCAAGACCCTAGTGAGACTTATGGATCCCAAGCATGAAAATTACCGAGGCGACTCGCAGATCGAAGTCCCAGAGGCGACAGTGACCGCCGCTTTAGTGAACGATAGGCATGGAGAGTTCTCGATGGTGCTGCATCCTGCAATGGACGACGCTGGCAGCTATCCAGGTCTGTTGCTGGCTTTAGGTGAAGCCCGCTCCGAGGCCGCCAAGGGTTGGCAAAATGATGCTTTAAGATTGCAAATAGACGCCCACGAAGAGTGTATCTACGCATCGGTTGTCGCTGCGCTAGATGCTGGCACAGAAGCCGGCTTTGGTAGTTTCAGTGTGAAGGTCGTTGAGGAGTTTGAGTAGTTCATGAGCGCATCGCAGTTCATCCAAATGCTCGAAAGCAAAGGTCTACTCGATCCCGAGAGTATCCTTGAACTTCAGAAGATGGTCGAGCAGTCCAAGGTTCGTGTAACCCCCGAAGCCCTCGCTCGTATCCTGGTCGAAAACGGACAATTGACCCGCTTCCAAGCGACCAAGCTCGTCACAGAGTTAAAGGAACAGCAACAAGCGACGGCTGCCGCCAAGGGATCGCTAGGAACGACAGTCACTGGTGGCAAAAAAGCCCAGAGCGACTCGGTCGAAGATCTCCTTCCAGCCGAGGAAGTCGAACCGGTAGACGTCGTCGAGGTGGTCGAGGAAGTCGTTGAAGAACCGATTGTCGAGGTTGCCGAGGTCGTCGAGGAGTCAGATACATCCTCAAGCAAGTCCAAGAAAAAGAAACAACAAACATCCGAATTGCTTGGCGATGATTCGCTCAAGGATGTGGCCATGGCCAAGGCTCCGGTAGTCAAAAACATACCTGAGAAAAGTCCTTGGGAAACATTTGGGATTATCGGAGTGGGCTTTATCGTCCTGTTCCTGTTGACACTTCTAGTCCCGCTGTACATCTGGTTTTCCTCAGGGAATGCAAAAGAGAGTTGGGAAGTCGCGGAGAGTTTCTATAAGAATCGCGATTACGAACGTGCGGCCAGGCAGTACGAGCAGTTTGCTTCTGGTTTCCCAACCGACGAGAACGCAAGCATCGCCAGGGTCAAAGCGATTTTAGCCAAGGTTCGTGAGGCTTCCGAGAAAAATGCAGACCCGTCTGTAGGGCTCACCTCAGCCCAGGAACTCTTGCCCAAAGTGGTCAACGAGGCGGGCATGTCCAGCATGCGAGTCGAGATCACCGATGTGCTCCTTAGAATCGCCGAAAAATTCATCGCTAAAGCGGACAATACCGCAGGGATCGAAGATCGAAAGACACTCGTTGCCACGATGAACCAACAGATGGAACTCATCCGCGATCCTCGCTATGTCGGGACTCAAGAACGAACTCAAAACGAACTTCGTATCCGACGTCTCGAAGAAGACCAGCAGCGTGTTGTGCGAGAAATCCAGCAAAGCGAAGATCTCGATAGTACCCTCAAGACGATGGCTACAAGTATCGAGTCTAAGGATGTCGATAAGACCTACGATCTTCGAAAAGATCTTGTCAAAAAATACCCAGTCCTGGATCAAAACAGCAAGCTTCGAGAGTTAATGCTCCAAGCGACGGAAATTCAGAGAGGCTCGGTGGCCAAATCCAACGCCACACCGACGATTCAAGACACCGTCAGTGCATTCGCTGCACCTACAGCATTGCTGACAAGCCGTGTCGGCAACCCCATCGAGTCGAACCCCGATGACATAGCTTTCCTGCGCGTGAAAGGTTCTGTTGTTGCGATCGCGGTGGCTGATGGGAAAGTCGTTTGGCGCAAATTCATCGGTCGCGATTGGTCGGGAGATCCCAAACGGATTTCAGCAACCGCAGATTCCGACACACTCGTGACCGTCGCATCCCGGGGAACCGTATCGAGGCTAGCGGCCAAGGACGGTGCGGTCGTTTGGGAGTCGAAGTTCCCGGAACCCATCCATGAACCGAGCATCGATGGCGACGATGTTTTCGTAACGACCACAGGAGGCAGTGTTCATTGCTTGGATGCCATCAGCGGCCAGCCTCGGTGGTCTAAGAAGATCCCACAACCGATCGATGTGCCAACCGGTGGAGCGCCAGGCAAGCGAAAACGCTATGTATTGGGTAACCATTCAAACCTTTACGTCCTGAGTCGCGGCAATGGTGAATGCGACGAAGTCGTCTACATTGGACACAATCCGGGCACTATCGCAGTGCCCCCTATTTGGGTCTTGAACCAATTGATCCTCTTTGAAAACGCTGGCCCGGATCACTCGTTGATGCGAGTCTACTCGACCAACGATGATGGAACCGAACTCAAGTTGGCACAGGCCCCTGTTCGTTTCAAAGGTCACGTGGTCATAGAACCACAGATCGAAGGCCGTCGTTTGGCCGTAGCTACCAACCTTGGTGAAATCGCGATCTTGGATGTCGAGGTCACCAATCCTAAAGAAAAAGTCTTCAAGATGGTTAATCTGGTTTCCAATGAAGCCGCCCCCAAAGCGACTTGGCCTTTGATGTCTGGAACAGATCTTTGGTTGGCCTCGAATCGTCTTTCCTACTACCAAATCCAAATCACCGGTCAAAAACTAAACTCGATTTGGCTCAAAGAAGACCTCGATGAATTCACCGCTCGGCCCATCAAACTCGGAGATGTGATCCTTCACTCCCGCGTCGTTCGTGGGAATGCCGGAGTGCGAGTTGCCGCAATCAATCCCAAGACCGGGGATGCTTATTGGGAGACCGACATCGGGAATCCCGTTACAGCGTTGGCTAGTGGATCTCAAGGTGTCGTTGCTGTGACGAGCCAAGCCGCTACGTTCGACGTTCCAGATGCAGCTTTTGCAACCGAGACAGTCGGCCTCAAACCCACCATGTCGATCGAAAACATGGGACGCAATCAGCGCTCGATGACTTTCTCAAACCCAATACCCCTTGCCGACGGACGCAATCTGCTCCTGAATTCGGCACAAGGTAGCCAAATGCTCCTGATCGATCCTGCTCGAAAAACCTCTTCGACCTCCAAGCTAGTGGTTTTGGATCTGGCCGGTTCGTATCCGGTAGCGGAAGCGATCACGGTGGGCAATTCGATATTGGTACCACTTGAAAACGCCCAGCTACTGCTTTTGGATCCTGAAACAGGCAAGCAGATTGGTACGGCGTTTCAGCCGACGATTTCCGCAGGCGAGCGGCCTGTGTGGATGAATCCAGTGCTTCTTGGAGACAAACAGTCGGTGGTCATCGCCGACCAACGCCGAAACCTTTACAAACTCTCGACGGGCAAGCAGTTGCGACTTCTCAACGCACAGCCTTTGGAGCGTGGAATCAAAGGCCGCATCGATACGATCAACGATGTGGTCGTGGGGCTCTCGCCAGGGCCATCGGGTGACTTCCTGGACTTCTATGAATCGGGTGAATTCAAAAAGATCGGTTCGCTGAATTTCGAAGGCCGATTTGCTTGGGGTCCCTACACCGCATCGAGCGACTCACAAGCCATCGGCTTGGCACTGAGCGACATCGAAGGCTTGGTCGCCTTCAGCAGCCAAGGCAAGCTGCTTTGGAGTCAGCCCATGCCACAAACGGTACTCGTTGGCAAACCGATCTTCGATGGTTCGGACATCTTGATTGCAAGCACCACTGGAGAATTGATTCGCGTTTCGGCTTCCGACGGTAAGGTCATCGCAAAGACAACTGCGGGCGAGCCCATTAGTGGCACACCGGTAATCACGCCCAAGGGACTGCTAGTCCCAGGTGATGAAGGAACGATTCTTCGTGTTTCGCTTCCACTGGAAAATACGCTTGGAGCGAACTCGGCAAGCAGCGGGGCGAATCGATGATCCGCATTTGTTTTAAACCTTTGTTTGCTATCCGGTCCAGAGCGTTCGTCATTGTTCTAAGCTTGTTATGCGCTGCTTTGACAACCGGTTCGCTTTGGGCTCAAACCGACTTGGACAAGGTTCTCGAGGAGATCGAGGTTCTGGGTTCCTTGATGGACGAAGAACCCTTTGATGTCGTCACGCTCAAGCCTGAGGCGACGGGTCGGAGTGTCAAGATCGCACCGCTTGAGTTTGAGAATCGAAGGATACCGACGAACGTCAAGGAGACAGATAAGTTTCAGGTCACGATCCTTTTGTTTCCAACGCGTCGCTATGAAGTGCAGTGGAAAGACATCGGCAAGATTTGGCTCTACGAACAGATGATCTTAGCCCGGGCCAAGAAGCTAGTGGATGACAAGAATTTTGGCGAAGCCTTCGAGCATTTGAACTTCTTGTTTGTCAATTATCCACAGACGCCTGGTTTGCAAGTTCTGCGTCAGGAGTTTCTCTACAAAAGCGCCGAAGAGATGTCTCGGCAAAATCGATTGGCGCACACCATGGCCGTTTTGGAAGAACTCCAAAAGTCCTTCCCTAACTTTCAAAAAGAACGCGTCCGTGGATTGATCACCGATGTGTCCGGGCAGTTGATCGAATCCTACTTCCAAAAGAAAGATCTCTCGTCGGCCAGGACAATGATCAATAGGTTGGCCAAGCAATACCAAGACGACCCCTTGCCGGTCGTCGAGCAGTGGAAGGGTAAGTTCTTGGATTTAGCCAACGAGTATAAAGCCAAAGCTCTCGAATATCGCGAGAAGAAGGATTACTTGGCTGCTCGCCGCGAAGCGACCAAGATGCTCGATATCGAACCGCAAATCGAAGGTGGCAAAGAGTTGCTGCGAGAGTTGCTCAAGGAGTATCCGATCGTTCGAGTGGGTGTTTTTCAAACGGCCGACAAACCCGACACGGCGGCGATCGCCAATTGGCCTGCGTTCCGATCCGGTCAGCTTATTTCGAGACCCCTCTTTGAGTTTCGCAGCACAGGACCTGAGGGTGGGCAGTATCGTTTCTCCCTCGGTTCCTTTCTGCAAAGCGACGATCGGCTCGAACTGGAGATGACTATCCAAAATCCAGGTCAAGCGGGCATCCCTACCAGTCTGGATCTTTCGCAGTCATTCCTTCGAAGAGCGACCATCGGTAAGGATGAATATGTACCTGGCTGGGCCGCGATTTTCGATTCCGTTTCGGTAGCGGGTCCCGAAAAACTCAAAATGCGATTCCGCAGGCCCCACGTGTTACCGCAAGCGTTCTTGCAGTGGCCTATCGAGGCTATAGGCGATGGCAATCTTCCGGTGGGTGTGCTCTACAAACCAAAGTCCAAGGATGGAAACACCCAACGCTTTGAATGGGCACCGAGCAACAAGGGGGCTGATTTCCAACCGATGGAGATTCATGAAATCCTTTATGAAGACCCGTCAAAAGCCATCAACGATTTACTTCGAGGTGAAATCGAAGCGATCGATCGGTTGTTCCCCGCCGATGCGAGGAAACTCCAAGCATCGATTGTTTCCAAAACGATCAACGTCGAGTCGTATGCGCTGCCGACGGTTCACATGCTCGTTCCCCGCACGTCGAATCCGTATCTGGACGACCGGGAGTTTCGAAGAGCTCTTTTGTATGCAATCAACCGTGAAGGGATTCTCAAAGGAGAGATCCTAGGTGGGGCCGATGCGGAGCAGTCGCGAGTCATCAGCGGCCCGTTCCCACGCGGAGTAACCGAGAATGATCCGATCGCTTACGCCTACAACACCAGCGTCGACAATCTTGCTTACGATCCGCGGCTGGCCAAGGTGTTGATGCTCATCACCAATAGCAAACTCAAGATGCAGTATGAGAAGCGTAAAGAGCCACTGCCGCCGATCCCCAAGATGACTTTAGGGGTTCCCAACTACGAGGCAGCTCGGGTGGCCGGACAGGCCATCGTCGAGCAATGGAAACTCATTGGAGTTCAAGCTGACTTGGCTGTTTTGGACAAAGTCCCAGAGCCAGGGGAGATGCCTAACATCGACATCCTTTATCTGACGGCTTCGATTTGGGAGCCTGCGACCGATGCAGAGCGTTTGTTTGGAATCGGTGGGCCTGCACAGTCGAACAATCAGTTCATCGTCCAAGTCCTCAGTGGGCTGAGCGCATCGAGGAACTGGCGCGAGGTGCGACAAAGTTGCCAAGACTTGCATGCGTTGGTTGCCGCCCACTTGCCTGTCTTGCCATTGTGGCAAGTGGGTGAGTCATTCGCCTATCGAGGTGAGATCAGTGGAGTGACCAAAAAGCCGCTGGGACTCTACCAGGATCTCCAAAAATGGAGGGTTCGAGCACCGTGAACTATGCCATGAGATTCATCCTTCCTGCGATTTGCATTGTTGTTTTCGTTTTGGGCATGGGCATCGCTGATGTCACAGCGCAAGACAAATCGCCAGCTCCTGGGGCCAGTACCGCTAGCTCGCCCGAGAGCAAACCATCTGAGACTCGCAAATCCGAACCGGTCGAGGTCTGGGAATACTCCGCTTACAAAGCTCGCGTGTGGCTGAGCATCTCACCGACGCTTGGGCTGAGCCAAGCGTCCAAGCAGCTCATTGAACGCAAGATCGCAGAGTGCATGGAAATCGAGTTTGGAGCGACCATGCAATGCGACGTGGTCGAAACTCCAGATGCTCTTTTCGGATCGGTTCTTTATCACATCGATGATCTGACGATCGAACAGTTGCTTTCTCGAGAGCTTGTTCTGATGTTGGCCAAGAGCGAAGCGGCCAAGGACGCTTTCATGGCCATGCAGCCCAAACCGGTCGCTGATCCGGCCATCGAGGAACTCAGAAAGAACAAAAAGCTTACCAAGCAGCAAGAAGAAGAGTTAAAAGCCAAGGCGGATGCGGAGGCTCGGGCGGCGAGCCTAAATAGCGTCCGAACTCTCGATTCGGTCATTGAGCGAATCCCCAAGATTTCTATGTTCCCTTTGCAGTACGCCGCGATGCAACGGGACATCGTCCCTTACTTAAAGGACGAAAAATGGAACAAGATGCAGACGAAACTCGATGCGGGCGAAGCAAGTGCCGAAGCTCTTATCGAGAACTTACGAACCGGTAAAACGTTTGCTGCACTGGTGCCTAAGAACGAAGCGAATCGATTCAAAGAAGTAGCCCGATCCTTGCCAACCCGATTCCCGTGGCAACCTGAGGCGATGCTCAGAGACAAAGACAAGATATTCTTGGCGGCCGTTGAGCAAGAAGGGGAACGTATTCGGATCCAAGTCAAGGAGCTAGACGCTTTTGTACGCCGTATCGGTTTGATGGAATCAACAACCGTAGCCAGCGTGCAAGAGATCCCCAACACAGTGGCGTATCTGCAACGTCGGTGTTTTACTCCGATGGCACGCATCGAGGACAATGACAACAAGACCGCTGTTATTCGCGTGAGAGCCAGTGGGTTGGTCGCTTCACCAGAATCACCTGTAGTCATAGGCCCGGGAGATGTACTTGCTCCGTTTATCCGACGCGACGATCTGAACGGAAACCCGACTCAGCTTCAGAACATCGCCTTTACTTACATCGCGGTGACCGAGCCGATTGACAGTGCCCGATTCTACGGCGCCATCTTTGCGGCCAGTCGCGGATCATTAGTCGCAGCAAAGAATCGACGAACCAAGAGAGTGGCGCTGAAGGTTCAGCCGCACTATCCGACCACGGAATTGAAACTTGGAATCCGTGGGCAGCCCAACAGCGCCGTGCCGGGGGCCGAGGTTTATCTCAGAACACCAGGATCGGATGATCTGAAAATGTTGGGCAGAACCGATTGGCGAGGAATGATCGGCGTTACCAATACGGAACTTCCGACGATCACCTATGATCAGCCAACTTCGAGCTCCGTTGAAATGATCTCAAGGGCGAGAGCCACTGCTATTCGTTTAAAGAGTCTCAAAGAGAATCAGTCTGAAGGGGGAACTGAACAAGCCGAGGATCCAGCCGTGGCTGCAGCCGCTGCCGATGAAGCGGCGATTGCAGCCGCTGCCGAAGCTGCCAAGAAGCGTGAGCGAGCTCCGACTCGCACCATGCAAATCAAACTCCCCTTATACCTTTACTACATCAAGAATGGCGAGACACTTTTGGCCCGCTTGCCAATGATCACCGGCTATCGAGATCAGGAAAAAGCCGACTTACCCGATGATCGCCGACGATTGCAAGCTGAGGCATTTCTCAAGGGTTTGCAAGGGGAGGTTCTCGATCTGGTTGTCCGTCGCAAGATCCTTGATGCTCGGATCAAAAATAAGATCGAGGAGGGTAAAAAAGACGAAGCCTTCGCGTTGCTTGATGAACTCAAGAAGGTTAAGAATTACGAAGCGCTCTCGGCACAGATTCAAAATATCCTACGAAGAGCGACATCGACCGAGATGGGTCCAGTACCTGGTCCGGTAGCCGAGCGGATCGACAAGATGATCGACGTGACGCGGGTGCTCATGCAGCAATACCTACAAACCGACATCGTACGCGAACTCGAAGTCAAACTCCTGGGTGGCGCAGCGCCGAGTGGCTCAGATCAAGGCCAACCTGCAGCGGCAGGTTCAGGTACAGTCTCTTCGACAAGTGCGAACGGGGAGCTTGGAGAGACTTATTCAATTCAAGGCCACAGCATTCAATTACCGAAAGGGTTCAAGGCTGTTCCCGATACCAGATTGCCTGCAGGTATCACACTTGTGTCATTCGAAGGCCCTAAACGTAACGATGAAACTTTTCCGTCATTACTTGTCGGAATCATGGAGAAAGACAAGGTGGACCCTAAGCTGACTCAAGAACAACATATGGAAGCACGCCTCGCTGTGATCGCCAAAAACCATAAAGATTGGCAAGCGACTGGCCAACCTGAAACGACCATTAACGGAGTCAAATTTTCAAAGAAGTCTTGGAAGGGGATTGGTGCCGGCATCGAAAAAGAAGTACGTGGGATTTCTTATGTTGCGATTCACAATGGACAGTTGATATGGCTTTCAGTTCAAGACACCGCTCCCAATTTTGATACGATACCTTTAGCCGAAGCCTCGTTGATGACCTTCAAGTAGTGCATTCGTATCGGACGGACTGATTACCTTCAAACAAAAGCTATCTCGAGCGATACCAAACCTTTATTTCCGCGATGTCCAAAAAAACCGTTCTCGATGTTGGTAACTGTGGACCTGACCATTCGGCCTTAAGCGGGATGCTGCGTAAGCATTTCGATGTAGTGATTCTCAAGGCCGATCAATTGTCCGATACCCTTGCGTTACTTCAGCAGCAACCGGTCGACTTGATCTTGATCAATCGCAAGCTCGATATCGATTACAGCGATGGGATCGAGATACTGCACGTTTTGAAAAAATCGGAAGCTTATGGGGATATTCCCGTGATGCTCATCACCAATTATGCAGAGCACCAGCAACAGGCTATTGCAGCGGGAGCCATCCTCGGATTTGGAAAGCTAGAGATCAATGCACCCGAGACCCTCAAGCGGCTCGAATCGGTGCTCAGGCCAGTGGACGCGACTTCAGGTGCATGATGAACAAGAACAAGAAAAACGCAGCCGACGAAGTCAATGAAGCTCGCAAGATGCTTAAGGAAGCTGGACTGCGAAGCACCCCTGCTCGGATTTCAGTGATCAATGCGTTGAAGCGTTCGAGCAAACCGCAAACCCATGCGCAACTTGCCGATGAGCTTGTTCCATTGGGGTTTGATAAAGCTACCGTTTTTCGGAATTTGACCGATTTGGCCGAGGCCGAATTGGTTCTTCGAACAGAGCTAGGAGATCACGTGTGGCGATTCGAGCTCAGGGATCCCAAGCATGATCGCAGCAGTCACCCTCACTTTGTGTGTGTTGACTGTGGAAGCGTATCGTGCATCGATGATATGGCACTACCGAGCCCGACGGTTCGTCGTCATTTGAACATCGCTAGGATCAGTGAAGTTCTCGTCAAAGGTCACTGCGGAGTGTGTGACGCATCGCGGGCGACTCGACACTGAAGCCGCGTAAGATCCTCGGGCGTGTTGAAGGACAACGGCAATAAGTCTTCCCGGATTGGGTGGGTGATCGCTAAGTGAGCTAAGGTTGCGATCAGTTCTCGCATCGAACGGCACCCAGATTTCCAAGCATTTTGAATCTTGGGTAAAGCATCGATGTGGATTGAGCACGGGAAGGGAAGAAAACCTTCGGCATGAACGTTGGATTGGAAATAGTGTAGCAGGCCAAGTTGGCTTTCTCGATCCACAGAATGCGGAACAAGTAGGTTGGTCCAACTTGGGTTCCACATCCAAAGATCACAGGTGACAAATATTGCCCAAGCCGATGCGACTCGATCGTTGGCGTGGAGATCAAGCATTCCTGCGAGGATACCAGCTAAGGGGCCTTGGTCTGGCTCGATATCGGCGATGGTTCGGATTCCGAGGGAATCGAATTCTTTTGCGGTTTGGGATATGGCCACTGTCTGCCAAGCATCGGTGGCGAGCTGATTAGCCAACCTTTGGATCTGGCGTTGATCATCGATGAAGACCAGTGCTTTGCTCGATCCGAACCGGGAGCTTTTTCCACCGGCCAGGATATAAGCTGTCCGCTGGTCAGGCTGTAGGTTATCGGATTTGTGCATCGCTAAGGCTGTTTTCACCGAGGCTTTCTTGGGCTGTGCTTTCGAGCATATGATGAGGAAAGACAGCCCCGAGGATCATTAGGCCCAGGCTTGAAGTGTGCAAGAGCCAGCAGTTGTCATCGGCAAGGATGGTTCGCAGGGTGAACATTGCCGCGACGACCATGGCACCAAAGTAGCAAGCTTCAGCGATGCTACGAACCCTGGAGTCTTCGCAAAGCCTCGCGATCCAAAGGCCAGCCAGAGCCAAGATTGGGACGATCCAGGGGATGCATTGCGAGAAGGCTTCGAACCAGTAGGGGACGTAGGGTCCGTAGCTTGGCATATGGCACATCCGTGAGTTTGAGAGAAGGATTGCATGGCATACTGTTGCTGTTGACCATCCTTGGCACCAGGAGCAGCGGGGTGGATCGTCGGAAAAACGGCTTGAAAAAGCAATATCCATTTTGCGGCCCTCGCACCGGGTGCCTGGCACCTGTTTGGCAGCCCCTTGGAAATGCAAGCATTGCTAATGCGAGTGGGGACAGACCCTGATTTTTTGGAGTCGCCGTTGACTAATGCTAGCCAATTTACGGCTACTTGCATGGAGTGCCAGGCACCTGTTTGGCAGCCCCTTGGAAATGCAAGCATTGCTGATGCGAGTGGGGACAGACCCTGATTTTTTGGAGTCGCCGTTGACTAATGCTAGCCAACTTACGGCTACTTGCGGGGAGTGCCTGGCA